>JAPYRQ010000036.1 GCA_029936935.1 Dehalococcoidia bacterium | reverse complement strand
TGATCAAGAACGGCGGCGGAGCAATCACCAACCTCTCGTCCATTGCAGGCAGGCGCGCCCAGTCTCCCCTGGCATACTCCGTGTCAAAGACCGCTGTCATCGGCATTACCATCGCTATGGCGTCAGACCATGGTCGCGACGGCATACGGGTGAACTGCATCGCTCCCGGACAGGTCTTCACGCCACGCATAGAGGCACGTATGACCGAGGGTCTGCGAGGTTTGCGAGTCGAGACATCGCCCCTGGGCACGGAAGGCACAGCGTGGGACATTGCATGGGCGAACGTCTATCTTGCCAGCGAGGAAGCCCGTTGGGTCACCGGCATAACGCTCCCTGTTGATGCTGGCCTCGCCATCACTACCCCTGCGACACAGAACCGCCAACGGAGTGAGGCGTTAGAGGAAAAGAAGCATGATGGCTAGGGAGCAATATACACGTACGGAATAATGGTTATGCCTCGCAAGGGGCGCACGCGTGGTAGAATACTGCTAGTTTTCAGGAGGTGGCTACAACCTATACAGGAGGCGTCCCATGGGCAAACCGCTATGTATCTCTTCAGATTCTCACATTGTTGAGTCGGTTGAATTCTTTGAACCACTGGCAAAACTATTCGGTGACAGGGCTCCGCACGTCGTTACCGCTGATCCGGCCAAAGGACCACAACTGGATCTGGGCAATGGTAAACTCGGCATCGGCCTATCGGGGTTCTTGATGGCTAATGTTGACTTCGCCTCAGGAGAGGCCGCCAAACTTGCACCCAGGGGCTATGACCTTGCTCGACCCGGTTGTTATGACACCAACGAACGCCTGAAGGATCAGGACCTCGATGGCATCGACGGCGAGGTTATCTACCCCAGTGTTCTGTTCAACGTTTACCAAATTGAGGACGTAGAGATTGTCAAAGCGTCCTTCAGGCTGTACAACGACTGGATTGCTGATTACTGCAAGGAGAAGCCCGATCGACTCTTCGCGCTGGCAGCCATCCAACTCTATGACCTGGACGATGCCATCATCGAGATGGCGCGAGCCAAGGCAATGGGCCACGTGGGGGTCTGCATCCCGGCAACGGCCCCGCCCGACCGGCTATATTCAGACCCCTGGTACGATAAATTCTGGGCTGCTGCTCAGGACATGAACATGTCCCTGAACATGCATGTCTTCACCGGCGCCACCGACAACCACGGACTCCCGCCTGCGATGAAGAGCGGTGGCTATGCTCTGGCCAGTTGTGGCGTTATGTTCACCTGCGCAGATGTCATCCAGTCCGGTGTATGTGAACGGTTCCCCGGCATCAAGTTTGTTGTCACGGAGTTTGAGACCGGTTGGATCGCCAACATGCTCAAGCGTTTGGACTGGGGCTACGTCCGCGGTGGAGGTGCAAGAACTCAAGGCATCCCAATGAAGCCCAGCGAGTACTGGCGTCGGAATTTCATGGCCACCTTTGAGGACGATGACCTGGGCATCATGACCCGGAGTTACATCGGCACCAACACCCTCATGTGGGGCAACGACTACCCCCACGGCGACTCTGTATTCCCGCATTCACAGAAGGTTCTCACAGAGGTCTTGGCGGATTGCACACCGGAAGAACGTTATGAAATGACAGTCAAGAACGTTGTTGAACTCTACAACCTGCCGTACAAGTTAGAAGGCCCTGAACAGGCCAGACTGAACCAGAAAACCGTCTCAGCCTAAGGTCATTAAATAAACCGATTGCTAGGAGGGCACAATGCCTGAAAACAGATTATGTATCTCGGCAGATTCCCATGTTGTTGAATCAGCGGAGTTCTTTGAACCTCTGCAAGCTATGTTCGGTGACCGGGCCCCCAAGGTCGTCACCCCTGACCCCGCATTGGGGCCGAAGCTGGATTTGGGCAACGGCGTCTTAGGGATTTCCATCTCAGGGCTGTTGCAGCAGAACATCGACTTCACTTCGCCAGAAGGCCGGGAGTCATTGAAACTGGGATACGAGCTTGCTCGCCCCGGATGCTACGACACATCGGAACGATTGAAGGATCAGGAGATCGATGGCCTGGACGCAGAGATTCTGTACCCCAGTGTCTTGTTCAACGTCTACCAGCTTGAAGACCTGGACATCGTTAAAGCAACGTTCAGGTTGTACAACGATTGGGTGGCCGACTACTGCAAGGAGCAGCCGACAAGGCTCTTCCCCCTGGCCAGCGTCCAGATGTTTGACTTGGATGAAGCCATCGTAGAGATGGAGAGGGCCAAGGGGCTTGGGCACGTTGGACTTTCCATAGCTGCCACAGCTCCGCCCGACCACCTCTACACAGACCCCTGGTATGACAAGTTCTGGGCTGCGGCACAGGATTTGAAGATGCCACTGAACATGCACATTTTCACCGGCGCCACACCTAACCATGGCCTGGCCAAAAGAGACCCCAGCAGCAGGGCGAACGGCCCAATGTCCTTCGCAGGCGCAGGCATGACCGTTGCAGACGTCATCCAGTCCGGCGTCGTCGAGCGGTTCCCAGACCTCAAGTTTGTTGTTACTGAGTTTGAGACGGGCTGGATTGCCCACGTGCTCAAGCGCCTCGATTGGGCGTATGTACGCGGCGGCGGCGAGCGGACCTTCGGGCTCCCGCGACTCCCAAGCTCATACTGGCGCAGTAACTTCTATGCCACCTTCGAAGATGATCCGCTAGGCATCATGACCAGGGATTTCATTGGCGTAGATACCCTCATGTGGGGCAACGACTATCCCCACGGTGACTCTGTATTCCCGAACTCCAAGCAGGTGCTCAGTGAGATTCTGTCTGATTGCACACCGGAAGAGCGTTGGAAGATGACCGTCAAGAACGTGGTGGAGCTTTATGACCTGCCATTCAAACTCGAAGGCCCGGACCAGGCCAACGTCAACCACCTTCCCATTCCTGAGGTGAAGACGTGGCGGAACTCGCTGCCCTTGCCTGAGGTATCGGTAGCCACCCCTACGAAATAAATGTAATATCTTGGTGCCAAAAACTAAAATCGGTTCCCGGGAGAGGGTAATGACGAAAACAGTCCAAGTAGACTCAGTAGCAGAAGCATATATTGAACTTCTTGCCGCAAGAGGTATTGATTACTTCTTCGGCAATGGTGGCACGGACTTCGGGCCGATTGTAGAGGCGTATGCCAAGCGCATCAGCCAGGAAGAGATGCTACCTAAGCCCATTGCTGTACCCCATGAAATCACGGCAGTGGCCATGTCCCACGGGTACACCATGGTCACCGGCAAACCCCAGGTTGTCATGGTTCACACCCTGCCGGGCACAGCCAACGCTGTAGGTGGGATTCTGAACGCCTCCCGGGCGAACATTCCCATCCTGTTCACAGCCGGAAGGACGCCTATCTCAGAAGGTGATCTCCCTGGCTCTCGCGATGGCGGGATTCATTACTCACAGGAATCCTTTGACCAAGGTTCCATGGTTCGTGAGTGGGTGAAGTGGGACTATGAACTCCGAGAAGGTGCTGACCTAGAAGGTGTTGTAGACCGCGCGCTTGCCATCGCTCAGTCTGAGCCAGCCGGCCCCGTTTACATCACCCTTCCGCGGGAAGTCCTGGCAGCCAAAAAAGAGGAGTTCACCTATAGCGAACAGCCTCGGATGGCAGCCGCCAAGGATACCGTTTCCGCCCCAGACGCCATTGAAGAAGCTGCAAAGGTACTGGCAGCCGCCAAAAATCCGATGTTGGTCGTCCGTGACTCCGGCCGAGACCCCGGCTGCCTGAAGCCGTTGGTTGAACTGGCCGAGCTCATCGGCATGCCGGTCTTCGAAGGTACATCGGCATATGTGAACTTCCCGCAGAGCCATGCGCTCCATGCCGGACCAGGCGCGGGCGAGTACGTTCCATCATCCGATGCCATTATCTTGTTGGAAGTGGACGCACCCTGGGTCCAGAAGCGCACACCTCCCTCAGACGATGCAACAATTATTTCTATTGGTCAGGACCCACTCCAGTCGGACATTCCCATTCGAAGCTATAGGACGGACATTGCCCTGGCTGGCACGCCTCGACTCACCATTGCCGCCCTCGTAGCGGCTGTTAAGAAGATCGGTGTTGACGCTGCCGGAGTGAAAGAGCGTACGTCGAAGTGGTCTGGGATACGCGACAAGCGTGTTGCTGCTAATGAGGCACGTGCTGAAGCAGGCAAGGATCAGTTCCCCATCAACAAGTCATACTTTGGACGAGAGTTGTCCAGGCAGATGGATGAGAAGTCCATCTTCATCGTGGAGCTTGGCGCAGACAGCACCCAGTTCCAATTCGATACCCCTGGTGACTCCTATGCCCACTCCCCCGCCGGCGGACTTGGTTGGGCCTTGGGCGCAGCCCTTGGAGCCAAGTTGGCTTCACCGGACAGGACAGTCATCTGCGCGGTTGGTGACGGCTCCTACACCTTTGGTGTCCCGACGGCGGCGCACATCACCTCCCACATGCAGAACCTTCCGGTGCTGTTCATCGTTTGGAACAACGGCATCTGGAACGCAGTTAAGAATTCCGCTAGGGGCTTCGCTCCTGACGGAGTCGCCGCGAAGACAGACACATGGACCTTCACCGCGCTTGATCAGGACTTCAACTACGAGAAGATCTGCGAGGCATCTGGTGGTTACGGTGAACGTGTAGAGGACCCCGCCGAGGTCCCCGCAGCAATTGCACGTGCCCTTCATGCCGTACAGGTAGAGAAGCGCCAGGCGTTGCTGAACATCATCGGCAGCTAGCCGTAAAGCACGGCTTCCAGCAAAAGTAATCGGATCGTTTCGGAGCACCTGCATCACACTCGTGGTGCAGGTGCTCTCGTATCGGTGAGTACGATTCCCCGGGAGAGACAATCAAACCATGCTTCAATCCTTAGCTAAGATACCTACGTTTCGCTCCTTGGAGCACAAGGAGTGGGACGTCCTTTGGATGGTAGGCCACCTCTGGCACCTGGCCTTTTGGATGGACCTCATCGTTCTGGGTTGGCTGGTATTCGAGATTTCTGACTCGGCGTTCCAAGTTGCGCTTGTCGGCACGTTCCGCCTCATACCAATGGGCGTCATCGGGGTGTTGGCCGGTTCCTTAGGGGACAGGCTTCCCAAGAAAAAGCTGTTGGTAATCGCCCAGATCATGAACCTGTCAGTCACCATAGCGTTTACCGCGATCCTGATTCTAGACCTGGAGAGGGTTTGGATTATCTACCTATCCGCGCTCCTGACAGGGTCTGCATGGGCTATAGACTTCCCCATTCGCCGCGCTTTTGTCCGCGACATCCTACCGGCAGGTGCCGTTGTGAACGCTATGGTGATAGATGCGGCGTCACTCATGGGCATGGCGATGGTAGGTCGATGGGTCGGTGGCGGGTTCCTGGCAATATCCGGGCCTACCTTGGCGTATAGTTTTTTGGTGGCCTGTTACATCGTTGGATTACTGGTGGTACTACGAATCCCAGGTCATCCACCCGAGGCAACCGAGCAGACCGAAAGCCCATCGGTGTTAAATGACATAGCCGCAGGGCTTGCTTACGTTTGGAAACACCCCACCCTTCGGGGTATTTTCCTTGTTACGGTCGTGATCAACTTCTGTATCGCCCCGTATTTCCAACTTACCCCGGTATTTGCCAAAGACGTGTTCGATGTTGGCCCCGGCATGCTTGGCCTGATAAGCGGGATGGACGGTTTGGGAGCGTTGATCGCCACGATAATTCTGGCGTCATTAGTAGCTCTGGCCAGACTGGGGTTGGTGTTTGTTGGAGGGTCAATGGTGTTTGGCACAGGTGTCCTGTTTTTCAGCCAGTCACCTTCATACCAATTTGCCATCCCTGCCCTGATCATTGTGGGAGCGGGCACGGCAGGGTTCGCGGCCATGCAGACCACAATCACAGTGGCAGTGGCGGAACCTCAGATGCGAGGCAGAGCCATGGGTGCTGTAGCGTTGGGTATCGGCGTGATTCCCTTGGGAATGGCGTTTGTCGGTGGGATATCAGAGTGGCTGGGCGCGCCACAAACTCTAGGACTCACGTCTTTCATCGGTATGATTGTGATAGGGATCATAGTGCTGCTTCACCCGGACTTACGAAGGGCGAGGCAGTAGCTTTTATCGATAGTAAGTCGTGTGGTTCGATGGCATGGTCGCTGGACACTGCCCCTCACCGTGTACAAGGGCTAGCTCCATATCAGACAGGAGCTTCACGTATACCCAGATGGCGTTGTCGCGGAAATGTTGATAGCAGTTCTCCGTGGTCATTAATGCGGGATCCACAAACGTTGGGTCGCCCGGCCTGACGCGGACTTCCCAATTCGGGCCGGCGCTGTACATCACCCTGTCAGCCTCCACCTTTGCAACGAACCCCCAATCCACTGGGCCGTGCATGGTGTCACCGGACGGCAGTGGGGTCTGGAACCAAGCACCTGCAAGGGCACCGGGTACATCCACCTGCCCTCCGCATCGCGTCGAACCCGTAGAGCCTTCCCACCATGCGAACCCCGCTCGCATTTCCTCACTGTAGTAGTCGTAGGGGCAGACAGCATGGAGGAGGCTGGTCAACTCCCCCATCTTCTCGTAGCGCTCCTAGTTGGCAAACTGGACGGTGACGCGTTGGTCGGTAACGATGAAGTCCCATGTATGGGCTGGATCAGTGCCTGTGGTCCAACCAATCAAGTCGCCAGCCTTCACCTCAACGTTCACGTAGACCGCAGCGTCACGGGTGTCGGTTGAGCCTTCCTGCGCCGCTAGCGATGCAAAGGGCTCCGCCAGGTCTGTGATGTGGTCAAACCAGAACTTCACATCGCAGGACGCCTGGAACCGGACATCGAACTGAGAATCCACGTAAGGCTCTCCCACCCGTGGGTGCATGGGTGCCAGGTAGTGGGTGATCTCTGTTGCCACAGCATCGGTTGGTGCATAGACCGGGACTGGCTCAGCAACCCTGTTTTCGTCGACGGGCATAGTGTGGTACTGACGGTTCTTGATCCAGTTGCCGCTGACAACAAATGTCGGGTTGATCATTTTGATCTGTTCCATGTCCGTATAGAAGTGGGTGAAGGTCAGGTCAGGTCAGGCCTCCCCTCGCAGCTTGGGCTGGATACAAAGGGTCGGCCGCCGGAGGTATTGGCACAGGCGTCGATTCGATGGGTGACTCACTGGCTGCAGGCACAGCAGCAGACGTGGGAATGGGTTGCGCCAATGGGGACTCAGACACCGTTGTTGGTTCAGACGTGGCGGCAAGCGGTTGGGCTTCTGGGCGTGCAGTGTCCTCGCTCGTGCATGTAACCATGATGGTCAATGCAAAAACCGACAACATAACCAGTAAAAACACTCTCCCCATATATCCATTGTAGAGGGTCTTGCAACCTATCCCTGTGCTATCCTGTCCAAACGGCAGATTCATACTGCATGGGAGGCTAGGGTGCTCGTCCCCACTACAATCAAAACCCTTATAGATGAACAGCTTCCCACAGATATGCGGGCTTTCCTTCATTCCGCTGGAGAATGTGCTGAAAGCAATGGGTTTCGGCTGTTCCTCGTCGGCGGCATGGTGCGAGACCTCCTGCTCGGTCGACCTTCCCGTGACCCCGATCTGTTGGTTCAGGGCACAGACCTGACCATGAACGGCGCTTCCGATTTGGCGGATCTACTCGCGTCAGCTTTAGGTGGAGAAGTGACTTCCCGGTCGCAGTTCGGCACCGCCAAACTCAACGTCAACGGCTTTGATACCGACCTGATAACCGCCCGGCAAGAGACGTATTCGCTCCCCGGTGCACTGCCTGATGTGACTCCTGCAACCATCGAAGAGGACATGGCACGGCGCGACTTTACGCTCAACACCCTGGCGGCAGACCTCTCCTCCGGCTCCTTTGGTGATTTGATCGACCTCCAGAATGGGGGCGACGACCTGGAGCAAGGGACCTTACGTATCCTCCATGACCGTAGCTTCCAGGACGACCCTACGCGGTTGCTGCGTGCTGCCCGTTATGAGACACGACTTGGTCTGCATATGGCGCCGGACACCGAGGCCGCAGCTCGACGTGACGCCGAGTACTTGGGAGGCATCAGCGGTGACCGGATTCGGCATGAGCTTGAACGTATATTCGACGAACCTCAACCGGAGCTCGCGTTGGGTCGGGCTGAAGACATGATGTTCTTTTCCTATCTACTCTCAACGTTGGAGTGGGGGCCTGAGTTGACCAGGGCTGCCCAGAGCCTGCGTGAGTCCGGCTACGAGACATCGCCGATGTTGTTCCTTGCGTTGCTGGCATTACCTCTTATGAGAGATAACCCGGAAGCGCTGATGACAAGGCTCAACGCTCCGGTATCGTGGGCCGCTGTGATACGGGATACGTACGCGTTGCGGGTGACACTGCCATCGTTGAGCGTTGAGAACATCCAACCGAGCACTGTATACGTAAAACTTGCTGGCTTAGCCCCTGAGGCGATTCTTGCATGGAGCGCCCTCGCCCCCTATCGGTCAGTGAGAGGCCTCCTCCTCAGCTTCCAAATGAAGTGGCGCGATGTGAAGACGCACCTGGATGGTGATGACCTGATGTCCCTGGGTATACCTCAGGGGCCGGAGATTGGCGTGGTGCTGCAGGAGTTGTTGAACGCTCGACTCGATGACGTCATTTTCACTCGCGAGGAAGAGGAGTCGTTTGTACGCAACCGCATCTCCTCCAATGAACACACCTAAGAAAATACCGACGAACAAGAAACGAGGACACCCAATGGCTAAAGAAGTTCAGCTCTACTGGTGGAAGAAATGATCCGCCTGTAGAAAAGTGAGGGAGTTGCTCTCACAAGCGGATGTATCAGTCACGGAACGTGATTTCTTTGCGGAGCCGTTCACAGAGAATGGTCTACGGACGTTGTTGGGCGGAAGCCCGGCCAGAGACGCTTTTGCCTCCAGAAGCCCCACGGTGAAGAAGCTTGGCCTGGATTTGGATGCCCTCAGCGATGATGAACTGCTGAAGCTCATGGTGGAAGAGCCGCGCCTCATCCGCAGGCCCATCGTGGTCATCGACGGACAACTTATACCCGGGGCATCGGAGAAGTCGCTGGTTGGTTTGCTGTAGCCGCTCTCAATCCCCGGGCTGTCATGACCATCAAGTTGCAAAGGTAACCGCAGGAACACGGATCCAGGTCCTAGCCCTGGCCCTGGCGACGACGGAAGAACAAGTATTGCTGGGCGTAGCCCGCGTTTGCGCCGAAGGTCTTGTGAGCCCAGGCGAGAAGTTCGTTGTAAGGAAGCTCTTCCCCGTCCAGGTACCACTCTTCGAAAGCACGTCTCACCCATCGGTCTATAGGAACCGCTTCCAATTTGTCCAGGGCGAACAGCAGGACGCAGTCGGCCACCTTGGCCCCCACGCCGGGCAGTGCCATAAGCTCCGCCTTGGCGTCCTCATAGGATTTATCACGCAACGCATGGGGTGTTAGGCCGCCCGAGGCCACAATCTCTGCCGTCTTTGCTACGTACTTCGCTCGATATCCAAGAGCCAACTTCCGTAGCACATCTTCCCCCGCGGATGCCAGCACGTCAGGTGTTGGGAACGCCATTCGTTTAATGTCGCCCATGGTGACCGTCTCACCAAGCTCGTTTGCCAACGATTCCTGCATCTGGGCTATACGGGGGATGTTGGAGTTCTGAGAGCAGATGAAGGCAATGAGGCACTCCCATGGATCCTGCCTCAGGATGCGCAGCCCCCAGTGTTGCTGAATCACATCGGTGAGGCGCTCGTCTTTGCTGAGGTGTTCGTAGATGGCTGGAAGGTCATCGTCCATGCGGAAGTAACGGTGTACGGCATCACTGATACCCGGGGCAGCGTCCGTGCTGCATTCCACTGCCAGCCCGCCATCAAGGCGCTCCAGCGTCACCAACCCACCGGCAATGAACCCGCTCCACACGCCATCCACCTCGTGCCATCGGAACGCCTGACCACTTTCAAGGGTGAGAGGGAGGTCCAGGGGTTGATCGATAGGGACTTCTACTCGGTGTGTAATTGATGATGTACTCATAGTGTGATCCGAGTATAAGCCAACGGGCCTCCAGTGCGGGCAATAGAAAAGGCGCAATCATTCCAGCTGCCCCTTTGCTTGTTCTCGTCTCGCCACACTGGTGAGTATTAATGCTGTCAGGCGAGGGAGTGGTGATGCCCTTTGACCGCCACATCGACGGAGAAAGACTTGAACATCAGGAACTGCTTCAACCCCAAATCAATGCTCTCGGACATATCCGCCAGCGACGGTGCGACGAGTATATCGACATTTTCGAGCGATACCTTGTGGTACCCCTGCGTGTTCTTACCCTTGAGGTAGGTGTCGACCGACACCTGCGCCTGGCCGCCTCACCCCACTGCGGAGATGAAATCTATGGCCAAAGTACCGCCTTTGCGACGGACCTGCTCAAGGGCTTGTTCCGTGACGTTTATGTGCACCGTGTGCCTCCGAACGTGTTTCGATGGTGTTCCATTGAGCCAACCTTCTATTCCCTTAGACGCAGTTAGCCCCAAGTAGATGCAGAGCCCTAGTCCTCCGGCGGTGCGGTCAGCCATCCTGTGACCAATCCGGGGAGTTCGCTCAACTGCGGTCGTGTGACCGTGCAATCCGGTAGCGACTTCAAGAACAACGCTCCGTAAGACCGCGCGGTGAGCCTTCTATCCAGGACGGCAACCACGCCGCGGTCTGTGCCTGTTCGGATCAATCGACCGAACCCCTGCCGGAACCGGAGAATGGCTTGAGGCACGGCGTAGTCTCGGAACGGTTCTTCGTAGCCCTCGGAGCGCGCTGCAAAAACTGGGTCGCTCGGTACATCGAAGGGCAGGCGTGCGAGTACCAGTACAGTGAGAGCATCGCCAGCCAGGTCCACACCCTCCCAGAAGCTTGAGGTTCCAAGGAGCAGGGATCGGGGGTTGGCCAGAAAATCATCCATCAGCGCCCTTGGAGCGCCGTCCACACCCTGAGCCAGCACGCGGATGTCGTCGCCCTCCAACGCTGTTCTGGCAACCTCGGCCGCAGCACGGAGGGCAGCGTGGGACGTGAACAACGCCAGCGTATGACCGTCTGCCGCCCTGGCCAACTCTGCTACAGTCTTGGCCAGGGTTGCTGCATACCCGGGGCTGGTCGGCTCAGGCCTGTCCTGCGGGATAGTGATGAGGGCGGCTTTGGGGTAGTTGAACGGAGAGCCCAGGAGCAACTCCTCCATATCCTCCACGCCCAGACGTTCCCTGAGGGGAGCGAAGCTGCCTGCTACAGCCAAAGTCGCACTAGTGAGAACCACGCTCTTCTTCTTATCAAAGAGCTTTTGTTTCAGGATTTCACCCACATGGAGAGGCGCCGTGCAGAGGACGTGATTGCTCTGCTGATTACCCTCAACCCAGTAGATGTTCGCATCGTCCGGGCGGAGCATGAAACCGTCAGCCTGTCCTCGACTCTCCTCAAGGGCCTCTTCTTGCGTTGATAATTCGGAGCGAAGCCTGTCGTAGCCCAACAACTCAAGTTGTTCCAGGCCGTCCAGGGAACTGCGGACGCCTGAGATCGCCCGAACCACCTCTGATAGTGCCGCGCTGGGGTTTTCCCAGGCTATCTCCAACTCAGACCAATCCGGCTGAGTCCTCACGGCAGAAGTGACCCTCATTTGGCTCTGTTGACCACTGCTCTGTCCATCGCGGTTCTTCACAAATCGGCTCAACGCTCCAAACATCTCGTCTAGGCGCTGCCTCGCTCTGACTACGGCCTCGGTCAGGTGCGCGGATGCTGTTTCCGTGGCCTGTCTACGCGATGGCCCAGCTTTGGACGTCCTGAAGGCGTTCACAGCCTCTGTTGCAAGTCCTCGTGGCCCTGAGAGGGCATCTAGGTGCTCTGTGAACTGTGCATAAGCTACTTTAGAGCCGAGTTGGCTGGTAGCCTCTGATTCGAGGTGCTGCGCCTCGTCGATGATGAGGTAATCGTAATCAGGGATGAGACCGCCGCCTCTGGCCAGGTCTGACAGCAGCAGTGAATGGTTGACCACAACAACGTCGGAAATATCTGCCTGCTCTCGCGCAGAGCGGAGGAAGCAGGCTCCTTCTGAAAGCGGGCACTCGCGACTTCCTTGAGCGGAGAGCCTTTCCCACACGCCGTTGTCCTGCCTGCTCATGCGAAGATCTGCCCTGTCGCCGCCGGACGTCTCGTGGAGCCAGGTGGTCAACTTTCCCATGAAACGGGCTTCATCAACGCTGAGGTCAGAGGAAGTCCGCATGTGGGACCACCTCCTGAGGCAGAGGTAGTTGGCCCTGCCCTTCAGAGATGTGAATCGCAGTTCCTTTGCATTGACTATGCCAGCATCGATCAAGGTGTCAGTGACCGTGGGGAGGTCTTTGTGGGTGAGCTGTTCCTGTAGCCCAATGGTGTTGGTGGATATCACTACCCGTGTTTTGTTGCGAAGCGCAAAATCCGCTGCCGGCAGGAGATAGGCCATGCTCTTGCCCACTCCGGTGCCCGCCTCAACCACCAGGTGTTCCTCGTTGGCGAAGGCTTGAGCTACACCAAGGAGCATCGTTTCCTGCTCGGCGCGATGCTCAAAGCCGAGGATGACGCGTTCCAGCGCACCGCCTGCTCCGACCAGCGTGCTGGCCATCTCCTCGAGGGACGAAACCCTGCTGTCAGAGACCTCAAGTGATTTCGAGGCTGCTTTGATTTTCGGCGGGTGTATTCGCTTCTCCAAGGTTGTGAGGTCCATGCCACCCATAGCCATCGATGAACGTTTGCCTTGCGCATCCTGTTCCTTCGATATGGCGTGGAGTAGGTGACGTAGCGGCCAGTTCGCGATGCTTGCGAGTCGATCCAGTTCTGCGATAACCCCAGGATCCATATCGAGAGCCAGATGGATGAGGCTGTCCAGCACCAGATGCGTTGCCTGCGCGTCGCCCAGCGCCCGGTGAGCCCCCCACTTGGGCACCCCAAGGCTTTGGGCCAGGACGCCAAGGGAGTAGTTTCCGTTTGGGAGCAGGATAGCGGCCAGCTCTCTAGTATCAAAAACGGGGCTGGTGAACCGAACACCTGCCCTCGCAAGGAAGTTGATATCAAATGAAACGTTATGTCCAACAACCGGCGCGTCGCCCACAAAGTTCGTGAAGAGGGCACCCACGCTGGAAAAAGGAGGAGCCTCGCTCACTTCCTGCGGCTTGATGCCCGTGAGCCTTTGGATGAATGGTGTGAGTTTCCGCTTGGTGTTCACCAGGCTGGAGAAGGTGTCCAGCACCTCGGCGCCACGGATTTTCACGGCACCTACTTCGATGATCTGATCCTGCTCGAAGTCGAGGCCTGTCGTCTCCAGGTCAAGGACCACAAAGGTGCTCTGGAGAGAGGTGGATTCCATGGCGGTAAAGAGCGTCATGCTGAAACCTGTCGATTCGTTATCAAGGTAGTCCCGTAGTTGATGTCTGGAGTGAAAATATGTTGTCTGTCCACTGTAAAAATAGTCTAGCTACAGGGATTTATGCAGTCAACACGATTTTGAGTGGATTCCAGGCTTGTAGAGGCAGTGACTAGGTGGATTCAGGAGCGGGCGTTGACCGAGAAGCCCTTGGGTGTGCCGCAACATATGTCCGGCGTGCACTTGCCTGAGTGACGTGGGTGTAGATCTCCGTGGTGGTTGGCGTCGAGTGGCCAAGGAGTTCCTGCACCACCCTGAGGTCCGCGCCGCCGTCCAGTAGGTGCGTGGCGAAGGAGTGCCGAAGCGTGTGTGGATGAACGGAGGCTTCTATGCCGGATTCCAAGGCGTACGCCTTCACCAGCTTCTGCACGCTTCGTGGTGTCAGCCGACCGCCGTCACGGTTGAGGAAGAGCGCTCCGTTGTCCCTAGGAGCTTGGAGGTGTGGGCGCCCATCGTGGAGGTACGCCTCAATGGCAGAGATGGCGTGACTCCCCAGCATGACTAGGCGTTGTTTGGAGCCTTTACCGATGACGCGGGCCTGATGCTGACCTAATTCCAAATCCGCTATATTCATCCCGGTCAACTCGCTGACGCGGAGGCCCGCTCCGTACAACACTTCAAGCAGGGCACGGTCTCGCAGACCGGCAGGTGTTGTGGCAGCAGCTGCATCCATCAACCCGCTCGCCTCGTCCACATCAAGGAAGGTGGGCAGACGTCGTGCGGCGCGGGCAGTCGAGAGTGAAGCCGTGGGGTCGGATGGGATATCCCCTTCATGGGCCAGGAACCCAAACAGCACGCGCAACCCACTCAACTTGCGGGCAACACTCCGTGGAACGTATCCCAGAGCGCCTTTGCGCACAGGAGGCATTTCGCCCCTACCGCCGGTCATGGGCCTAGCATCCGTGATCAGCCAATGGAGGTAGGTCCGCAGGAATGGGCGGCCTATGTTTTCGAGGTGCTGCTCGGGGTGTTCATCCAGAAAATGCCAGAACGGAAGCAAGTCCGTCATGTAATTGCGAACGGTGTAGGGCGTCAGACCACGTTGCGCCTGTAGGTGGCGTCGCAATCGATAGAACAATGGCTGCGCCCAATGGCTTTCGCCTGGGTCGCCAGGGAGGTTCTCTGGTCCTAGTGAAACGCGACTGACCACGTTACGCCTCCACGGGCTCCGCCTCTTGCTCCTCACCCTGGGCCTGTTCGGACGAACCGAGAGGCTCCGAGTACGCGCACTTGGTGCACTTGGCGGTGTTTCGTCCGCGTTGCACCATGAGTCCGGAACACTCCGGGCATGGCTCAGGCAGCGGCTTCTGGTTCACCGCGAAGTTGCAGGTGGGGTAGTTTGAGCAACCATAGAAGGTTGAACGACGCTTCCCCCTCTTTGCTTTGCGCTCCATGAGGTCACCGCCGCAGTCCGGGCATGACACGCCGGTCTTTATCTGGGTTGATTTGGCGTTCCGACATTCAGGGAACCCGCTGCAAGACAGGAAGGTGGAGCCCCAGCGGTTCTTCTTCAAATTCATTGGCTTCCCACAGAGCTCACAGGTGTCGCCTGTGGGGATGTCCTGTCGAGGCATCTTCTCAGCCGCTTCCAGGAGGTTCTCAGAAAAGGGGCCGTAGAACGCACTGAGCATCTCCCGCCAGCCAAGTTCGCCTTGGGCCACTTCGTCCAGTTCATCTTCCAGCTTGGCGGTGAAGTTCAAGTCCGATATCTGCGTGAAGTGATTGCTGAGCATATCACTCACAACCGTACCAAGGAGGGTAGGTGTCAGCCTGCCACGATCACTCTGTACGTAACCCCGATCTTGAATGGTGGACACGATGGCTGCGTACGTGCTCGGCCTGCCTATGCCCTTGTCCTCCAATGACCGGACCAGCGAGGCCTCAGAGTAGCGCGGCGGTGGCTCCGTGAAGTGCTGCTTGGATTCCAGCCCAAGACTCTTCAGTGTGTCGCCAGCGGCAACGGTGGGTAGGAGCTTGGCAGCTTCGTCCTCATCCCCATCGTCCTGTCCCTCAAGATAGAGGGCGCGGAAGCCGGGGAACTTGAGGACAGACCCCGTTGCGCGGAACAGGTAGGCCTGATTCGACTTTGCAAGGGCGTGGATATCGATGGTTGTGCGGTCTACCTGGGCGTCGGCCATCTGTGATGCCACGAATCGCTTCCAGATAAGGTCGTACATCCGGTGCTGTTCGGCGTTCAGGAACGTCCGGAGCCGATCCGGAGTACGCAATGCGGATGTTGGGCGAATGGCTTCATGGGCCTCTTGGGCGCCTTTGACCTTCCGTGCGTACGTCCGAGTCTGTGCAGGGACGTAATCCGAGCCAAAGGCCTTCTTAATGTGCTGTCGGGCTTCTTCTACGGCGGATGCAGCCACGTTTGTGGAGTCGGTCCGCATGTAGGTGATGAGGCCCACAGAGCCCTGATCTCCCAGGGTTACACCCTCATACAGTTGCTGGGCAACGGACATGGTCTTCCGTGCGCCAAAGCGCAGCTTCCGCCATGCTTCTTGTTGCAGTGTGCTAGTGATGAACGGCGCAGATGGTCGCTGCTTCACGCCACGCACCTGGACCTTCTCTACAGCGAACGAGGATCCATCAAGGTCATCGTTGAGTTTCTTTGCCGATGCCTCGTCGGGGATGTTCAGAGCTGACTTGTCGCCCACCTTGGAATGAAGGTGCGAGACAAAGCTGTTTGTGCCTTTTTTGCCACCGGTAGCTCCCTCTTTTTGAAGCAGGGCGTCAATGGACCAGTGCTCGACAGGGATAAACGCTTCGACTTCTCGTTCTCGATCGACGACAATGCGAAGGGCTGCTGACTGCACTCGACCTGCGGAAAGACCCCACCAACGGAGCTTCTTACTGACCAGAGGGCTCAGTTCATAACCGACCAATCGATCGAGGACGCGTCGAGCCTGCTGTGCGTCAACCAAATCCATATCCAAGGCGCGAGGGTGTTCGAAGGCCTCTTTCACGGCCGATTCAGTGATCTCGTGGAAGACCACTCGCTGAACCAGCTTGGGGTCTACGCCTGCTGCCTCAATGAGGTGCCAGGAGATAGCCTCCCCCTCGCGGTCAGGGTCAGTGGCCAGGTAGATGGTAGATGCATCCTTCGCCAGATCCTTGATTTCGGCTACCAATGCACGCTTGTCCTGGGGGATAACGTACTCAGGACTGAAATCATTTTTGACATCTACACCGATACGCGTCTTGGGTAGGTCTCTGACGTGCCCAAGGGATGCGATAACGGTATGTCCGGAACCCAGGATTCTGCCGATGGTCCTGGCTTTTGTTGGTGATTCTACGATAACGAGTTCTTTAGCCATAGCTCCTCTAATTTGCCGGTTGGTAGCTCGCTGCGGTTTCCCGCACACGTACATAGTGCATTGCGCCTACCTGCTTGACCAGCCCGTTAATCTCTAATAATGATAATGTGCTACTCACATTTGCTACTGGCATTCCTGCCTGTCGACGTAGCTCGTCGATGTGTATCGGTTCTACACCGATATGCTGCAACAACCCGGCTTCTTCAGCCTCTATCTCCTCTATCTGACCGAACCCGGGGAACGACGGTTGTTGCTCCAGTCTGGCGATGTTTAGTTCCTCAAGGACATCGGCAGCGTCCGTAATCAGTTTAGCCCCATCCTGTATCAATCTGTTAGACCCCAGGCTGGAAGGGGAGAAGATGCTCCCCGGGATGCAGAACACATCCCTGCCCTGGTCTAGCGCAAACCACACGGTGTGCATCACGCCGCTGTCTAACGGCGCTTCGATTACCAGAACCCCGAGCGATAGCCCGCTGAGTATCTGGTTGCGCCTTGGAAAATTTCGAGCGTCCGGCTTGGTTCCCAACGGATATTCGCTCAACAAAACCCCGGTCTCGCTGATCTTCTGCGCCAGAGCCCGGTGGTCGGCGGGATGAACTACGTCGATCCCGGAACCCATCACACCGATGATCCTGCATCCAGCGTCCAACGTTGTCCTGTGGGCGATGCCGTCAATCCCCTTGGCCAACCCGTTGATGATGGTGATGCCCGCTGCAACAAGGTCCTTAACCAGTGCCGCACAGGCTTCTCTACCTTATGCCGTAGCCCGTCGTGTGCCGATAACCGCTACCCCGTGGGCATCGCGCTCTACGAATGCACCTTTAAGGTAGAGCACCGGCGGTGGGGCATATATTTCTTTTAATGCCGGAGGGTACTCCGGGTGGTTCCAGTTGAACGCCCGAACCCCAACCTTGTCCATTCGCTCCATCTCTGAATCCGGGTCTATCAGCGGCCTGCGTTCTGTAATCTGCCGGAGAGGGCTGCCTTCTATTCCTACAGCCTGGAGGTCTGAGGTAGAAGCCTACCACGTCGTTTGTAGCAATTCAAAGCCGTTTTCCAATAGGCGCATCCGTACAGTCCCTATTGACGGGATGCGGGAGAAGGATACCCAGTATTTCAAGTCGTCCATATAGACTCACTATACAACGACGTGCAATAAGGGAGAATTGTTCCGTTCAAAGGAGTGATGCGGATTGCGAAAGGAAGTGGAGCATCGTGGCGGAGAGAGCGGGATTCGAACCCGCGAGAACCCTTCCGGGCTCTATACGCTTTCCAGGCGTACCTGTTCAACCGCTCCAGCACCTCTCCGCGGTGACAAAAAAGAGCTTCACCGCCAATACCAATTGTTACCCATGCAGCGAAGTTCTCCTAGTATGGCTTTGTACGAGGGTGAGTGTCAACGAATCGAAGCAGCGGGGCCTAAACAGGCCCCGTCACTGTGACTTCGTTGTTTTCCTCGTCCGATTCAATGAAGTTGTCGTAATAGGCTATGCCAAAGGGCGTGGTACTGGGCCTGTCTACTATGTCCACAACGACCTTTACAATACAAGCTATTGGGCGAAGAATTAGCCTCAGGGAAATGACCCCGCAAGCGCGGGGTCATTTCCCTTGCCGATCCAACTATGCAGGTAAAGTTGCTTTTGGTGCACGATCAAGACGTATTTGAGCATAATCCTCTCGTCGCCAACGGTAAGGCAACCATGACACGGTCCCTGTTTCTGTCGCCGTCTCTAGGATTTCTAAAGCATCTTCGAGGATCACGCGACTTTGATCTGGGTTATTCGGTTCACCCATCGGCCTGCCAAATGGAAACCGCACTCGAGCTACTCTTGGGAGCTGAAGCGCTTCTGCGTAGCCGCTGTTCATCATTACTAGAACCGTACTAATACCTTCTGCTTCTAAAGCTCTCGCTATCAGTCCGCCGGACCGATTACACGCAGGTCAGGTGGCGGTTAGGACAGCTGCATCTACCCCTTCAGCCTTTAGGAGCCGTGCCACTTGAGGAGCGGTGTCTTGGGCTAGTAAATCAGGACGCTGGATAAATCCCATAAAAGAGTAATATGTATCAGCTAGGCTGCCAATTAATCCTTCTTCGGCCATTTCTTCAGCGCGATCAATTGGAAAAACGCAATTCCGATCCTTCCTGGGGCCAGTAAGATCATAATGAAGATGCGTGACTTCCATGTTCTGGGGAGTGGTAGTCCGGGGGATAGGCCGAAACGACCAATCTCCTTGGTTCTCTGGGCCATCGGTTTCATAGGGTTCTTGCCCGGTCACATAGAATCCGCCGGTAGTAATTAATGCAATCTTCGCTTGTTTTATTGGAACTCTTAATGGGGCCCAAGGAGCATCTTTAACCTCAAAAGGCGCTTGAGTGCGCATTGCATATGCAGCCATGCTCATTTCTTCCCAATTATCAATGTAATCAAAAAGAACTTCGCCATTTTGGGCTTCTCTAGACTCAACTGATTTAGCTAAAAGCCCTTTCAAGAAATCAATCTGTTGCTCTTCATTCATATGCGTGCTAATCCAACGGAGGCGGTTTAACCCTGCTTCCCGAGGTATGGTGAGTAGATCTTTCAACAACTGTTCCGAATCCATATAACCTCCCGTATTTGGTGCTTGTATGTATTCACTGCATCGGAGGGTATCGCATTTACTCCGAACATTCCATCCTTGGGTTTTAAAAATCGGTACAAAATGTCAAAACGAAATTTTTCATAAACGTACTCCTCGATAGAATTTACCAAGCCGCAATATAGCGTCGGCATGATCCACAACGGTGTTACGCTCGTCCCAACCCCGCCATTGACTGCTATTGGCGCTGGTATACCCAGTTCCCACTGTCGTCATTGCCTAACAAAATCTGTGAGATAGCCTTTGCCATTTTCTCCCCACCATGTGCGGAGGGTTCTATTGGATTGGCATAGTCCGAGTCTTCATCCATTATCTGGCGTAAGTCCAAGACTGGTAGGTGCATACGCATTGCCTCAGTGAGAATGACATCGTTGAACAGGCTTAAAGCCATCAATGAGACTTGTTGAAGGCCAGGCTCAAACTGCGGACGGTATATCGTACAGACTGTGGCAGGGATGTTTGTGGCAACAAGGTCCTCGAGCATCAGCCGGTAAGCTGTCTGAAACTCTGTAACCACTCCACTCAGAAGACCCAGCCCTTCCGCTACGGAAGAAACTTTTTTAGATAGGATGCCCATGCTCTGGAGGCCATCATTCCCTCCAACACTAACGATGATGTGTGATACATCCTCGGGAAGCCCTTTTAGTTGTGTTGATACATCGTCAGTGACGCTTCCGTCGATGGCACCAAGTGTGACCTTCCACCCATCCGGAAGAGTGTCCTTCAGTTGTTGTTGAACGTCCGGTTCAGGATGGACATACACAAGATTGTCAAAAACGGAATCTCCTACTAATGTAACGTGGCTCATTGGTACTCCTTTCGTTTTGGCCCTTGGGTTGGGCCATTTAAATTCCAGATTATCGACCATGATTTCATTTGTCAGGAGTTCGGATTTTGGTACAAAATCCCGCAGGTGCACACGCGTCGGGCCAGCGCAACGACGCACGGACGGGAACATTAACAACGGGCCATCATCTGTCGTGAAACTCCGATATGCTGTCATGTTCCTGCTTGTTGGTGTGGTCTTAGGGAGAGTGCGCTATGGCTGAGAAACCTGAAACTCCCCGAGGGATTAGAGGGAGCCTTTTAAGCGCGCTACTTTCTATGGGTATTTACTAGTTCATTGGAGAGGAAATTTTCATTGTTGACCAATGGGGTATACCATCCCTGCATGATACTAGTAGCTTTCATAACCAAAGGAGGACGGTAATGAGTTCACGCACAATGACGGGAAGGTTGTTGATTCTGAGCCCCATTGGCCTAATGGCTTCTTGGATAATTTGGGGTAGTGTGCTAGGTTTCCCGGATGCAGGTGACCCTTCAGCAATGCTAGCTGGAATGGCAGCCCATGCAGAAGCTACGAAGTGGTTATTGGGGCTTGCAATGCTCTTCGTTTTCTTGCTAACCGGAGGCCTAGTCGGGCTTAGAAGCTCCATGACTGGTGGAGCCGGCGCTGACTACGCCACATTGGGTATCCTCATTATGGCCATGTCTGCTACTTTTAACTTCGGAGAAATAGCTGCGTCGATAGCTGCGGCCAAAACTGCTGCTGCTGGTGGTGGAAGTATGGCAATGACTATTTATATAGCCGGAAATGCCATTGGTGGTCTTTCAAGCGCTGGCATAATGCTAGGAACGGCAATATTAGGTTATGGGGTATGTGTCCAAAAAATCTTCCATCCAATTATCCCAGCTGTATTGATTGCAACCGGGCTTTTCGGCGCGGGAATGGCTCTCTACGATTATGGGAGCCAATTGATGGTGATAGGCTATATGGGTATGTCACTTGGCATGGTAGCAATGGGTGTCTCAACGCTCCGATCATCTGACTAATTCAGCATGGATTGACACTACACAATTGAAGTAGAGTACCTTCATTGCCCCCGTATGGTTGATTACACGGGGGTTGGCTATTATAGCTGCTCTATATTGGGGCGGGCGGGCTCCCATGCCACCAGCATGGCGAAGGGGTTCGTCCGGTTCTTATCGGTTCATGGTGTCGAGTAAGTGCGATTTTTACCTTGCCAAAACACCGTTACCGAACAGGATGGCCTAAAGAGATCTACCCGATTTGTGTGGGAACAATCCTATTTGTGTTGCTATTATCACCGAGTTGTCCTTGG
>JAPYRQ010000035.1 GCA_029936935.1 Dehalococcoidia bacterium | reverse complement strand
GAGATGGAGGTAGTCACAGTACCGTTGTCGTTCGTCCTGACTGTCGCCAGCTCCGCTTGGATGGCATCCCGACGCTGGTAGAGGGCGTCCAGACCGGAGCCTTCAGGTCGCAACTGCTCCAACTTGGGGGTGAACGTCTCTAGGTCGGCCTGCTTTTGATGCACCGCGGTCTCCATGTCCTCAAGCTCAACAAAAAGCTGGGCTGCTGCGGCTTCCATGTCTGTGCGCCATCGCAGCGTCCTGCAACCCGGCTGCCAGGTTTGCCGCGCCGACCGACTGAGCCATGCACACGCCGACACGATGGCTGGCACGGGCGTAGCCGTCTGCCATGTATGCCGCTGCTTTCTCACCGTGGGTCACTATGGGTTTGATACCCAACTTCTCCATCTCCACCAACCCCTTCCGGAGGATGGCCGGAACCAGGAAAGCGTGGGTCACGCCGTATCCCTTGAACGACTGCGCGATGTACTGGGCTCCCGTCATCTTCGGCATGGTTGACTCCTATCGTTGGTAAGGTGGACAGCGGGTGCATCCTATCACAGAGCACTTTGGTTGGAATGGCCGGGAAATTGACATGCGGCTGCACACGGATATCCTTTGGCGCAAGCGGGTTAAGGAGCGAGTAATGGACATCAATGACGGCGAATACATAGAACTTGATGTGGGCGAAGCTAAGGTCTCTACGTATTACTACGAGGTAGGAAACCCCGAACGTGAGGCCATCATTCTTGTGCACACAGGGGGGGCAGGAGTCTCCGCATACATGTGCTGGTATCAAACGTTGGATGCCTTTGCAGAAGCTGGCTACCACGTCTTCGCACCGGACTCACCGGGCTTTGGGCGGTCATCTCCGGGGAACGGGGTCGACGTGCTGCGAGCTTTCATGGATGCTCACGGTATCCAATCGGCCCACCTGGTAGGCAACTCCGGCGGTGGGATGACCTGCACCAACTTCGCCTCGCGCTACCCCGACCGCGTCAGAAGCCTGACCCTTAGCGGCGGCGAGCCCCGTGTGGACACAGAGGGGACGCGTGACATCATGCCGAAGCTGGGTGTGACGCCGAGGATGGAGTTCGCCCGCGCAATGCTCGCCAAGCCCGAGCTATCGATGGAGGACGTGCGTCGTTCTACCGCCGACTTCTTCTACAATCGCGACCACCCTGCCGTTGACGTTGTGGCCAGGTTGCGCATGGACACCCTGAGCGACTCGGAGCTACTTGAACGCGTCCGTGCCGACGCTACGGCGCAGATTGGCCATGGTAGGAGCAACACACCCATTGAGACGTTTACAGCCATCACGGCGCCGACGTACCTGTTGCACGGTCGTGACGAGCCGGGGTTTTACAGCGATGCGGATGGGCCAGTGCTTCTGGACGCGGCAATGCAGGTGATGCACGTTATCCCGAACTGTCGCTGCACGGTGCTGCCGTATTGCGGACACTGGCCCCAGTTGGAGATGCCGGACTCGTACAACGCAATGATGCTGTGGTTCCTCAAAGAGGCCAACGGCTAAGGGCCCCTAGTCCCAAAGAAGCGCTTCAAGGCCGGAGCGCCATGTGTGGTCGATGTCTGCGAGGGGAAGGTCGAGCAGCTTGCCGATCTTGAACGCATCGCCGCCTACCTTACCCAATCGAAGCAACGGAACATCGTCGGCAGCGGCCAGCTTCTTCAGCGCGGCCAGCTTATCGGGGTGCACCGAGACCACGATGCGTGAAGCGTCCTCGCCGAAGAGCGTGGCGTCCCATCGACCTGATGTTGAAGCCGTCACAGAAACACCTTTGTCACCAAGGATGCAGGATTCCGCCAGCGCAACCGCCAGGCCACCCTCGCTGCAATCATGGGCTGAGTTCAGGAGCCCCTGTCCGATGGCCGTGCGACACAGCTTCTGAACTCGCGCTTCCAACTCGATATCGAGGCGCGGCTGTCCGGCCACGGTGTCATGCAGCACTTCCAAAAACTCGCTGCCTGCCAGAGAAGCGGCATCGCCCGTCAACTCGCTTGCTCCCAGAAGCACCACTACATCGCCATCATCCTGGAACGCCGATTCGCAGTGCAGGTTCACGTCTTCCAACAGGCCCAGAGCGCCTACGACCGGCGTGGGATAAATTGCCTGCTCGCCACTCTCGTTGTAGAGGCTGACGTTGCCGCTGACCACCGGCACGCCGAACACCCGGCAGGCCTCAGCCATGCCTTTGATGCATTCTTCAAGCTGATAGTAGACCTCAGCACGTTCTGGGTTTCCGAAATTGAGGCAGTCTGTGAGTGCGATGGGTTCTGCGCCCACGCACGAGACATTCCGGCAGGCTTCTGCGACCACAAGCTGACCGCCTACATAGGGGTCGAGGTAGGCCATGCGACTATTCCCGTCCGTGCAGACTGCAATGCCCTTACCTGTACTGGTGCCGCCGTAGCCACTTCGGAGCAGGAGCACAGCAGCGTCACCCGCACCTGGCGGGACAACTGTGTTCGCCTGGACCTGCTGATCGTACTGCCGATAGACGGCTGCACGACTGGCCAGGTTGGCGGAGCCCATGAGCTTGAGCAACGCCTGTGCCGCCGTGATCGTGGGCACGGGAATCTTACTTAAGTCGGCATCTCTGGCGGCGGCAATCTCTTTTGATGGCGTACCAGTCAACCGATACTGGGGCGGCTCCATCAGGTGTACCACGGGGACGTTGGCTTCCAATGAATCACCATCGACGATACGGACTGTGGCATCGTCAGTAATCTCACCAATGACAGACGAAACTAGGTCCCACTTATCGAATACGGCCTTTACCTTCTCCAGGTAGCCCGGTCGCACCAGTAGCATCATTCGTTCCTGGGATTCTGAAAGCATGACTTCGTAGGGCGTCATGCCGGATTCTCGACGAGGCACCTGAGCTACATCGAGCACCATGCCCCTTCCACCGGTGCTGACGCACTCTACCGTGGCGCTTGTGAGGCCGGCCGCTCCGCAGTCCTGCATACCGGCGATGCCTTCCGGGCAGACCTGCAACGCTTCCAGACACGCTTCAATGAGGACCTTTTCCATGAACGGATTGCCTACCTGCACGGTGGTACGCAGTTCACGATCATCGGTAAATGTCTGGGATGCCAGCCCTGAAGCGCCGTGTATGCCGTCACAACCGGTGTCCGCGCCTACCAGAAGCATGAGGTCACCGGCACCTGAGGGCTTTGCGCGCACCAGGTCTGCCGTACGGACGGTCCCGATGCACATGGCGTTGACTAGCGGGTTACCGATGTAGCTGGAGGAAAATCCGATCTCACCGCCGATGTCCGGGATACCAAGGCAGTTGCCGTACCAGGAGATGCCTTCAACCACGCCATGGAAAAGATGCTTGCCTCTAGGCGAATCAGGCGGGCCGAATCGAAGAGAGTTCAGTAACGCCATGGGTCGAGCGCCCATCGCAAGGATGTCACGTACGATGCCGCCAACGCCTGTGGCCGCGCCCTGGAAAGGCTCCACCGCAGAAGGGTGGTTGTGCGATTCAATCTTGAAGACGACAGAAAAGCCATCGCCAACGTCCACGACGCCCGCGTTCTCAGCGCCGGGTGCCACCAGGACTCTAGGCGAATCGCTGGGGAACAACCGCAGCAGAGGGCGAGAGTGCTTGTAGGCACAATGCTCACTCCACAGCGCACCGAAGAGACCCAATTCAAGAGGGTTGGGTTCTCTATCCAAGCAATCCAAGATACCCTGATATTCCTGTTGGCTAAGGGCGATTTCTTTGAGATCTTCCGGAGTCACTGCCACTGGGCGACCCTCCGTTTCGGCTATGCTGCCTTTGAGTTCCAATACTCACGTAATACAAATATTACATACCACGGACTCGAGATGTGCAAGGTGGGAACAGCTAAAAAAAGGTATCAGTCAGACTGTGGGTAGTCAAGGCGGAACCATATGAGAAGTGAACACGTTTTTATACCAGGAAAGGCTGAACCAGATACTGGGGCTACAAGGTTGTTTCTGCGTAAAGCTAAAATAGGGTTGACGCAGATTGTAATTTGCGCTATAGTTCCAACGGTTATTTCCCTAGGGAAATTCCAGTTTGGTTTCCGTCCCGAGTAAATTCGGTAAAGGTATTTCCAAAAAAGGCAAGGAGGCTTGCGGTGCACAAAGTTATTACTTCTCGACCAAGCATGGCCATACGAACAATGCTGATTCTGACTCTGGTATTCTCGCTCCTGTTCGCCACCGCGAGCAGTGTTTTTGCTGAAACCATCGGGTCTGGCGGCGGCACGCTCACCTTTGGTGGTGGTGACGTTGTTGTCACGGCACCGGACGGTGCTACATCCTCCGATGTTGAAGTCACCTACACTGCTTTGACTGCGGCTACCGCTCCCGCGGCAGTGCCTGATGGCAAGGCATTTGGCTCCCAGATATTCACACTTGATGCTGGTGGCAGTTCGTTCAAACAGTTTGTCACGATAACCATAAAGTACACTGCTGCTGACAAGGCTTCTGCAGGCGGCAGGGATGACAACGTCTCTGTCTCCCAGTATGACCCTGCCAGTGGTACCTGGATTCAGAACCCAAGCGCGCTCCCCAACGTGATTGACCGCACATTCACGGTCAGTCAGCAGACTCTGGGCACATATGCGCTGGTCCTGGATTCCCCTACCCCTACGGTAACACCACCTGCTCCGACCACAGCTCCCGTGGACACCACGACTCCTCCCGACTCAGGTGACTTTGGCGTCACAACCGGCATGATGCTGGCAATGGGTCTGGTGGGTGCGTTCTTCGTCCTTGGTGGCGGGTTCATGGTTGCACGAGGCCGCAACAGCTAGACCTCGCAAAACACGATAGTAAGAAAGCCCCCGGTCTTCATTGAAGGCTGGGGGCTTTCTTTGTGTGGCATAAAGACATGAACCCACCATAGGGAATCGTTCCTTGGGCACAGTGTATGTGACGTGTGGTCAAAGGCGGCTTGGAGCAGGGGGTGTACTGAAGGTTACGGGCTTAGCCTGCTCAGGTGAGGCAACAACCTAGGAGCTACGGCTCTACTGGTGGTTTGCGAGGGGTGCACGTTGTGTGGCGAGCTAAACTGGCCAAGGATACCACTTGCTAGGTAACCAGTTGGATAGGGACACCAGCTGCAAGAGTTAGCTTCTGTAGCGGAACTTGCCCTCAACCTTGTCACGGTTCAGCCTCCGATTGAGGTGCAAACCGTCCAACACTAACTCCACACCGGCTGCAAAGAGAGCCTCTTGCCTCTTCGGGTGGATGTTGAACTGTTTGATCATCGGAGCCAGGGCAGTTTCATCGCCCAGCCGCTCTGTGTAGGCGAAGGATGGCACATCGCTGCCAGCGTCCATCTCGAGGCCCTCCTCGAATCGAAGCATGAGGGGCTCGAAGTCGGCTGCATCGAACAGGCGGTTGAACACGTTGAGCACCGCCCTCTTGGTCAGGTCTTCAATCACTTTGGTCTCGCGCCCGTCGTCCACGGTCTCCAACTCCACCTTACCCATGGTCGACGCTATCAAGTATGGCAGGTCAGACACGCGCGGCACCGCCTGAGTCTCGTGGTAGCGGACAGCGCGTCGCAGCGCGCAAGCGGCCAGGGTCTCGTAGTTGGCAATGGACACGCGGACAGAGACGCCGGAGCGTTGGTTGATGTCTGGGCTCTTGCGTGCCAGGGTTGTGAACTCAGCGACGATCTCTGCCATGTAGTCCGGCATGATGACCGCTTCATCCATGTCCGCAAACCTGGCGTGTTCCTGTTCTACAATGCTGACCTCTTCCTCGATAGTCCGAGGGTAGTGGGTCCGGATGAGGGCACCGTAGCGGTCTTTGAGCGGCGTAATGATGCGACCGCGGTTGGTATAGTCTTCCGGGTTGGCACTGGCTACTACGTAAATGTCCAAAGGAAGTCGCACGCGGTGTCCACGGATCTGGATGTCCCGCTCCTCCATCAGGTTGAACAGCCCCACCTGGATACGTTCCGCCAGGTCCGGGAGTTCATTGATGCAGAAGATGCCGCGGTTGGCGCGAGGGATCAGGCCGTAGTGGATGGTGAGCTCATCGGACAGGTAGCGGCCTTCCGCCACCTTGATGGGGTCTATTTCACCAATGAGGTCGGCAACGGAGATGTCCGGTGTGGCCAGCTTCTCGGAGTATCGTTGGTCCTTGGGCAGCCAATCGATTTCAACGTCATCGCCGTGCTCTGCCACCTTGTTGCGACAGGTTAGGCAGATGGGCGCGAAGGGATCGTCGTTGATTTCACAATCTCGGACGACTGGCGTCTCATCGTCAAGAAAGTCCACCAGGCTCCTGATCAACCGGGATTTAGCCTGACCGCGCTCTCCCAGGAAGATGATGTCCTGACCAGCCAGGACGGCGTTCTCCACCTGCGGCACCACGGTATCCTCATACCCCATGACCCCGGGAAAGAGGGGCTTACCCTCTGCCATGCGAGCCATAAGGTTCTTACGGATCTCTTCCCGCACCGGGAGTATCCGATAGCCGGATTTCCGTAGTTCGCCTATGGTGGTGGCCTTCCGCGCGTCAGCCATTGAGTCCTCCTGGATTGCATGGTTGGAGAGTGCCACAGTGGTGGCTGGTGAGGTGGTTCAGTCTCACATTGGTATGGAGTCCTGTCAACCAAAATCCAATAGGGTCGCACCCTGGACTCAGATGACCTGGCAGGTACCAAAAGACCTTGACAACCTGCTGAAAATCCACCTATCGCGAGGCGTGTGGCTATGCTACTATTCCGATACCCCTCTGCTTCCGTGCACGTGCGAGGACGTTACTATTAGGAGAACAGGGTGGAAACGGTTCAGGCTCATATCAGCGTCCTGGTGTTTCCCCCTTTCAAACGCCGGGTGACGGCGCGTCGGCTTCGACAGGTTGTGGAAGCGGCACTGGCCGTTGGTGTTGGAAAGATTCCACCGGAAGCAATGGGGGCGGAGCGGCAGGAGGTCAGTCTGGTGATTGCGGATGATGAGGCCCTTCTGGAACTGAACCGAACCTATCGAGGGCTGGACGAAATGACCGATGTCCTCTCCTTCTCGCCATATCACGCAGGCCCCTACGAGGGCGACGAGCCTCCAACAGTTGATGACGACGGCATCGATTTCCCCGATCCATCGGATGAAGCGGGCAATCTTGGTGAGGTGGTGGTCTCCTATCCCCAGGCCAAACGGCAGGCACTCCAGGCAAAGCATCCAGTGGCGCTTGAAGTGGAGACGCTGGTGGCCCACGGAGTCCTGCACCTGCTGGGATACGACCACGCAGAACCGGACGAGGAACGGGAGATGTTCGGGTTGCAGGACAAGGCCCTTGCTATGATAAATACAGAGACCGGTAGGTAGCACGCAGAATGGCAGAGCAGGTCCTTTACAGGAAGTGGCGGCCTCAGCGTTTTGCAGACGTTGTTGGGCAGGATACTGTGGTGCAAACCCTGCGTCAGGCGGTGAGCCAGGAGCGGGTAGCCCACGCGTATCTCTTCTGCGGGCCTCGCGGTACTGGAAAAACGACTGCGGCTCGTATTCTGGCGAAGGCGTTGAACTGCGAAAGCCTTGCACCGGGGTCCGAAGGCCTGCATGAGGGCGATCCCGACAACACCTGCCCCTTCTGTGTTGATGTGAGTCAGGGCCGCGCGCTGGATCTGGTGGAGATGGACGCAGCAAGCCATCGCGGCATCGACGATGTACGGAGCTTGCAGGAGCGGGTGTTCGGAGCAGGCCCGGCTCAGGGTCGGGCCAAGGTCTACATCATCGATGAAGTACACATGCTCACGGATTTCGCTTTCAATGCATTGCTGAAGACGTTGGAGGAGCCCGCACCGTGGGCCTACTTCATCCTCTGCACAACAGAACCCCACAAACTCCTGGCTACCATTGTGTCGCGCTGTCAGCGGTTTGACTTCAGACGCATCGCGCCAAAGGACCTGCAAGCCCGTTTGGAGACGATCTGCGAGGGTGAAGGCTTTACCTTTGAAGATCACGCGCTGTCCACCATCTCCAGGGCCACCGGCGGAAGTGTCAGGGACGCCCTGAACATCCTGGAGCAGACGGCGCTTTCGTACGGGAATGCTGTCACGTTGGCTGGTGTCCAGGAGCTGCTGGGACTCAGTGAGGATCCCCGCGCTCTGCAACTGGTGCGTACCGTCCTATCGGGCACCCTTGGCGAGTCCCTGAGTGTGGTGAACGATGTCTCGTCGAGTGGCTTGGAGCCTGGCCCCTTCCATCGAGAGGTGGTAGAGCGGATGCGTGCGGTGCTGCTGCACAAATCGGGAGTGCCGATAACGGACGACTCGATGGAGATTCAGGACTCGGTCAAAGCCATCGCTGACTCCACGGACTGGAACGTACTGCTCAGGGCGCTGCGTTTGATAGGTAAAGTGAATCTACGCTCTGGCGAAGGCCCATCGTGGCTACCCCTTGAGCTTGCCCTCATCGAGTGTGCTTCAGCACCGGAAGAGGTAGCGCCGCCGGTTGCAGCCGCACCGCCGCCACAGCCGGCCCGAGCACCCGCACCACCGCCACGACCAGCCCCTCAAGCAAGACCGAGCAACGGCCCAGCGCCGTCAAGCAGACCGCCGTGGGAAGACGCGCCGCAACCTGCGCGTACACTCCAGCCAGCGCAGACGGACTCAATGGACGACCCGGCACCGGCTCAACCCGTGCCAGCGGTACCAGCGCCCATGAATATCGCGATACCTGAAGGGGCTACATCCCTGGACGATATCCAGTGGAGTACATTAGTGCAGCCGTTAAAGCGGGCGAAGGGTAAGAAGTTCGTGCTGGGTTCTCTGTTGTTGGACTGTAGAGCACGGTATACGGAAGACGACAAGCTGGTATTGGTATTCAAGAACGTAGCCAACAGAGACAGACTCCAGGAGGAGTTGGAACACCCACCCAGCAAGACGACCTTTGACGCGGCGGTATCGGAAGCGCTTGGAGGAAGTTACAATCTAAAATTGGAAGCTGCAGACGCGGAAGCAACTCCCGGCAGCACGGGCGGACACCTGGTACGGGCCGCAGTGGCCCTGGGTGCCAAGTTGATTCCTGATAAGGAGATTTCCCAATGAACAAGAACATGATTCGCCAGGCCCAACAACTCCAGCAGAAAATGGCCAAGGTCCAGGAGGAGTTGGAGACTGCAACGGTAGAGGCGAGTTCCGGCGGCGGCATGGTTACCGCGGTGGTGACCGGCAAGCAGACCGTGGCCTCCATCACAATCGATCCGCAGTGCGTTGACCCTGAGGACGTTGAAGTCCTTGAAGAGATGGTTATGGCTGCAGTCAACGAGGGGCTCCAGAAGGCCCAGGAACTGGCCGCTCAGAAGATGAGTGTCATTACTGGTGGGCTGAACATCCCAGGACTGGGGTAGGCGGCACCGGGTGACGGAAGAGATTGCCCCTCAAGACCTGGTACGTGATGGCTATGACCACGTAGCCGACGAATATTTCAGCACGCGCAGTGAGACCCCTGAAAGCTCAGCGCTGTTCCAAGAATTCATAGGTCGACTCCCTCCCGGAGCTAGCGTTCTTGATGCCGGGTGCGGCGCCGGAACCCCCATCGCTCGTATGCTGAGCAAGTCGTTCGATGTCACCGGCGTAGACATCTCGCAAGAGCAGATTAACCGGGCCCGCCAGTTGGTACCGGAAGCCACGTTCCTTTGTCAGGACATGGTAGACCTGACGTTCCCGGATAGCCCATTCGATGGTATCTGCTCCTACTACGCCATCATTCACATTCCCCGTGAAGAGCACCCTGCATTATTGAGATCGTTTCACGCCATGTTGAAACCCGGCGGGTTTGTCCTCCTCTGCATGGGGGCAGGAGACTTGCCCGGAAGCGTGAACGAGGATTGGTTGGGAGCGCCAATGTACTGGAGCCACTATGGTGCAGAAACGAACTTGAAGATGATCCAGGAATGTGGATTCACAGTCCTCTCTTCTGAACTGGTTTCAGACAACTTCACCAAACCCCCTGCCACACACCTCTTTGTTTTAGCGGAAAAGCGGTAAACTAGCGTCATGACTTCCAACTTTGGGACAGACGGACTACCTACAGCCCCGCCGGTTGCGCGTTTGGTGGATGAACTCCACAAGCTGCCGGGCATTGGATCAAAGAACGCACAACGCCTCACCTACCACCTCATCCGCATGCCGGAGCGTGAGGCACGCTCTCTGGCGGAGGCCATCCTGGCAGTGAAGGAACAGGTGGGCTTCTGCGACCAGTGCCAGAACATCACCGATCAGAACCCCTGCGCCATCTGCGCCAACCCCAACCGTGACCAGGGCACTATCTGCGTTGTTGAGGAGCCACTGGATGTGTTGGCTGTAGAGCGGTCCGGTGCGTACAAGGGGTTGTATCAGGTGCTCCACGGAGCTATTTCGCCCATGAGCGGCATTGGCCCGGAGGAGTTGAAGGTGGGCGACCTGCTGAACCGGTTGAAGGCTGACGCTGCCGCCCAGGATCAGATACATGAGATTATCCTGGCTACCAACTCCAACCTGGAGGGCGAGGCTACGGCCATGTACCTGCATCGGTTACTTGCACCCCTGGAGATACGCGTCACGCGGCTTGCCAGGGGGCTATCGACCGGTAGTGAGTTGGAGTACGCCGACGAGGTCACGATCAGTCGAGCTTTTGAGGGTCGGCAGGACTTTGCATAGGAACATTCAATGCGTGTTTTGATCATCGGGGGCACCAAGTTTATGGGGCCCCACGTCATCCGGCGACTAATTACCATGGGCCACACCGTGACCGCCTTTCATCGAGGACAATCGGAGTTGGATCCATCTCTGGGCGCTAAGGAGCTGCTTGGCGACCGCAACGACTTCAGTTCCCTCAGGCAGGCTGTAGATACGTGCAACCCAGACGTGATTCTGGACATGGTGCTCTTCACTGAACAGCAGGCACAGGCACTTCAGATGGCAGCTAGGGGCATCGCGAAACGCGTTGTCGCAGTCAGCGGCATAGACGTGTACCAGGCGTATGGACGAATGCACAATGCCGGAATCGGCCCGATTGAAGCGGGCTCCATTACCGAGGGCAACCCTCTTCTTGCTGTGGACATGCCTCTTATTACGTCAGGCCCCAGGATGCATCCGTGGCCGGGCGCTCAGCGGGACATGATGGCAGCTGAGTTGGCGATTATGGGCATGTCTGAGTTGCCGGGTACGTTGCTGAGGTTGCCTTTGATCTACGGAGTAAGCGATTTCCTCCACAGGATTCATGGCGACCTGCGACGCATGGACGACGGTCGCCCAGCTATCATCGTGCAGGAGGACCTGGCTGACTGGCGATGGTCACGTGGGTACGTGGAGAACATGGCGGAGGCCATTGCGTTGGCTGTGGACAAGGATAAGGCTGCCGGGCGTATCTACAACGTTGCTGATAGTACGGCGCTTTCTACTGTGGAGTGGATCAAGGCCATCGGTAAAACCGCCGGTTGGCGCGGCAAGGTGGTAACGGTGCCCAGTGACCAGCTACCTGAGGAGATGCGCACTCACATCGAGTCGGATCAACACCTGGTGGTGGACACGAAACGTATACGCAGCGAGTTGGGCTACAGCGATGTCGCCTCGATTAATCAAGCGTTGGCGCGTACTGTCGCCTGGGAGCGGGCCAATCCCCCCGATGACGCTGGTGCGGAGTTCGACTACATCATCGAAGACATGCTGCTGGAAAAATTCGGATAAGGGCCTTAGGCCCATTTGCTAATTGATTGGTATCGATAAGGTCCAAACGAGATGTAGATGCAGTCACACCCTGACAAACCGCGCACGTACAAAACCGAAGGGGTGGTGATACGTCACTCCTCCTCCGGCGAGGACGACCGCGTCCTGGCGATCTACACCATCGATTACGGCACCATCCATGTCGTCGGCCGAAGCCTTCGTCGGGCGAAGAGCAAGCTGGCGGGGCATCTGGAACCGCTATCGCACGTAGCTATCCAGCTGATTCGCGGCAAGGGAATCGATATCGTCACCGGTGCTGACACGCTCCACGGCCACACATCGCTCCGCAACAGCCTGGAAGGCATAGCGCGAGGTCTGGTATGCGTGGAGATGGTTGAGGCGTTTGCGCCGGAAGAACACCCCAACCCTGAACTGTACCAGCTGCTTCTGGATACGCTTGAACAACTGAACGGTGGCGAGGCTGACAGGCTGCTGTGGTATTTCGCCTTCCACGTCCTTCGTGTCACCGGCTACATGCCTGAACTCCAGCAGTGCGTGGTCTGCAGCAACGCAATTCAGCCCGATGAGCACATGTTCAGCCCCGGCTTGGGGGGCGTGGTCTGTACAGACTGCGCCAGGGACGGCGACCCCGCCGGGCCGCATGAACGCGCTGGTGCGCCGCTGCTGTCGCTGTCTCTAAACTCCCTCAAGGTGATGCGCTTCTTCCGTGACAACTCCTACGATGCTGTGCGTGGCTTGAACGTGGGTAGTGAGCTTGCGGGCGAGCTTCAGCGTGTTCTTGGCGGCTACATCCACTACCTGCTGGAGCGCGAGGTTCGTAGCTCCACCTTCCTTGCCGGGTTGTCGCGTGGGCCTTAAGGGGCCTTAGGCCCTTTTGCTCACGTTGGAATTGCAATCCACCTTGGTATACCTATTGGGCAATGCTAGGTAGTGTGGGTCCAGAGCCTACCTCCCCGGATTCTTCGTCGCTAAACTCCTCAGAATGACAACTATGGTAACCGTCAGGGAACTCGGGTCCAGGGCTTAGCCCTGGCTTGCCCTTGGTAGCTACCGATGCTAGTGTGAATGGATACGATTCATTTCCTGTACTTCCACCTTTGAGGGGTATATCTGTGTCTGACGCCGTCATACAAGTCCGGGGTCTGGTCAAACGCTTCGGTTCGCTGACCGCCGTGGATGGTGTGTCGTTTACCGTTGAGCGCGGCGAGGTGTTCGGCATCCTGGGCCCCAACGGTGCGGGCAAGACCACCATGCTTGAGTGCATAGAGGGCTTACAGAAGGCGGACTCCGGCGAGGCCTTGGTGCTGGATATGAACGCGCTGCAGCACCCGGAGAAGGTGAAGGACCGCGTGGGTGTGCAGCTACAAGCATCAGCGTACTTTGAGCGACTAACCCTCACGGAGATACTGAACCTCTTCGGCAAGATGTACTCACGTCGCGTGGAGCCGGAGAAGCTCCTGGAGATGGTTGAGCTTACCGATAAAGCAAACGCCGTAGTGAAGGTGCTCTCCGGCGGACAAAAGCAGCGTTTCACCCTGGCAGCAAGCCTAGTGAACGACCCCGAAGTAGTGTTCCTTGATGAGCCGACCACCGGCCTGGACCCCCAAGCGCGGCGCAACGTATGGGAACTCATCGAACGGATGCACGACGAAGGGCGCACCATCGTCCTCACAACCCACTACATGGAAGAGGCCCAGCACCTGTGCGGTCGAGTGGCCGTCATGGACGCCGGGGCCATCGTGGCGCTGGACTCACCTGCCGAGTTGATCAAGAATTTACCAACGCCGCTGCACATCAGGCTGTCCACCTCCGTCCCTATACCCATGGAGGAGCTTGAGGGTCTGCCGGGGGTGCAGCAGCCGGTCACCCTGGACGGCGACCACTATGTGCTGCCTTCCGTGAGTGCGGAAGCGACCCTCCCAGCTCTACTGCAATGGCTGAGTGAGAAAGAGTCCGCTCCACTGCATCTGGAAGTGATCTCCGCCACCCTTGAGGATGTCTTCCTGGAGCTTACGGGGAAGGAGCTACGGGACTGATATGCTGATATCGCTGGTTCTGGCCAACCTCAAACTCATCTACCGCGACAGGCAGGCGGCGTTCTGGGCCATCGCGTTCCCGCTAATCTTCCTGCTCATTTTCGGCCTGTTCAACTTCAATGACCTGAACCCCGTCGAGGTCACTGTCATCGACCATGCTGGCAACGAGCTGTCCGAGAGTCTGATTGCAGACCTGGACTCCATAGAACTGTTGGAGCTGGAAGCGGGAACAAGTGAGACTGACGCTCGACAAGACGTGGTGGACGGCGACTCGAAATACCTGCTCATCATTCCTGAGGGGCTTGATCCGACTACAAACCTGGGCGATTTAACGCTCATCTACGACGAGAGTGAGTTCCAGACCAACCAGCTTGTCGAGGGGCTTATCCGCCGGTTCCTGGACGGGGCAAACCTCAGGCTGCAGGATGTGGAACCACTGCTGAGCCTGCGCAGCGAAGGTATACAGGGTCGGCCCGTGGAATACTTCGATTTCCTGTTGCCTGGCCTAATCGGCATGGGCGTCATGACCTTCTCCATCATCGGTATGGGGACGACGATTGCCCAGTATCGGCAGCAGCGCATACTCCGTCGCATCCAGGCGACGCCGCTCAAGGTGCGCACGTTCTTCATAGCGCAGGTGCTGGCGTGGCTAATGCTATCGCTGGTACAGACGGCCATCATCATGACGGCTGGCACCATCATCTTTGACGCTGTCATCTACGGCAACTACTTCTGGGTGTTGCCTCTAGTCGTCCTGGCGAACCTGACCTTCTTGAATCTTGGCTTCATCGTAGGATCGTTATCGAAATCGGTGCAGGCGGCCAGCGGGTTGGGCAACCTCCTGACCATGCCCATGATGTTCTTCTCCGGCGTGTTCTTCCCCGCAGACAGCCTGCCGTCAATCATGGGCGACGCGGTTAAGTACCTGCCACTGACGCCGCTCCTTGAAGCGCTGCGCGGTGTGTTGCTGGACGCGCAGCCGCTGTGGGACTTCCCCACACAGCTTGGGTTGCTAGTGGGCTGGGTAGTGGTCACGGCGGTAGTTGCAGTGAAGACCTTCAAGTTCGATTAGCCCCCTTCCACCGTTCCGGTGATTTGAGATACGGCACGCCCAGAATCCACAGTTGCAACTACAATCAACAAAACACAGCGCCATCCTACTGAGTTGGAGGACGACTATGGACTTTCAGACACCAGAATCTTGGGAGAAGTTACGGGCCGGGGTTCGTGAACTCTGCGATGGGTTCGGAGACACGTACTGGCGTCAGTTGGACGTTGATCGCACGTACCCTGAGGAGTTTGCAAAAGCCCTTGGACAGGCCGGTTGGCTGGCTACGTTGATACCCAAAGAGTACGGCGGCGGCGGGCTTGGTCTTGTGGAGACGAGCATCGTGTTGGAAGAGGTCAACCGCTCCGGCGGGAACGCCAACGCTGCCCACGCCCAGGTATACATGATGGGTGTCCTGCTGCGCCACGCCAGTGACGAGTTGAAACGCAAATACCTCCCTCAGATAGCCTCGGGGAGCTTGCGGCTGCAAGCCTTTGCCGTGACGGAGCCTGACGCGGGTTCTGAGACCACTCGTATCGAAACGACGGCTGAACGCAATGGCGACAAGTACGTCATCAACGGGTCAAAGATATTCATCTCTCGTGTGTTGCAGAGTGACATGATGCTCATTCTGGCGCGCACAACGCCCTACGACGAGCTTGAGGACAAGACGCGAGGGCTATCGCTGTTCCTGGCAGACCTGCGTGAAGTACGCGACCAGCTTGACGTGACACCGCTGCGGGTGTTGATGAATAACCAGACCAACGCCATTGAGTTCCATGACCTGGAAGTGCCTGCCGACCACATGATCGGCGAAGAGGGCAACGGCTTCCGGTGCGTCATCGACTCTTGGAACGCTGAGCGCATCCTCATTGCAGGCGAGTGCATCGGCGACGGGCGGTGGTTTATCGAAAGGGCAGTGAATCGCGCGAACGAACGTGTTGTGTTCGACAAGCCCATCGGCGCGAACCAGGGTGTGCAGTTCCCCATCGCCAACGCCTATGCGCGCATAGAGGCCGCAGACCTCTTACGCTACAAAGCTGCGATCAAGTTCGACGCGGGGGAGTCGTGCGGCGAAGAGGCGAACATGGCCAAGCTTCTGGCGTCTGAGGCGTCATGGGAGGCGGCGAACGTGTGCCTCAACACCCATGGCGGTTATGGCTTTCTAGCGGAGTACGATGTGGAGCGCAAGTTCCGGGAGACGCGGCTCTACACAGTGGCGCCGGTGAACAACAACCTGGTGCTGGCCTACTTGGGTCAGCGGGTGCTGGGCCTGCCCCGTTCGTACTAAAGGAGCTAGGCGGCTGCGGGTGCTCCAAGCAGCTTCTCAAACTTGGCTGAGCTGCGGAACGGGCCTACAACGGCCATGTTCATCCGCTCCGGCACGATGAGTGTCTTGGCCATCTGATGCAGTTCGTCTGTGGTGATGCAGTCGATACGCTCTACTACCTCGTCCACAGTGAGCATCTCCTTGCGCATGAGGGCCTGGCTTCCCAACCACAACGCAACGCTGCGGGTGTCCTCCATACGCAGCAGCAGCCGTCCTTTGGCGAACTCCTTGGACTTGGTAAGCTCGCTCTCCGGGATGCCGGACTTCAGCTTCTCAAGTTCTGCCAGGATTGTCTCGATGGCCACCACGGCGTTCTTGGGGTCCACGGCAGCATAGATCTCAAAAGCGCCCGTGTCCCGGTAGTGGCTGTTGCCGCTGTTGGCCTCGTAGGCAAGGCCACGCTCTTCACGAAGCTCCAGGAACAGTCGACTGCTCATGCCCTCGCCAAGAATGGCGCTGAGCATATCGGCGATGTATCGCTGGGGGTCGTCGATGGAGAGCCCTTGCAGGCTGAGGCAGATGTGGGCCTGTTCTGACTTCCTGTACTCGGTGCGGACCCTAGGTGCAGTCTGATCGTTGATTGCGGGGTACCAGTCCAGGGGCGTTCCTGTCTTCCAGCCGCCCAGATAGCGGTTGAAGCTCTCTACCACCTCTTCGTGGGTCACGTTTCCGGCTACAGAAACAACGGAGTTGGAAGGAACGTACTGGTGGGTGACGAAGCGCATCATGGAGTCTCGACTCAACTTGCTGACGGACTCGTGGGAGCCGCCGACATCGCGACCAAGCGCCTGGTTCGGCCACATTGTCTCATCGATGAGCAGCCCTGCGCGTGCGTCTGGGTGGTCGTTGCTCATGGCAAGCTCTTCCAGGATGACGTTGCGCTCTTTCTCAAGCTCATTGGCATCGAAGAGAGGGTTGCAGACCATGTCCACAAGCAGATCGAGGGCGATGTCGAAGTGAGGCCTGGCAACCTTGCACCAGTAGGTGGTTATCTCCCGATCTGTGCTGGCGTTCATGATGCCGCCGACGCCCTCAATGGTCTCGCTTATCTCGCGAGGTGTGGGCCTGCTGGGCGTGCCCTTGAAGCAGAGGTGCTCAATAAAATGAAAAGCCCCCGCTTCTTCGTCCGATTCGTAGCGGGAGCCTCCACCAACCATAAACCCCAAAGTCACCGATCGGGTATGGGGCATGGAACTGGTTATGATTCGCAGGCCGTTGTCCAATGTTGTCTGCTGGAACATAGGTTGTATCACCTGTTATTCAGAAGTTTGAGTCCAACGGAGGCCATGAGTCGGCCATACCGAGGATGGGAATTTTGAGAACGATGCTCTGCAAACCAGTGTACGCGGGGGTACAAGTGGGGTCAATTTTCTTGCGAGGAAATGCCGATTTACCGGGTCTTCACCAAACGCGATGATACCTCGGCCAACTCGCGGAGCAACGCGTCGTCGGCAAGGACGTTTTCCGGGATGGAGTAGTAGGGCATGTTGGCGAATCTCGTGGAGCCGGCCGATTCATATCGATCACGGTTGGAGTCATTGACCTTGAAGTGAGCGTAGCCGTCATGGTTCACCAGGGCGAACACCTTGCCGTCCAGTAATATACCCGCGCCGCCGAACATCTTCTTCCACGTCACCGGTCCAAGTGGAGCTAAACGCTCGACGATGTCTTCCGCGACCTCGCTCACTTTTGGTGAGAACGTTGTACCCTTCTTGGCCACGCTGCTACCCCCCCTTCCTCTATTCAACAAGCTCCTGAGTTAAAGCTGATTCATGTGTCGGAACACTGACCGTGGGGTCGAGCACATCGCGAAGGAAGTCGCCCAGCACCACAAAGCACAGGGCGGTGACGCTCAATGCGATTGCTGGCACCAACGTCAGCCACGGTGCGACTTCAAGGAACTCCCGCCCGTCAGCTAACATGCCGCCCCATGACGGGTCAGGTGGCGGGACACCCAACCCAAGGAAGCTCAAGGCAGCTTCAGCCACCAGCGCCGTGGTAACGAACCCGGTGGCGTAGGCCAGCACAGGCCCAAGGCTGTGGGGCAGGAAATGCCAGAACAGTATCCGGGGGGAGCTTGCTCCAATGGAGTGGGCCGCAACGATGTGGCCTGAAGCACGAACGCTCAATGCACTTGACCGGGAGAGTCGCGCTGCTTGCGGCGCAAGGGCGACGGCAATGGCTGCGATGACCGTGTTGGGGGACGGCCCGAACGTCGCGACGATGACCACTGCCAGCACCATGAGTGGGAAGCCGAAGAATGCATCGACAACACGCTGCACCAGCAGATCCACCCAGCCGCCACGGTATGCGGAAGCCAGCCCGATCATTGCGCCGATAGCCGTCCCCAGCGCCACGCTTACCAGGGCGATGTAGAGGGCAGTGCGCCCTCCATGGAGCGTTCGACTGAACACGTCCCTGCCAATGTTGTCGGAGCCGAGTAGGTAGCCGTCGCCAGGGGACTGAAGCCGATGGGGCGTATCCTGCGCCAACGGGTCGTCGGGGGCGATGACGGCAGCAAACACGGCCCCAAGAACGATAACCAACAACACAAATGCCGCGACCATCGCCACGGGTCGATCCCGGCCAAGGGTCAAAATCCGCCTGAGAAATACAGTGTTCATGCGGTGCCCGCCGTGCTTCGGGATGATGTAAACGAGACACGAGGGTCGGCGCGGGCGTAGGCAAGGTCAAGCAACAGGTTGACCAGCAACATCGCTACGACAAACAGCGTCACCAGGCTCTGCACGACAGGGAAGTCGCGGGCCAAAGAGGAATCGACCAGCCCTCGCCCGATACCCGGCAGACCAAAGATCGACTCAAGGATAAGCGTGCCACCCAGAAGTGCCCCGAACTGCACCCCCAACACCGTGATGATAGACAGCAACGCGTTGCGCAGGGCGTGGCCCAGCAGAACGGCTCGTGTAGGCAATCCTTTGGCCGTTGCTACCATGATATATGGCTGGACCAGGGTCTCCAGCATGCTTGCCCGCGTGACCCGCACGATGTGCGAGCCGAACTCCCACGTCAACAGCAGCACGGGCCAGAAGACCATGAGCGCGTGGTTCCACGGGTCGTCCAGCGGGCCTGAGTAGACAATGGGTGGCGACCATCCGAAAAGCAGCAGCAAACCCAGAATGGCCAGCAACGCCAGGAGGAAGCTTGGAACAGCCTGACCAGGTAAGGCGATGAGTCGGATGAGGTAGTCAGGCCAACGGTCGCGCTGCCAGCTCGCGATGATGCCAAGCGGCACCCATATTAAGATGGATGCCGTCAGCGTGTAGAGGGCTAGCAGCCCGGTGACGGGAAGCTGCCGCGCAATCTGAGAGCGGATGGACTGGTTGTCTACCAGCGAATCGCCGCCGAACTGGCCGTTCACCATGTTCCAGAGCCAGCTTCCGTACTGCTGCAGCCGGTGGTTGTTGAGGCCAAGCTCCTCTCGCAGCGCCTCACGCACCTCCGGGCTGTGTGTCGTCTCGCCACCGCCGCTCAAGATGGTTGCAGCAACATCGCCAGGCAAAATGCGCATGATGACGAAGACGACCATGGACGCCAGCAACGCCGTGGGGACGATGAGGGCAAGCCTGCTGAGTAGGTATCTGGTAGTCATGGTTGAGGGCACTCCGCGCTGCGTTTCACGACGACAGGCTACACCACCAGAACTTGTGAGGCTATTTCTCGCTCTGGTCTATCCACACGGTAGCGAAATCGGTGTTGGAGTGGCCATCCTCAGGCGGTATGACGAGGCCCTTCACGTAGCTGCGATATGGCGCGACGTAGATGGCCTCCGCGATGGTGACGACGTAGGTCTGCTCCACGAAGATGTACTCCTGCAACCGCCGCCATATATCGAGGCGACGCTCAGGCAGCGTGGCTTCATGCAACAGCCTGTAGAACTCCGACACCTGCGGGTCTTCATGCTTGGCGTAGGAATCGGGGCTCTTGCTGTACACGCCGTACACACCCTCTGTTCCCTCCGGAATGGGTAACACAGAAAGCCGACCCTGTTGGCTATCGAAGTCGAGGCTCACCCGCGCTAGGTTCCATTCACCTTCGTCGATGACCTGGATACGCAAATCGACGCCTAGCTCCTTTAACTGTGCCTGTAGCAACTCGCATCCGGGGGTCTGGCGAGCGCGACACAGGTGGCCCATGCTGAAGCCGTCAGCGTGGCCAGCCTCTACCATCAACAGCTTCGCTTCAACACGTCGCTCCGCTAACGGCTCTGTATCGAAGTTGGGCCAGACCACGAAGGCCTTGTCTTTGAACGGGTTGGGCGGCCCCAGACTCGGTGTTGTCCAACCGAACCCTCCCAGAACCACCGGGATGGAGGCGTCACGGTCCACCCACAGGGCGATGGCCCGGCGGACACGCGGGTCCTGCCACGGGCCGCCTTTGAGCATGTTGAAGGCCAGGCGGAACATCCCGCCCTCGATCTCCGCGTAGTAAACGTCATCGCCAAGGTCGTCGATGTAGCCCTGCTTGCGCTCGACGGTCAGGTAATGGCCGAAGCCTCGCGCACCGCCGTCGAGTCGACCCGACCGGAAGGCAGCGTCCATTGCGGCAGGTTCCTTCACGATGATGTAATCGATGCCGTTGAGGTAGGGCAGCGGGTTGCCGACGTCGTCCACCTCAAAGTAGTCGTCGAAGCGACGCACCTGCACCTGGGTGCCGCGCTGGTAGTCCTCGAACACAAACGGGCCAAGGCCCACCAGGCCGATGTCCAGGGGGCTGACGCTCATGTCGCCTGCCAGCAATCGGGGCTCCATCAGGTGCTTGGGGTGCGCGAACTTGAGGCGCGGGTTGGCCAGCACGTCCAGGAAGAACTGGTTGCGTGCGCCAAGGGTTATCTTGACGCGGTTGGCGGGCAGTGCTGCTACGGAGCGGATGTCTCCCAGGTCGCCCTTAAAGTACGCGGGAGCACGCACCTTGCCGTCCAGTTGATAGCCGTTCAGAGCAAGGTCAAACCAAAAAACCACATCCTCCGACGTGAAGGGCGTGCCGTCGTGCCACAGGGCGTCGTCACGAAGGGTGAACGTCCACTCGGTGAAGCCGGGGTTGGCGACCCAGCTCGTAGCCAGGTACGGACAGGATAGGTAGAGGTTGCCACGACAGCGCATGACCAGGTTGCCAGGGCCGAACAGCGCGCCTGCCACGTGGTGCAGCGCAATGCTGCTCGTACGCATGGGGTCGAATCCGGAGGGAGGGTCACCGCGGTTGGCCAGCACCAGGACGTCGCCGTATTTGGGCGAAAGGGCGCTGCGATCCTCGATGCCCGTTACGCCGGTCAGGGGTTCATCAAGGTTTAGCGTGGTAGTAGTTGGTGACGGAGTCGGGCTTTGGTTTGTTACTGCCGCGTTTAAGGGGGAGTCGTTCGCATCGCTGGTGCAGCCCAGGGCGATGGCCAGGGTACACA
>JAPYRQ010000034.1 GCA_029936935.1 Dehalococcoidia bacterium | reverse complement strand
TGGGCGAGAAGTTCTACAATGAGCATCAAAATATGCCGTTGTGGTACGTCCCTGCACGTGCGGTGGTCAACCCGGAGTTCGTAACGGGGTACACGTTCCCTGGCCCAATCCACAGTGTTTGGAGTCATGTGGAGTACATCACAGGGGCCAGGTAGCCACATCCGGGACAGAGTATTAGGTGAATCGACTGAAAAAGTTTTTCGAGGAGAGTTGATCCATGAAAGTTTTGGTGACATCTCCTGCCAACCCGGAGGAGGCGTACGCACCCTTGGTTGAAGCAGGACACGAGGTTATTTATGGCCGCCCTATCGATGCAGGACGGGGAGAGCCCTATACAGAAGGAGAACTGCTGGAACTCTGCCATGACATTGATGGAGTTCTATCGGTGCCCACTGCCCTTACCCGAAGGGTCATGGAGCAGAGCCCCAAGCTGAAGGTGCTGGTCAATTCAATGATCGGCTACGAGCGGATCGACGTCGAGGCAGCCACGGAGTTGGGGATCATGGTCTGTAACAGCCCCACGCCGGAGAACTTCGTCAGCGTTGCTGAGTCGTCGATAGCCATGATGACCATGCTGGCCAAGCGCCTGAAGCGAAAGGAAGCACGTGTCCGCAACGGGGAGTGGAGTCAGGGTTCTGACCGGGGGTTCCTCCTCTGGCAAAAAACCATAGGCCTCGTCGGCCTGGGGCGGACAGGGACAGAGGTGGCGAAGCGGCTGGCAGGCTGGGATGTCCGACTTATTTGCAGCGATCCATATGCATCGGCGGATAAGGCAAAGGAAATGGGCGTGGAGTTGGTAGACCTGCCAACGCTGTTGAAGGAGTCAGACTTTGTGTCCCTCCACGTAGTGATTACGCCGGAGACCTTCAACATGATAGGTGAGGAACAGCTCCGGATGATGAAGCCCACCGCCTACTTGGTGAACACCTCTCGGGGAGAGGCCATCGAAGAGAAGGCGATGCAACGGGCAATCGAGGAGAACTGGATAGCTGGGGCGGCTCTGGACGTCTTCCACGAGGAGCCGTTGCCTGTAGATAGCCCCATGCGGAACCTGGACCCGGAGCGAGTGTTCCTCACCCCCCACAACATTGCCCACACGGATGCCAGCCTGGTGGCCAACCGGGCAATGGCTGTGGAAACACTGGTGACCGCACTATCGGGAGAAGTACCCGGACCCGTGGTCAACCCGGATGTGATCACCAAGTGGCAGTCCCGCTAGGATCGCAATGACCAAGCGAATACAAGGCGAAGTTCCGGCCATTAGGATGGCCGGATCGTCTTTGCGAATATTCGCTATCACTTCAACACGGTAGAGGAGAAAAGGCATGGCCAAAACAGTTCAGGTTGCATCGGTAGCTGAGGCATATTTAGAGCTTCTTGCAGCACGTGGTGTGGACTATTTCTTCGGCAACGGCGGGACGGACTTTGCACCCATAGTCGAAGCTTACGCAAATCGGTTCGCCCATGAGGAAATGCTCCCCAAGCCTATCGCTGTGCCTCATGAGATCACCGCAATGGCAATGGCCCACGGATACACCATGGTGACCGGGAAGCCTCAGGTGGTGATGGTGCATACACTGCCGGGCACCGCCAACGCTACCGGAGGGGTCATCAACGCCTTCCGCTCCAACACGCCAATGCTTTTTACTGCAGGGCGGACCCCCCTCACCGAGGGCGACCTCACAGGCTCACGGGATGGCGGCATCCATTGGGGCCAGGAATCCTTTGACCAGGGCTCCATGGTTCGTGAGTGGGTGAAATGGGATTATGAGCTTCGGCCTGACGCGGACCTTGAAGGCGTTGTGGATAGAGCTCTTGCAATCTCCCAATCTGAGCCGGCAGGGCCTGTGTCCCTCACCCTTCCAAGAGAGGTCCTGGCAAAGCCCCTGGAAGAGTTCACGTATAGTGACACCCCTCGTATGGCCCCGGCGGAACCTACCATGCCTCCGCCGGATCAGATCCTTAAAGCGGCCAAGGCTCTGGCGTCCGCAAAGAATCCCATGCTGATTACCCAGGATTCTGGCCGTGACCCTGGAGCAGTCCAGCCACTGGTGGATCTGGCAGAATTGCTGGGAATGCCTGTATTTGAGTCCCGTGTTTGCCACCTGAACTTCCCCCAGAACCACCCGCTCTACGCCGGCTCAAACGTTGCGGGCACTCTGCCCGATGCTGACGTTGTGATAGTCCTGGAGATAGATGTCCCTTGGACGCCCAAGCGTACAGGCCCGAATGAGAGCGCAACGGTCATCTCTATAGGCGTGGACCCACTCTTTTCCAAATACCCGGTCAGGGGATACCGCTCAGACCAGACCCTTGCCGGTTCACCAAAGCCCACGTTGATCGCCCTAGTTGAAGCGATAAAGAAGATTGGCGTAAACACCAATGCAGCAAAGGAACGGACGGATACCTGGGCGGCGGCTCGTGAGAAGCGGCAGACGGCAATCGCCGCCAGGGCAGAAGCGGGTAAAGATCAGACCCCTATCAACAAGGCCTACTTCAGTAGGGAATTGAGCAAGCACTTAGGTGATGACACCATTCTTCTTTCCGAGTTGGGCCTGGATACCAGCCAGATGGAGTTCACCACCCCGGGGACGACCTACGCAGGATCGCCGGCTGGCATCCTGGGTTGGGCCATCGGTGCTGCCCTTGGAGCCAAACTGGCTGCCCCCGAGAAGACGGTGATCTGCACGCTGGGTGATGGCTCGTATACCTTTGGCGTTCCTTCTGCAGGACACATCGTTTCAAAGGTTCAGAACCTGCCGGTGCTGTTCATTGTGTGGAACAACGGCATCTGGAACGCCGTCAAGAGCTCCGCAAAAAACATGGTCCCGGATGGTGTTGCAGTTGCAACCGATACATGGGCGTTCACAGACCTTGACCAGGAGTGCAACTACGAGATGTACTGCCAGGCTTCTGGTGGGTACGGCGAGCGGGTTGATGACCCGGCTGAAGTCCCTGCGGCGATCGAGAGGGCTCTGCACGCCGTCCAGGTAGAGGGGCGTCAGGCGTTGTTGAACGTCATTGGCGCGTAACGGTTTTGGCACCAATAGCAAACGAATCGCACCTGGTAACGATGAGAATATCACTGCGGTAAATACGTCACAGTAGACGAAGGGAGATGGAACCATGGCTGAAATGATGATCTCTGCAGACGACCATATTGACCTGGGGTACCTCCCGGCAGACCTGTTCCAGGAGAGACTTCCAGCAAACCTGAAGGACATAGGCCCTCGCGTGGAGGAGAAGAATGGGAAAGAGTGGTGGGTATGCGAGGGCGCAACCTGGGGCGATTGGCGTGCAGGCAAGTGGGCGCAGGCCGAAAACCGCATTAAAGTAGCCCTTGACCGGGTACCGTTTACAGGATACTTCGGGAAGCGGCCAACTACTACGAAAGACCGACTTGAAGACATGGATCGGGACAATGTCAGCTTCTCTGTGATGTACCCGCCCATCTTCGGCATGCATATGAAAGACAAGGAGCTTGGGGTCGCCGTCATACGGGCCTACAACGACTGGGCTGCTGAATTCGAAAAAACGGCGCCTGACCGCTTCCGCATAGTGGCGCAGATGCTCCCGGATGACCCCGATGGCTCCACCGACGAATTGCTGCGCTGTGCGGGTCTTGGTATCAAACAGGTGAACTTCCTGGTGGGCACCGTCACTGCCGCCATGTATCAGCCTGCATGGGACAAGTTCTGGGCCGCCGCAGAGGCGAATGACATCGTAGTGAACTACCACGTCGGCGGGCCGGTCCGCGCAGGGGCGTTTGCGGACACCGCGACACCGGATCCGGGGGCAGAGGTGCGCAAGCCTGGGTTCGGGATGGGCCTTGGTGATGGCGCAACCGTGTTCCTCCAGCCTTTCATCGGCCTCCTCTCCTACGGGATCCTGGAAAGGCACCCCAACCTACGAGTCGTTCTTGCAGAATCAGGCACCGGATGGATTCCCTTCCAGGTACAGGAGATGGACTTCCGGTACAACCGGGTGCTTGAGGGGAAGGTCCCGGAGCACTTCACGCTGAAGAAGCTCCCGAGCGAGGTGTTCAAAAAACAGGTGTGGGCTACCTATCAGATGGACTTTGTGGGGTTGAACCTGATTCCGTTCTTCGGCGAGGGTCACATGATGTGGGCGTCTGACTACCCGCACCCGGATAGCACCTGGCCGAATTCCGTAGCTATTTTAGATAAAGAGATGGCCACACTCGATCCGGCCATGAGACAGAAGATAACCCACGACAATGCGAAGGAGTTCTATCGCCTTTAATCAGAGCAAGTTACTGATCGCGCTGAGCATTGCCGATGAGGGCTGATCATGAAAGTGCTCGGTGGGGGATGGAGGGGCCTCTAGGAGTTTAAAGGGCAGTGACTGAAGCAACATAAGGACTTAGATCCAACTGTCCACGGAATTTCTGCTCCTATGAGGTCATCACTTACGCTTCAATGCACTCACCATCCTTGATGACGAGGCCAGAAAGGTCTCCGGATCGCGTTTTGGTGATGTTGTGGTCAATAAAATTGCTATCGAGCTACCCCCTCATAAACAATAAGTCCTCTCATATTGAGAGGACTTATTGTTTGATTGCGAAGTACTGTGGGTATGGAGAATCTATGTTAACCCGATACTTCTCCATTGCTGTGGTGAAGCGCCTCTCCCTGAAGCTGCCGCGCCATCTGTGCTGATAGCCCAAAGGTGAAATGGAATATGGAATTGCAAACACGCAGGCAACAGCAATACCGAATCCATAGTTGGGTTGCTGCGACGGTATCTGTCTAGGTAAATCTACGGTCTAGATTTGGGGAGCTATGCGACGAGAACGACTTCCAGATAGTGTTTGTGGAGACGGGGCTTCCCCCGTCTCCACCAGCAACACGGAGACACTGCCCCCTCGGGCGTGAAGTCCGGGGGGGGGGGGCAGATTTATCTTCGGACATGCCTTTTCCGCAATGGTCCTCTGAAACATCCGCTACCAACACGATCTCTGCCTCTTCACGCGTAGTGGCTAGCGGCAAATACGAATTTGCTGTCTACCAACCGAATCCGAGTCCTTAACTGCGCCTCACTGTAGATGCCGCGGGAATCATTAAAACGACCGCGAATCCAACAAGAACCATGAACTCCATGCGTACATCATTAAAAGTCTCACTCTTCAACATGATGCTCTGAAGTCCGTCTACTGCGTATCGAAGCGGAAGAATGTCGGCAATCGGCCATAGCCATCTTGGGACCCAAAAACACGGATAACATTTGTATTGAGAATGCCCGGTCAATCCAATGAAAAGATAGTGGTTGGCTAATTTCGGAAATGTTGCCGCTGGTGGAGACCAAGGCTTAGCCTTGGTCTCCTTTTGATTGCCCTCACAAATCAATGCTACCCGGCGGTGGTGATGGATGATGCGACCGCGGGAATCACCTCTTTAGCAAAGAGTTCTATCGTACGCATGTATTGAGTAGGTTGAAGGTCGCCGAACGCAAAAGAACTCAAGAGGTAGTTGATACCCGTGAAATCAACAGTCGATTGAATCTGCTGAATCACACTATCAGGCGAGCCTATAATGAGGGTCCCGTTGGCGCGCTGGGCATCAAAGTTCTCTCTGTCGGTATCACCCTGACCGCCCGCTCTCCTCGACAAAAAACTGATATGTTGGCCCCACGCACGAAACGCCGGGAAAGCCTCCTCTTCAGCTTCCTTGTCGGTTGGGGCGACATAGACCTTTATTGATAGCCCCAGTTTGGGTGAGGCCTCATGCCCGTTCATCCTATCCGCATCGTCACGGTGTTCTATCCACAAGGTTTTGTACTGCCTTACCAAGGACTTGGTTTCTTCAAGGGAGAATCTATTGTTGAAGATGGTGTTGAACCCATTTCCCGCCGTGAACGGCACACTCTGGGAGTTGCTGCTGGGAAACCAGAGAGGCGGATAGGGTTTCTGCACGGAAGGCACTCTCAGAGGGAAATTGGCATAGGAATGATACTTCCCTTTGAAGTTCAATTCGTCACTTTTGAATGTCTCCAACATGATGTCTAGGGTCTCCCGATAAATAGCGCGCGATTCCTCAACGTTAGGTATCCCAAAGAATGCTGCTTCAATAGGCGAGACGCCACGGCCCACCCCGACCTCGATTCGCCCTCCCGTCATGTGATCAAGCATAGTGATTTCGTTTGCCAATCGATACGGCTCGTAATACGGAAGGCAATAGACAAGGGCGGCCAACCGTATCCGTTTTGTTCGCTGGGCCGCTGCTGCGAGAATCATGTTAGGCGATATACTCAGGGACAGTGGAGTTCCGTGGTGTTCACTTACGTGGTAGCAATAGAATCCTGCCTGATCGGCATACTCCATAAGCTTGAAGTGTTCCTCATAGATATCCCCAATAGGCCTGCCGTCATATTCAATTTGATCAAAGACGCCAAAGGAAAGCGGTTCTTCAACCCATTGCCCGTTTGCCATGAATCCTCCTTTGAACCCGAACCGGGGTGGTCGCACACTCCCGAATGTGCAGTAAGTGCAATTTACCACCCAATGGTGCCTGTAACCAATAGGTGCCTAAGACCGTAGTCTCGGGGAGTGCGTGTGTCAATCAGCATAGCCACATTCCTCAACATCTCTCTGCCCTCTGACGTAGCTGAGTGAATGGCGGGGTACTGGCGATATTCCGTGGGGAACGCCCTCCTCGTCTTGGTGACGAAAATGATGACCTATCGCTTGTTCGTAAATGTAATAAACAGGTGTGACCGCAGGGGTGGCGGCGAATGCAGTCCCTCAGTCGTTTAACGTACTCGACGAGACCTTGACTAATCGATACGCTGATGCATTAGAGCCTAATCGGGTTGGCCAGGTTGCTGTGGCGAGAGCAGCCACTAGATTCGATGCGAATGCGCCGTTAGAGCGGATGGCAAGTGCACTCGTTAGACAGGAACAGGCACCGCTGAGAAATGCCCTGCTTCAAGGCGGGACAAGCGGCACATGTGGCATCTGTGGCCATACGCTTCCTGCTAGCTTGCTTGTTGCTGGGCACATAAAACCCCGAAGTGCCTGCACGGATGAAGAGAAACGAGATATACCTTCAATTGCAATGTTGTTTTACTTATTGGGCTGCGATGCCTTGTATGAACGCGGATACGTTTATCTTGATGAAGGTGTGATCAAATCAAGAAGTAAAGCGCAAGATTCCGATGAACTGAAATCCGTTCTAAATCGACTACGCAATAATCCTTGTCAATACTGGCCCCCCAAAAGAGCGGTCTATTTTCGTTGGCATGCTGAGAGCGTCAATCGTATTTGACCGAGCGGAGATGATATATCTATCGGGCTATTGAGGCGGTCAGTGGCAAAGATCAGGGGCGGACGCGCATCAATGTACCCCCGTATGGGGGGTAGCTACGATAAATTGACTGCAGTTTTGACAGCAACACGGACAAAAAACGAGGTATTTCAGCGTACTGTGATGGACTTGGGATATCGATTACTAGATACAGATGGACGTCGTTGGACAACAGCGGATGGCTTCGACAGGACTTAGGATCATGTGCCGCAAGGCGCCCGGGTTCGAGTCCCGGCATCCCCACCAAGCCAAGTACTCAGCGTCGAAACTCACCAGGACCTACGCAGGTTCAGCTACAAACACCGGGATCTGTCGATCTGTCTTGTCCTGGTATTCCTGATACGGCGGGTACGCTTCCACAGCGATTGCCCAGAGTCGACTTCGTTCAGCAGTGTCACTGACTTCACGGGCCACCATGCTCTGAACAACACCCAAATCCCTAACCTCCACCTTGGGCTCGGCTTTGAGGTTGTAATACCAGACCGGGTGCGTCGGCGCTCCACCCCGGGACGCGACGAGCACGTAGTTCTTGCCGTCGGCCACTCTCATGAGAGGGATTTTCCTGACCGCGCCGGTCTTGTTGCCTTTGTTGGTGACAATGACTACAGGTAGTCCTGTTTTACGCAGCGTCGTGCCTTCGGCACCGTTCGTTCGCTCGTAGAGTTCTACCTGGTCGGCAACCCAGCTGCTAGGGCTTGGTACATATTCACTCATCGTTATTTCCTATCTATGTTTTTGTTGGCGAGCAGTTACAGCCCTGCAATCAGGGCATTGATCTGATCCACGGTGTTCATGTCCGGCTCCCATGCGACGACGAGGCCAGCCTCGTCGATGACCACTGCGGGTCGACGCCCTTCGGCGTTGTTGGCAACGTACCGCTCCGCCGATGCCTCTGACATCCCGTAGGCGATCCCAACGCTCCAATCCGTATCCAGTAGGACGGAGAACGGGAGACCTTCCTTCCCAACCCACGCCTTAGCGCTCTCGGCATCCTTGTCGTTCATGCCGTAGACCACCAGGTTCTTATCGGCGAACTTGTCTGCATTCTCCCGGTACCCGAGAGCCATGCGGGTTCAGTTGCCACCGCCGGGGCTGGTGAAGAAGTACAGGAGCACTTTCTTCCCTTTGAGGTCGCTCAGTGAGACCGTGTTGCCGTTGCAATCGTCCAGAGTGAAGTCCGGGGCCGGGCTGCCTAGTGTCAAACTTGCCATGTGGGGCTCCTTTTGCATTTCTTGCCAGTAATAGTAACGGTTTAAAGGACAAACGTGGTTCATTAGGCCTGAACTTCAAGGAATGCTGCTTCATGATAGACTCTCACCGACGCCAACCAGATATAAAATAAGGTCGTATGCACCCCATCGGAGGTAGGTCATGCAGATAGAGGCAAGGCTTCAAGAACTTGGTATCACCATACCAGAGGCTCCAGCACCCCTGGCCAACTATGTGGGGGCAGTGGTGTCTGGCAACCACGTGCACCTGTCCGGCGCAGGACCTCGTGGCGATGCCGGATACATGCATCCAGGCAAGCTGGGTCAAGAGGTGACCACGGAGCAGGGCGCTGAAGCGGCCAGGATATGTGGCATTAACCTGCTGGCGAACCTGAGGGCAGTCATTGGCGACCTTGATCGTGTGGTGCGGATAGTGAAAGTGAACGGCATGGTGAACTGCGTTCCGGACTTTGCCGAGCTTCCTCAGGTCTTGAACGGCTGCTCTGACTTCCTTGTGGAGGTGTTCGGCGATAAAGGCAAGCATGCCAGAGCGGTCATCGGTGTGGCGCAGATGCCCCTCTCGTTTCCTGTGGAGATAGAGATGCTGGTAGAGGTGTCTGATTAACGCGCATGAACCCTTTGTCGCGTCTACCACGTTATCTATTGTAGGGAAACTGGGGAGGTAAGGATGGCCGAAACGCTGAGCTCGGAAGAACAGATCCCCTTGAGATGGCAAAAAGCCACCAGGTGGGCGTTGATTTCCCTGTTGTCCTCCCTTGCCGTTAGCGCGCTTATCGGCATCGGCATCATCTTGAAGGGCGATTTCGGTGACACAGAGGGCAAACTACTTGGCACCACAATCACCCTGGGCCTTTTCACCGTGTTGGCCATCCCCGGCACCATTCAGCTGGGACGTGACAGGTATTACGCCCTGGCTGGCACCGCGGTAGTCTCCGCGATCCTGGCGTTCGTCTTGATGGTCGTCGCTATCTGGAGCGATGGCCCCTTTGAGAGCGAGTACCTCAACAAGGTAATGGTGACTGTTGCCGTAGTCGCTTTTGCGAGCAACCACGTTGCCTTGCTGCTGCTTGCCACATCGACATCACGAGTCATACGCGGCATCTCGATGGCCACGTTTGCGTTAATCGGGGGTATCTCTACCACTCTTATCATCAGCATGTGGACGGAAGAACTGCCCGAGGAGTTGGGTCGACTGGTGGCTGTATTCGCCATCCTAGATGTCCTTGGCTCCCTAGCGATTCCCATGTTGAGCAAGCTTTATAGGGTCTCAGCAAGATAGCCCGCACAATGACTCCCTCGCGCTTGAAGAGCGTGTGTGGGACAATGGAGCGACCATGACGCAATCAACCGATACGAATGCCCTTTTGGAGGTCAAAGACCTTCAGATGCACTACCCCATCACTTCCGGCCTCTTTGCGCGCCAGACCGGCGCCGTGAAGGCGGTTGATGATGTGAGTTTCACCATCGCCCGTGGGGAGACGCTAGGTCTGGTTGGTGAGAGCGGCTGCGGCAAGACCAGCATGGCTCGCAGCATAGTCCAGCTCTACAAACCAACATCGGGTCAGGTCATCTTCGACGGCCAGGACCTGACGAAACTCAAGGGCGGCAAGATGCGCGCCATGTACCGTAGAGTGCAGTTCATCTTCCAAGATCCTTACGGCTCCCTGGATCCCCGAATGACCTGTGGAGAGATCGTTGGCGAGCCTCTCAAGGTGCATAAGCTGACCAAGGGCAAGGACGAGTACCGAAAGCGCATTGGAGAGTTGCTCACCCTGGTGGGCCTGAATCCCTACATGGCCAACAGGTTTCCCCACGAGTTCAGCGGCGGACAACGACAGCGTATCGGCATCGCCCGTGCTCTGGCTGTAGAACCCGAGCTTCTGATCTGCGATGAGCCGGTGTCTGCCCTGGACGTCTCTGTGCAGGCGCAGATCCTCAACCTGTTGGAAGAGCTACAGGAGAAGTTTGGGCTGACGTACCTGTTCATAGCCCATGACCTCTCGTTGGTGCGACACATCAGCCATCGCGTCGCCGTGATGTACCTGGGTCGCCTCGTCGAAGTGGCTGAGAGCGATGAGTTGTTCTCCAATCCTCAGCATCCATACACAAAGGCATTGATGTCTGCCATCCCGCTTCCCGATCCTATCGAAGAGATCAACCGGGAACGCATCGTCCTGCAGGGGGAGCCGCCAAGTCCGGCAAAGCCGCCGCCCGGCTGTGTGTTCAACCCGCGATGCCCCATAGCCATCGACGACTGCACGGCTGCGATTCCCGAGTTGCGGGAGATATCCACCGGCCACTTTGCCGCCTGCATCCGCGTCTAGGCACCAAGACGTGCCCTGAACCCACTTCTCATTTTAACTACGCAGCGTTGCATTGTTCTGGTATCCTGATTGCTCAACAAACCCAGCATCATAGTCAAAGTCGTCGGAGGAACAACAATAATGGCTAGCTACATCCTGCTTCTAACCCTGGCACCTGAGGGTCGAGAGAAGATGATGAGGAATCCGGGAAGCGTGCATGAAGCGCAAGATGCCATCAATGTTCCTGGTGCTTACGTGCTGGGTCAGTACGGAGTGCTGGGCGACTATGACTTTGTGTACATCGTCGAAGCGCCCGACAACGACTCTGCGGCACGGTTCTCCCTGGAGTTGGGCGTCCATGCCGGGGTTCACGTGGTGACGATGCCGGCCATTCCCCTCGCTCGACTTGAGCACCCCAATCGCTCGAACAAGGGTGAGGATTTGGAGCAGGCGACCATGACGCCTCCTGGCCAGGGTGCTATCTAGGCCCCGCGAGGCGGGACACCCGTGTGACCTGGCGGTTACCCAAGGGAGTTATTTAAGGTATTGTCCTGCGACCTTCAAAACCTTCTCCGCCTCCGCAGCCATGTTACGTACGATGTCGGCGGCTGGCAGGATGTCTTTGATGAGGCCTGCACTCTCTCCGGCAACAGGCACCAACCGACCCACAATGTCTGGCTTGAACTCACCTCGTAACGTCGCTTCTTCTGATCCGTCATCAGCCTGCTGGTTCCAGCGGTCGATGAAGTCCGTCCGGAGTACACGCAATGAGGTCTGATACTCCTCGGTGACTTTGGCATGAGCCCACCCGTCCATCTTCACAGACAGTTCCGAGCCACCTTCCACAATCGCCCGTTTCCAGTCGTCATCGATGGGTGCTTCCAACGTGGCCAAAAAGCGCGTGCCAAGATTGACGCCTACGGCCCCCAGCAACAATGCGGCTGCGAGGCCACGCCCATCTACGATGCCGCCCGCTGCGACCACCGGGATGACGCCGACAGCGTCTACCACCTGCGGGATGAGTGGGAATGCAGCGACTGCCCCACCGATGCCGCCTGCCTCTCCACCCTGGGCGATGATGATGTCCACACCGCGCTCTGCTGCCTGGTACGCCTGCTGCACGGTGGTCACCTGGTGCATGACCAGACTGCCGATGTCGTGGGCGCGTTTCACGTGTTCGCCGGGATCACCAAGGGCGAAGGAGATAACGGCTGGCCTGGCTTCTAGCGTCAGTTTAAAGCTCTCTTCATTGATGTCAGGCACCACGTAGTTCACCGCAAAGGGCTTATCTGTCAGTTCACGTATCTTGCTTAGTTCCTTGGCCATTTCGTCGGGAGACCGCTCCCAGCCGCCAAGGGAGCCTAGGCCGCCTGCGTTGGACACCGCCGTTGTCAGGCTAGCCGAGGTCCGGCGACTCATCCCAGCTTGGATGATTGGGGCCTGGATACCGAGCAAGTCGCATAGGGTTGTGTGAAGCAACGTGGCCCTCCTGTGGGTTAGGTTGGGAGATTGTAAGTCAGCTAGATGGGAAAGTCGATGCAACACTCGAAAAGGTGAATAGGCGTTCAAAAGGCATGACGAGATGGTACTATGCTGCTTGGCTTGAATAGGACTAGCCTCATCCTCGATTTCCAAGGGAGACACTTTGGCCAAGAGCACTGTGCCTACCACCAGGGTCTATTACGGCTGGGTCATCGTTGCCGCCATGATTGCCATCGGCGGAATGACCATGATCATTACCGGCCCAACGTTCTCTCTGTTCATCGACCCGATGCAGGAAGAACTAGGTTTTAGCACTCAGCTCTTCGGCTGGGCCAACACAGCACGCATCCTCACAGCTGCCGTCAGTGGCCTGTACATTGGCAAGCTACTGGACCGCCACGGCCCTCGTATCCTTCTGGCCATCGCAGGAAGTGTCACGGCTCTTGTGGCTATAAGCATGGGGTTCTTCCACCCGCAATGGTGGCTTATCGGCGGATTCATGGCGATGGGTCTGGTAGCAATGCAGGGGCCGGCATCGTTCTACACCAGCCCCTCTGTGGCCAAGTGGTTTGTCCGCGACAGGGCGAAGGCGCTCGGCATCCTCTCGATTGCCGCACCCGCCGGACTGGCATTCGGCTTCCCCGCGACGGAGTGGATCATCTCTAACTATGGATGGCAGACCGGTTGGGTGGTCATAGGGGTCGCTAGCATCGTCGTCATCATCCCGGTGTCGTTGATCTTCCTACGTAGACAGCCTGAGGACATAGGACTGCTGCCGGACGGGGACGTCCCGAGCGAGGATGAATCGGTAGGGAATTCAGCTGCAGCCAGGGCTAGTACAGAGCATCCATGGACAAGGGCTGAGGCCATCCGAACCAGGGAGTTCTGGCAGCTATCCATGGTATTCAGCCTGTTTGTGTTGGCTACCAACTCTATGCTTATTTTCAGGGTCGTCCACTTTGTCAGTAATGGTGTGGACCCTAGCCTGATAGCGTGGAGTGCGGGGTCTGCCCAACTTGGGGCGATTCTGGGTGCGGTGACCCTGGGGAGGCAGGTGGCTTTCGCAGGACTGGAGCGACTCACCGCATTAAACATGTTGGTGATGGCAGTGTGCTTCGTGCTGACGGTGTCTATGGCTACGCCGCTGATGATGATTGTGGCCATGTACACCTGGTCATGGTCAAACAACATGAATGGTGCGCTACAGGGTACGCTTTTTGCGTCGTACTTTGGTCGTCGACATGCCGGGGCTATCCGCTCCGTGTCGCTGACGACGAACATGCTGTTTGCGGCAACTGCAGCGCCACTTGCCGGGTACGTCAACGATGTCACCGGGAGTTTCAACGCCATTTGGTGGCCGATGATCGGCGTTTTGCTCCTGTCCGCCTTTTTAATGGTGACATCAAAACCACCCACCAGGGTTAGCCCTGGACCCACATGACCTGAGGGCTACCTATAGGTGGTGGAACATATTGGCCACGAGGTACCGATAGATTACCGCTTCCCTTGCCCCTTCGATAGGCTCAGGACGGGAGTCAGCGGAACGGGCTAAGCCCGCTACATGCGTCCTGCTGCTTGAAGGGCCGCGATGTCCTCTGCCACGCCCCAGGTCTCAAAGCCGCCGAAGCCATTCTGCTCGTTGTACTCCATGCAGGCGATCCACCGACCGCTGATGCCTTCTGCGGTCTGCTCTGCCAGGTGAAGCGACAGCGGTACCACGTTGTCGGCGCGGACACGACGCGGGATGAAGGTGTTTGCCGAAGGACTGTTGCGCTGTCGAATCTCGTTGCGCACCTTCTCCTGCTCGTTGGAGCCTGTGGTGGCCGTGTGGCCGGGGAGCATGGTGTTGACGGCGATGTTGTAGGGCTTCAGTTCCTCGGCAAGGTAGATGCTCATTGCGCCGAGAGCCATCTTGGCGGGCTGGTATGGACCTTCTCTGCTCATTCCAAAGCGTTGTCCAAGGCCATCTTTCTCGGTATCTGTAGCCCTTGGATGGGCGTTCATAATCTGGCTGGATGCCGATGTGATGATGCTGCCTCGCCCCTTATCTATCATGGGCTGGACGAAGCGCTTGATGACTCGCAGGTTACCGAAGACGTGGGTATCGAACATGCGCTGCCAGTCGTTCACTTCTGTCTCAAGCACGGTCACGCTGCCGTGGGTCTCATGGAAGAGGTCACGCTGGCGGGTACCGCCGTTGCAGATGATGACGTCAATGGTGCCGAACTTCTCCATGGCCTGCTTGTAAACGTAGTCGACATGGGCCTGGATGGTGATGTCCATAGTAGCCGCAAGCACGTTGGGGTTGTCCTTGATTTCGGCGAAGAAGTCCTCGGTATCATTGGACACGCCTGATGGTGCCCACGAAACGTCCGTGGCGATGACCTTGGAACCCTCCTTGAGGAAGCCCTTCACGATTTCCCGGCCCATACCACGGGCTCCACCGGTGACGAGGACTACTTTCCCATCAACTGACATGGTTCCCCTCCTGTTGCTTATTGGGTTGGCTTAATCCGAATAGAATTCAGCAAAGAGCTCCTCTTCGGGAATGAAGCGGCAAGCCTGTCGGAAAATATCATGAAGTGTTCCTGTATCCAACTCCTGGTGTCGCGGCACAGTGAGAGTCTGTTTTTGCCCCTCCGATGTAGTCCCTCGAAGCTTGACGTGACTCCCTCTCTGGCTTTGTATCCCGAAGTTAAATTTGGCAAGAATGCGGAGAACATCCTCCCCTGATAGGCGCCGCAACCTAGGCATGTGTAGGTTCTAATTCCATCGTCACGAGTATGGTTGGATGAGATATAAAACCTAATTCTTCTAAATCTTCGTCCTCCAGGTGAAGGGCTATTGCCTCCTGAAGGTTGGAAAGCGTTTCGTCCAGGGTAGTCCCTTGTGTGACGACTGCAATTTCTAAACATTCGGCGACGTAATGAGTTTCCCCTTTGTGGACAAAAGCCTTGATTGTGTGTTGTAAGCTCATCCTTACCCCCGCGTGCCCCCCCCACCGTTGGGGGGGGGTAAATTATCTGGTTATCGGCCAGCGGATTCGCGACCCTTGTGCAGCAGGGCATGGGAGCGGCTGGAGTTGGCGATGAACACGTTGTAGCCCATCTCAATCCGCTCGGCCACGTTGTCCATGGTTGTGTGGAACCAACCCCTGGCTACGTTGTGGGCCTTGCAGATGTCGTTGACCTCTTTCACCATGGCCAGCACTTCCGGGTTCTCGTACTGGCGAGGCACGCCCAGCTCCTGGGACAGGTCGCCTTCACCGATAAAGATGACGCCGATGCCCGGGACCTTCTCAAGGATGTCCGGCAGGTTCTTGATGCCCAGAGGGCTCTCAATCATCATTGCGCAGAGCACTTCACCCTTGTCGTCCAGCTTCCAGAGGTCTGCACGCTCGTAGTACTCCTGGTTGGTCACACCCCAATAGTTGGCTGCTCGACCGGGAGCATCGCCACGCCGACCGAAGGGCTCGAAGATCGGGTCTTCCGGGCGTCGCGGATAACGCATGGCGGCCACGGCGTTGTAGGCCTCTTCCACCGTATCGATGTGGGGCCAAATGATGCCGTACACGCCGGAGTCCAGTACCTGCTTGGCGATCCAGTTGGTCTCGCCAGCATTGGGGGGGATGCGTACGATGGGTGTCACCGCCGGGGCGATGCTGCCGCTGGTGGCAATCTGCTTCCGGTCCAGCATGGAACGCAGACCGTTGTTGAGTTCTGTGATGTCGTACATGCCGTGTTCCATCTCGAACAGCACACCGTCATAGGGCTGGGGGCTGGCTCCCTGGGCGTCTACCGGGCCGTTGCCGATGAATACTACCTGCCCTGCATCCAGGGCCTTTGTGATTCCGTTAAGTCGTGGCAAATCTGCCATGTTGGTCTCCTTTGTTTTTGGTCTTTTTACACTGCGCGCCCTAGGATAAACCCTGAGCGACATTATGCCTAAATATCGAGTCGCACCACACCCTCGTGGGCTGGCTTCCAGTTTGTAAAGCGTGGGCCGTCCGGCGCGCGCCACTCACGAAGAGCCAGTATATAACCCGATGGGTCAACGATGTACGCCTGCCTACCCCAGAATGTCTGGGCGTCCCACGGTTCACGGGCGATGGTAACACCTGCCGCACGGAAGGCATCAAGGGCTGCGTCGAGATTTTCTACGGTGAAACCCATGCGAGTCTCCGTGCGATCCTCGTCGGCAGGGGTCGGCCTGCTGGGTGTGGTTAGCTCCAGGAGGATGTCCTGGAAGCAGACGTACGCCGATACCCTCTCGTTCACGCTCCACTTCCGGAGGAGAGTAAAACCGAGGGTGTCCCGATAGAACGTAATGGACTTGTCCATATCGTTGACCGGGAGGTTGATGTGGCTGTATCCGGTGATGAGTCTTTGGGTCATAGCATTCTCTTTTCTCCGTTGGGGTTAGGGCTTTATGAACCCACCCGGCCGCCGATTTCCGGTGAATCAGGAGCGTACCTGTAGGCCCGAAACACCTGACGGCTGGGTTGCCCTGCACGATCGACTACCAGGGGGTTGATGAACTCCCAGACAACCTCTTTTTCCTGCGTCACTTCGAACATGCGACCCGACCTACCTTCACAGATTAGCGTGTTGCCATTCGGCAAGCGCTGTGCGCCACTGATGTTAAAGCTGAAGAAGGAGTCCGGTGGGGCACCGGTGTACTCCCAGGCGATCTCCTGGGTCTCCGGAACAATCTCAATGACCCTTGAGTGGTTGCGGAGACCGCCGTTGTCGAAAACCAAGATATTCCCGTTAGCTAGCATCGTCGGGTTGTGCTGGTTGTTGGTGATGTCGCCGTTCATCCGCCATTTGACGTTGCCGGTGCTCTTGTCGATGATCATAAGCCTGCTCAACCTGTTGAAGCTCATGAGCAGATTGCCATCAGGAAGCTCCTCCAACGCGTTGCAGTGAAGCCAAGTTGAGCGTGGGCCTGTCGGAGGAAGAACGTCCGCATCAAGATCCAGAGAGTCGAAGGCACGCCATTCCCAGACAACCTGGCCGTCGGGAGTGATCTCCTTCAATCGTTCACCACGGATAGTCCCATCATCTGCTTCTGTGCCTGGAGCGCCTCCATTAATCTTTGAAGCATCATCAGAGTTAAGGACATCAGATATCACGACGATGGTGTTTCCGTTTGATCGCCGTACATGGTCATGATGCGTCAGGGTGTCCTGGTACTCCCACACCACGTTGCCATCCCAGTCCATCTCTAACGTGAGCGCTGAGTTCCCCCCTAACTCGCCAAAAACCTCAGTTCCATCTCCCAACTTGGCCAGCAGGTTGCCGTTCTCCAACAACGTCGCATAGAAGGACTTCGTCCCTGAAGGAGCAGCCCATTCATGGACGACATTCCCTCCCATATCAATCAAATAAAAAGCCGGTGCTGACATCGGCGTGTATAGCGTATAGCCGGGAGACGCTTTTTTCACATCGTGATGGGACAAACCAGCCAGAAACATTGAATAACCCATGAATCCTCCCAATCCTTAAGCCCTTACGTCTTCAGGATGCTCTGGTTAGGCCTTCTTGAAGACGCCCCACGCGACGTTCATGCGTCCCGCGCTGCCATTCTTGTGCTCTTATGCCCCCACCCCAGCCCTCCCCCACAGGGAGGGAGTATCTCCTACGCCTCGAATTCAAGCTTCGCATAGCGCATAAAGATCCCGCCAAAGGGCGCGGCCAGAGGCCCGTTAATTGCGAGGCAGGCGATGATGTGGATGGTTCCTGGTTGGGCGTTGTCCGTGACCAGGACACGGGTATCCACGTTCATACCGTTGATCGCTCCTGCTTTGCTTAGCTCGCCATCCACCCAGACCTCGCCGTAGTCATCGATGTTGGTCTCAAACCAAACCTGGGTGCCCGTCACATTCATATCGCCTACACGCTCGGGAAGGGTTACCCGAATTCGGTACCACGCGAACGTCAGCCCGACCGATCGCCTCTTCCTTAAACCGGGGTCGTTTTCTCCCCCTTCGCCGGTGTCCGGCGTTCGTGGCGCCAGGTCCGTCAGAATCTCCCAGCCAGAATCACCGAAGTCCGCCAGGCGAGGAGCTGATTCCAGGGACTGGGCGACCAGACCTTCATTGGGCTCGCCGGGAACCAACCCAGGACCGAAACGCCACTGGGCTTTAATTAGCCTGAGATCATCAGGCGACTCCAGGTCCAATGAAGCTACTGTTATAGAATCTCCCATACGCGTCTCCCTAGGTGCTAAATCGGCGAGCGTAGGCTAGCACCGGGGTAGAACATGGTCAATTACACGCAGTACAGAAATGGCTCCGTATGCTACGATGGAACCCTATGGACACGTCTCTCATCCGTAATTTCTGCATCATTGCGCACATTGATCACGGCAAGTCCACGCTGGCTGATCGCCTTCTGGAGGATACGGGCACAATTGACCGTCGCCAGATGATGAACCAGGTACTGGACACCATGGACCTTGAGCGAGAGCGCGGCATTACCATCAAAGGCAAGGCCGTGCAGATGAAGTATGAACACACGGACGGCAAGACCTACCAACTCAACCTCATCGATACACCAGGCCACGTGGACTTCGGCTATGAAGTATCGCGAGCGCTTGCGGCCTGCGAGGGTGCCCTGCTGGTGGTGGACGCCGCTCAGGGTGCTCAGGCTCAGACTCTGGCAAACGCCTACCTTGCCCTGGGCAACGACCTGCACATCATCCCCGTCATCAACAAGATAGACCTGCCTATGGCTGACCCGGATCGCGTTGCCGACGAGATGGTGCAGGTGTTCGGCTTTGATGAGGATGAGATCATCTTCACGTCTGCCAAGACCGGGGAGGGCATTGCTGAGCTGCTTGCCGCCGTGGTTGAGAAGGTGCCGCCGCCGAGGGACAGCACCGATGACCCGCTCCGAGCGTTGATCTTCGATTCCGAGTACGACTCCTTCAAAGGTGTCATCGGGTACGTTCGAGTGTTCGATGGCGAGGTGAAGCGCGGTGACCGCATACGGATGTTGGGTACTGGCTCCGTTACGGAGGCGATTGAAGTTGGCGTGTTCCGTCCGGGACACACGCCGGTCGATGTACTACAGGCCGGGCAGGTGGGGTACATCGCCACGGGGTTCAAGGAAGTAGGGGAGAGTCGGGTCGGTGATACCGTTGCCGTGGAATCGAGACCCGATACGGAATCGCTGCCGGGCTATGAGCCCCTTAAGCTCATGGTGTTCGCAGGCCTGTACCCTTCCGACGGCGAGTCGTACGAGAACCTGCGTGAAGCGCTGGAAAAACTCCAACTGAACGATGCTGCCCTCAGCTTTGAGCCCGAGAGCAGTCCCGCGTTGGGTTTTGGCTTCCGTTGCGGGTTCCTAGGGCCGCTGCACATGGAGATCGTACAGGAGCGGCTGGAACGAGAGTATGACCTTGACCTCATCGCCACATCGCCTGGTGTTGCGTATCAGGTGGTCATGCCGAACGAGGAAGTGGTCACAGTGGCCAACCCCTCGCTGATGCCATCACCGGGGAATTACCGGGAGGCTCGAGAGCCATGGCTGGAAATGACGGTCATCGCACCGTCGCGGTTCGTAGGGGCCATGATGGAGCTGTTCACGCAACATCGCGGTGTCTACAAACGCATGGAGTACATCTCCGCGGCCATGCCCACTGAGGACGCCTCCAACGCCGTGTTCGATGGCAGGGTGTTGTTGCAGTACGATCTGCCGCTGGCGGAGTTGCTGGCGGATTTCTATGACCAGATAAAATCGCGATCCCAGGGGTACGCGTCACTGGACTACTCGTTCGTCGGGTACCGCGCCGGGCCGCTGGTGAAGCTAGACATTGTGTTGAACGGCAAGCCGGTGGATGCGCTGTGCTTCGTGGTGCATCGCGATAACGCCTACGAAGCCGGCAAAGAGTTGGTGGAGCAGCTTCGGAAGCTCATACCACGGCAGATGTTCGAGGTGGCTGTGCAAGCCGCGATAGGTAGTAAGGTGATTGCTCGCGAGACGGTAAAGGCTATGCGTAAAAACGTGTTGGCCAAGTGCTATGGCGGCGATATCTCGCGGAAGCGGAAGTTGCTATCAAAGCAGGCTGAGGGCAAGAAGCGGATGAAGATGGTGGGTGAGGTAGAGGTGCCGCAGGAGGCGTTCCTGGCCCTCCTCAAAATCGATAAGCGGTAGGCAGGATTTATCCTGCACCTATATGTCGCTGAGGCGAGGGGACTAAAGTGCATGTTGCCTCCGGCGGAGACTAAAGCCCTTGGCTGCACGCCGCCAAGCCGGGGAGTCCGAAGGGGTTCCCCTTTGGCACAGGGTTCCGGGGGATGTGCCCCCGGCATATGAAGGGCACATCTCGAAGGCATGATAGACATCCAAAGTAGTACTTGCTAGGCGTTGGTCAGGGTTTCTAGTGGAGGATTGGCATGTTTGGGTTGATACGGGTTTTGATAGTACCGGTGATTGCGACGGTGATCTTCATGTTCATCCGTTCAGTCATGCGCTCCATGAAGCAGAGCCAACAGGACGCTCTGGATATGACCATGCCCTATTGCCAGAAGTGTGAGAGCAACCGACACGTGGTGGTCAATGCAGGCCATTCTTCTGACGAGAACGAACGCTGGTACTGCACCCACTGTCGCGAGGGGTTTTAGGCAACACTTCCCTCGTTATTTACTCTTGCCTCCACCGTCATCCGGTGGGGGCGTTTCATCGCCCTTTCCTTCGTCTTTGTCCCCTGGTTGGGCAGCCTGGACGCGGACCTCTGTAGTTGCGGTATCAGACAGGCCGCTAGAGTCCGTGATCGTAATGGTGACTTTGTAGGTTCCCTCGGCATGGTATGTATGGTTGCCACCAATGAACCTCTGCACCTGTTCAACTTTGGCCGGTTCGGCCTTTCCATCACCCCAATCGATTGTCCCGGTATGGGTATCTTTGGCATCTTTGTCAGAGAACTTCACGACTAGGACGACCTCGGCTCCTACTTTGGTATCAATGCCTGCATCGTCGCCGGGGACGTCGAACTTGGGCGGACTTCCGCTGGCCACTTCAACTACCACAGACTCAGCTATTGATACATCGTCGTTAAAGATGGCATCGGTTGGTGGTGTGAAGGAGGGCGAATCGCTCAGGGAGAAGGACTCATTCATCATGACCACAGCCGGTCCAATTGGGATGGGAGCATCACCTACAGAGAAGGTTTCACTGACGGTAAACACTAGCGGGCCCAAAACGTAGGGATCGTCGGAAACCGTGAACGATTCATTGGTCACCACACCGGCTGGCCCCACCGGGGCTGGTGCATCACCTACACCGAAGGACTCATTGATCGTGACCACCACGGGCACCAAAGGGTTGCCTGTTTGCGCGATTGCCGTAGCGGTAGCTATGGCAGATTCCTGCTCGGCAGGAGTACAAGCTGCCAATGTCACAATGAGAACTAACAG
>JAPYRQ010000033.1 GCA_029936935.1 Dehalococcoidia bacterium | reverse complement strand
TATCGATGCTGCCCACAGCGTCGGGGCCAACAGCGATCTTATTCATGTAGAAGACGTTGCCGGGGACGTTCATAGTGCCACGAGCGGACAGCGCGACCACGGCCACGGCGCCCGGTAGACCCTTGGAAAGCAGCGTGGTGCCATCGATTGGGTCTACGGCGATGTCCACCTCAGGCGGCTCACCATTGCCGATGCGCTCACCGTTGTAGAGCATTGGCGCTTCGTCCTTCTCGCCCTCGCCAATGACCACGGTGCCGTCCATGGCCACATATCCCAGGCTGTAACGCATGGCGTCCACGGCGGCCTGATCCACCAACTCTTTGTCGCCCATGCCCATGTACCGGACTGCCGACATTGCTGCCGCCTCCGTGACGCGGACAAGCTCCATTGCAATGTTTCGCTCTATGGGTTGACGGGTACGTTGGCTAGCTATGACACACCTCCAGTATTTTGGGGCAGCGCGATTATATCACCAGGTCAAGGCTGAGCCTTGACCCGAAGGGCAAGCCCTTCACCCGCATTCCTGCGGGTACCAAACGAATCGGTACTTTATTCTCCTTCAGGTGCTTCGTTGTTTTTAGCGAGCTGCTGTAGCTCATACAGCTTGTTCAGGGCCTCTAACGGCGTCATGTCCGTAATGTCGAGTTTGCTCAACTCATCTTTGAGTGCACTGTCCGCCGAAGGCCACAGTGAGAGTTGGGGCATGTCTGCTGATTGAGATGCCGTAGCCTTCCCAGCGGGTTCAGCATCAGCTTCGAGGTCGTCCAGCAACTCCCACGCTCGCTTGACCACAGGCTGTGGCAGCCCGGCCAATCGACCGACGTGTACGCCGTAACTCTTATCGGCACCGCCGGGCACGATGCGATGCAGGAAAGTCACATGCCCAGCCTCTTCAACCACAGACACGTTGAAGTTGACCGTCTTGGGCAGGTAATCGGCCAGCGCGGTCAGCTCATGGTAGTGGGTGGCGAACAGGGTCTTGCAGCCCAACTTCGGATGGCTATGAAGGTACTCTGCCACTGCCCTTGCGATGGCCAGGCCGTCGTAGGTGCTGGTGCCGCGCCCTATCTCGTCAAGTATCACCAGGGATTTCGGTGTGGCGTGATGCAGGATTGCAGCGGTCTCCACCATCTCCACCATGAACGTCGACTGTCCCGTCGCCAGGTCGTCCTGCAGGCCAACGCGTGTGAAGATACGGTCGACGAGGCCTAATCGAGCCGAGTCCGCAGGCACAAAGCTGCCCATCTGTGCCATGAGCGTGGTGAGGGCCACCTGCCGGATGTACGTCGATTTACCTGCCATGTTCGGCCCCGTCAGCATCATCAACGATGCTCCATCGCCGCCCAGGGTGATGTCGTTGGGGACAAAGGTGCCGGATGGGATAACGCGTTCCACCACAGGGTGCCGACCGCCAAGGACCTCCATCGCGCCGTCATCAGTAAGAATCGGGCGGACATAGCCATGTCGTGAAGCGACATCCGCCAGGCTGCAGAAGAAGTCCACCTGAGCCAGCGCTGCAGCCGTCCCAAGGATGCGTCCAGCTTCGTCACTGACCTGCCGACAGACCTGTCGGAACAGCGCGCTTTCCAGATCGATAAGCCGCTCATCCGCGTTGAGGATCAGCGCCTCGTATTCCTTTAGTTCAGGGGTGATGAACCGCTCCGCATTGACCAGCGTCTGTCGCCTGATGTACTCCTCCGGAACCTTATCCAAGTGGGCATTTGAGACCTCCAGGAAGTACCCGAAGACCTTGTTATAGCCCACCTTCAATGTGTTGATTCCGGACCGCTCCCGCTCCTGTCTTTCCAGTCCTGCGACGTATTCTTTAGCGTCACGTGACGCCACACGAAGACTGTCCAGCTCGGTAGAGAACCCTGGCCGTATGACACCAATCTGGCTCCCTACGGTTCCAGCTTCATCGTGGATAGCCTGAGCAACCACCGTGACAATGTCACCACATGGCTGGAGAATGTCACAAATCCAGTTTGTCACATCGCCATCATCAGATAGGAGACGTAGCAACTCAGGTACGGCCTCAAGGCTGTGCCGTAATGCCACCAGCTCACGGGACAATGCCACGCCGGATCGGACTCGATTCACCAGCCGTTCAAGATCGCTTACGCTGCCAAGAAGCTTGGCCACATCCTCACGTCTGATGCTGCTCGAGTTGAACCAAGCCACCACGTCGAGTCGACGCTCCAACTCCGCCCTATCGAGCAACGGTTGGCCCAGCCAGCGACGCAGCAGCCGGCCCCCCATGGGTGTTTGAGTGCGGTCAAGAATGTCCACCAAAGCAGTGCCGCCGCCAAACCTTCCGGCGTTGAAGAGTTCCAGGTTACGGCGGGTCTGGGGATCCAGGGTCATGTACCGCTCAGGAGTGTAGGTGTTGAGTGACGTCAGTTGGGATATCGCACCCTTCTGGGTGTCCTGAAGGTAGGCAAGCAAACCACCTGCAGCCTGGCTGGCAAGGGGGAGCCCCTCACAGCCAAAAGCCTCCAGGGTACTGACCTTGAAATGGTCCAACAGGGTGCGCCTGGCCGGGTCTTTCCCGAACATCCCAGGCTCAAATGACGTCACAGAAGGACCCCTAGCGTCTGCCCTGGTATCCCTCATCGCTCCAATGATGCTCTCAATGTCCAAGTCCTGGGGTGCCAGTATCTCCGCGGGCGTGAGACGCTCCAACTCCAGAGCCAGACTCAGCAACGGAAGCTGGGATGTGGCGAACTCCGCAGTAGTGATATCGGCGTAGGCCAGGCCCGCTTCATCGCCCTTGACCACCACGGCTGCCAGATAGTTGTTGGCCTTCTCGTTCAGCAGAGACGGTTCCACGACCGTCCCCGGCGTCACAATCCGCACCACCTCACGGTCGACTAGCCCTGGGCCCGGGGTAGGCTCGCTGACCTGCTCACAGATGGCGACTTTATAGCCGCGTTTGATGAGTCGAGCCAGATACGATTCAAGGGCGTGGGCAGGTACGCCAGCCATGGGCACTCGCCCCGCGTTCCCCATCTCGCGACCTGTCAGGACGATCTCCAGCACTTCCGCAGCCGTTCGAGCGTCATCGTCGAACGTCTCATAGAAGTCGCCCAAGCGAAAGAGGACGATGGCGTCAGGGTTCTGCGCCTTGATGTCCAGGTACTGACGACGCAACGGCGAAAGCTCATCGGAGCCCTTGTTGGCCTCGTCGGAACCTTGGCTGACACCTACGATTTGGGGGGTTATCTTGGTCACCTTTGGCACAGAGTCACCTTACGCTGTACTTTAGCTATACGGGGAGTGCGGGTTCATGATAACGCGAGGGTTTGAAAGTAGCCACGGGATTGGGGCTATATATCCACGGATTTCGGTCACGATGCAGGCCACGGTCTTCATTGCGATGTTTGCCGTTCTGGGTATCCTCTCCATTGGCGCGGCAACACAAAGCTCCTTTGCCGGCGACCTGTACGTTACCCGAAGCGTTCAAGCACTACCGTCCCCGTTCTGGCCATGGGTCATGGAAACTGCTAGCTACATTGGCAACGGCCCTATCCTGGTGATGGGTGCCGTTACCGTGCTAGCACGGTTTCTCTACACGCGACAGACACCGGAGTGCCTGTTGGTGGTTGCAGGGACGTTGAGTACGCCGCTAGCAATGGGCTTTAAGGTACTGATAGGCAGAGAGCGTCCGTCAGCAGAAAGGGTGGATGTCTGGAAACAACTCAGTGACCTGAGCTTCCCAAGCGGGCATGCCTTCACATCGGTTATCGCGTTTGGTTGCTGTGCTACCTGGCACCCAGGCTGACGAGCAACAGGCACATGGTCACAGCGCTACGAACGGGCTCAGTGGCCATGATCGCGCTCATCGGCGTGTCACGGGTGTACCTTGGCGCCCACTGGACCAGCGATGTGGTTGGTGGCTTGCTCTTCGGTGGGCTGACACTGGGGGTACTCATCACGGCACATTTATGGTGGTCTCGACGAGGCGAGGCAGCAGAAGACAGCTAGCTCAAGCTACGCGTCACCGGCCTTGAGTTTCTCCAGATAGGCTTGGTCTTCCTTGGTGAGGTCTGCTGTATCAAGCAAGTCAGGTCGACGCTCAAAGGTGCGCTTCAACGATTGCTGTCGACGCCACTTGTCCACGGCACCATGATCGCCCGACAGAAGTATGTCGGGAACGGATTCACCGCGATACTCAGCAGGCCTCGTGTACGCCGGGCCTTCAAGCAACCCCGTGGCGAACGAGTCGTCAACTGCCGACATATCGTCGCCAAGGACTCCCGGGAGCAACCGCGCTACTGCATCCACTATCACCATCGCCGGTAACTCTCCGCCTGTGAGCACGTAATCGCCAATGGATATGCTATCGGTGGCAATGGCCTCAACACGGGCGTCCACACCCTCATAGTGGCCACAGATGAACATCAATGCAGGATACTGTGATAGCTCCTGGGCGATGGCCTGGGTGAAGGGTCTACCTTGTGGTGTGAGCAGGATGACCGGCGTTTCTTGTCCCTCCGCAGAACCCACTTCGGCTAATGCCGCCTCTACCGCCTCAAACAGGGGTTCAGGCTTCATCACCATGCCCTGACCGCCGCCGAAAGGCGTGTCGTCAGCGGTGTGGTGCTTGTCAAGGGTGTAATCGCGGATGTTGTGCAGGTGGATGGAGATGTGGTCCCACTCCTGAGCACGTTTCAGCATGCTTTCGCTGAAGGGGCCAGCGAACATATCGGGGAAGAGTGTCAGGATAGCAATGTCCATGACGTTAAGCCTGACCCTGGCCCTGGGGGTGTTGCTGGGTCGGGCCCTGCATGGTCTCTATTGCGTGGGGCAGAAGGGGCAGAAGTAACTCCAAACACTCGCGGACTGCCGTGGGGCTTCCGGGCAGGTTTACGATGAGACAGCTGCCTCGCGTTCCCGCCGCACCACGGCTGAGGTAGGAGAGTGTCGTCTTTTCGGCAGTCCCAGCGCGCATGTATTCTGAGAGGCCCGGAGCCTGACGTTCCAGCACCTCGAGTGTCGCCTCAGGGGTAATGTCTCTTGGGCCGAAACCGGTGCCGCCGGTGGTTAGGATCAGATCGACTTTTTGAGACCAAAGTTGCAACCGATCCACGATTGTGGCGTGATTGTCCGGAACAACCTCCCGGATTTCCAACTGGAATCCGGCGGCAGTTGTCATCTCCACAATCGTCTGGCCGCTGGCGTCTTCACGCTCACCCTTTGCGCCCATGTCACTCGTAGTTAGAACACCTACAGTGAACACTTCAATCCGCCCTTAATGTTTTAGTCTTGCCAAAGACCAATGATAGCACGCAAAACGAGATATCCAGTCTAAAAGTTCCGTTAAAATTTTTTTACTTGTTTAAGAAATTGCTTAAACAAGGGCTTGACAAACTTTTGGGATACCTCTATAAAGTATGTCATCTGGCCTCCATCCCCTCAAGGCAGAACTTGTAATTGGCCGGGTGAGACGTTAAAAAGTGACGCCACATAACGCGGAACAACCTCCAGTGCATCATACGCCGGTGCTTCTTGCAGAGGTGCTAAGTGCGCTAGAGATTGTTCCGACAGGCGTCTATATAGACTGCACGGTGGGTGAGGGTGGCCACACAGAGGCTATCCTCAATGCCGACCCTGGATGCCGCGCCCTGGGGCTTGACCGAGACACCTCGGCCTTAGCAACAGCGCGAACCAGGCTTGCAACCTTCGGTGACAGAGTCAGGCTGGCCAACGCTTCTTATGCCTTTATGGTTGAGGAAGCAAAGGAGCACGGGTTCTTCCCCGCAGACGGGGTACTGATGGACCTGGGCATCTCAAGCCTGCAACTGGCAGAAGAGGGACGAGGGTTTAGTTTCCAACGGGATGATCCGCTAGACATGCGGTTCGGCCCTGAGGGCGAGACCCTGGCGGAGGATGTGGTGAACCACTACTCCGAGCGAGCTCTGGTGACAATCCTCCAGGAGTTCGGTGAAGAACCCAGGGCAAGGCGCGTTGCCAAAGCCATTGTGCGGAGCAGGCCTCTGAGGACCACAGGCGAACTGGCCAAGGTGGTGGAAGAGGTGTTGGGACGATGGGGACGGATTCATCCGGCAACAAAAACGTTCCAGGCCATCCGCATAGAGGTGAATCAGGAACTCAAGACCTTGCACACAGGACTGGCAGCGGCCTTAGAAGTCCTGAAGCCAGGCGGGAAACTGGTAGTCATCAGTTACCACTCCCTGGAAGACCGCGAGGTCAAGGTGACAATGCGTGAGTCCCCCGTGTTGAGAGTCATAACAAAAAAGCCGATTCCCCCCTCCCAAGAGGAGGTTCGAGTAAACCCAAGAAGTCGGAGTGCTCGCATGCGAGTGTCCGAGCGGTTGGATGGAGGCTTATAAGTCTCCAAGTAGATAGGAACCGAGGATATAGGGGTGCTGGCCACATCAAACAGGTACCCCTCCAAGGCCTGGCCACGCGGACGGCAATAGAGACCGCCAACGTCTTAAAACTCGTCCCACCCCTCGGCTAGCGCCCCTATATCCGGCGGTTTCCAAGGGTTCCAGAGTCCAAATGAATCGCTCACCCGTCCTGAGGAATCGGGGCAGGGATGAGGCAGTTGAGCCACTGACCTTCCGGGGCAACCCCGTGTAAGGTAAGAAAGGGACACGATATGACTAAGGACATCGTGCACACAGCGATCGATGTCGGCACATCCAAGGTTTCCACCCTCATTGCTCATCGTCATGCGAATGGCGACGTGGATGTGCTTGGCGTTGGCCTTTCCCCCTCTGCGGGTCTACGTAAAGGCGTTGTGGTCAACATTCAGGAAGCCCAAGAAGCTATCCACAACTCCGTTGCAGAGGCCAGACGATCTGCCGGCGTAAGCCCGTCCTCTGCCTACGTGAGCGTCTCCGGAAGCCACATTGAGGTCTTTCCTAGATGGGGTTCTCTTCGCTCGTTGATGTACAACTCGCCGCTATCACCCTCGGAAATCGACCGAGCGGTTGATGCTGCGTATCCCGCCGAGTTGCCTCCCGAGAACCAGGTTCTCCACCTCATCCCCCGGCTCTATGCCGTTGACGGGCTGAAAGGCGTACGTAATCCCGTGGGGATGCATGCCCAACGCCTGGATGTGGAAACCCTGTGCATCGTGGGACAGACGGCACCCATCCAGAACCTGGTCACTGCCGTTGAGAACACCAAGGTAAACGTCCGTGCTCTTGTGGCCACTCCTGTTTCCACGGGGGAGGCTGCTCTTACCAGGGATGAGAAGGAGATGGGCGTCACGCTGGTGGACATCGGCGGAGGGGCAACCACTATCTCCGTCTATCAGCAAGGAGCGCTCTGGAACGCCGCTGTGCTTCCACTGGGTGGCTACCAGTTCACCACTGACCTGGCCGTTGCCTTGAATACCCCGTACGACACTGCCGAAGAGGTGAAGCTGCGCCACGGTCAAGCTTCACTGGACACCATTGATGACGAGAATGTGGAGATCCAGGCCTTTGGCGATCGCCGAACGGTCCGGGTTGAGCGCAGGGTCATCTCTCGCTACCTCCACGATCGAGCGGAGGAATTGTTCCGACTTGTGGGGCTCAAGGTTAAAGGTTTCGGCTTTCCCGCCATGCCTCCTGCAGGCATCGTCCTGACCGGTGGTGGCGCAAACCTCCCTGGCATTGAGCGGGTAGCCCGCCGCATTCTGGGAATTCCTGTACGTACCGCCGGACCGGAGGGGCTCAATGGCCTACCGGAAGGGATGATAGATCCCGCATACGTAGCCAGCGCCGGGACACTCCTTTGGGGAACCCGCCACCTGGCATCGATAGACTCCGTCCGTAAGGAGGAGCGCAGACTGAATAAAAATAGCGGCTATGCTCAGAATAACGCTGGCCCCTTGAGCTGGCTTCGCGAGCGTGTAAGAAAAGTAGCTCTCTAAGAAATTAGCCCTATTACGGGCTCATAAGTCTCCGGCACACAGTGCCGTGATGTAGATGGAAGGAGAATACCCATGGCAGATTTCCCATTCCCAGCAGGTGAGTTCTCAGGAAACCACACCGCACCGCTCATTAAGGTGATTGGTGCTGGCGGAGGCGGCTCAAACGCTGTCAGCCGCATGTTCCGAACCCCGATCCCCGGGGTGGAATATATCGTAGTCAACACGGACTCCCAGGCCCTTCAGCGTTGCGAGACTCCCATGCGCATACAGGTGGGTGAGCGTCTTACACGAGGCTTGGGCGTTGGTGGTGACCCAGAGACCGGCCGCTTGGCGGCAGAGGAAAGCCGGGAGCACCTTACAGAGCTTCTCAGAGGCGCAGACATGGTCTTCGTCGCAGCGGGTATGGGCGGCGGCACCGGCACCGGCACAGCTCCCATCATTGCTGAGATCGCCAGAGAGGCCGGCGCGCTGACAGTGGGCATCGTCACCAAGCCCTTCTCTTTTGAAGGCACACAACGTCGCAAACTGGCCGAGGACGGGGTGCATCGACTAAAGGACAAGGTTGACTCACTCATCGTCATCCCGAATGACCGCCTCACCGCTATCAGCGATGAACAAGTCACTATGTCCAGTGCCTTTGCTCTGGCCGACGATGTGCTTCTACAGGCAGTACAGTCCATCGCGGAGCTCATCACCGTCCCAGGTGAGATCAACCTGGACTTTGCAGACGTGAAGACCGTCATGTCCCACGCAGGCCCGTCCTGGTTGGGCATTGGCGTTGGCAACGGAGAGAAGAGAGCTGTCATGGCAGCCAAGGCCGCTGTGGCCTGCCCGCTTCTCGAGGTCTCCATTGAGGGCGCCAAGGGTGTACTCTTCAACATCACCGGCGGAGAAAACCTCACGTTGAGCGAGGTTCAGACCGCAGCGGACACCATCAGTGAAGTGGTGGATCCGGACGCCAACATCTTCTTCGGTATGGTCACTGACCCGAAGATGGAGGACGAAGTCCGCATCACCATCATCGCAACGGGCTTCCCCACGATGGACACCATGAGTTCTTCCCGCGAAGAGGAGCTTGCTGAGCTTATGGCCAGCAGCGCCGGAACCGGAGAGACGCGGGAACCTGAAATTGATTTACCACCATTTTTGCGAAAATCCTCCTCCTTGGCACGTCGTCGGGTCACCTCCCGACTAAACGGGCTATAACCTCCACCCCCTCAACACCGCCCGAATGTTCGGGCCCCTCCCTCGCCAACAGGTCGCCTCGGGAAACCGAGGCGGCCTGTTAATTTGCAGGGCCTGCCCTGCACCCACTTTCCTGCGGTTACCTAAAAAGAATTTCCAACTCAGGTGCTTTCTCCGTCAAAGCACCTGGCCACGCTCTTTCACTGTTAAGGAACCAAGGCCCCGCGTTCCGGGGACGAATGTTCAAACGGTTCAACAACCCCATTAGTTCCCGGAGGACTTGTCCTCCACCTAAGCTACCTGGCTGTTACCCAACCATGTTTCACGGAGAGCCCCTATTCGATCCACCGAACAAGCACAATAAAACAGCCCGCCCACCCTCCATGATTGGAGAATGAACGGGCTATCGGTTTCGCTGGTATGTCTGCCTAGTGGGATCCATGGATGGCACCGAGCTGGCCCATGACTGCCATGGTGTCAAAGGCATCCCACTCCTCGATGGTCTTACCGTCCTTGAACTGGGCGATGTTGATGCCTGAGAACTCAATGACCTCGCCACTAGGCGGAAGGCCCTGGAACTCGTTGGTGAATGTTCCTGAGGCGGTGAATCGCGATACCACCTTGTCACCCTCAGCCACCTGGTCATGTATTTCAAACTTGAGGTCCGGGATAGCCGCTTTGAATACACCCATCGCACCTGCATGGTTGTCCCTGTCCATCGGGGCATCGGCCAGCGGGAAGTGGAAGATGTGGTCGTCAGCCATCATGGCTTTGCATGCATCTATATCCCCGTGGGAGAACGATTCCAGGAAACTACGGACTAACGCTTTATTTTCTTCTGACATGGTTGTTCCTCCTGATTTCTGTTGCCTGCGCGATATGGTATCAGCCCTACTGCAGGACGAAAACCCTACAGGAACGGGTCTCCTACGCTGTTAGCCTTCTGGAATTCACGTTGATCGTCGTTCCAGAAGGTTCTGATGTAGATCAGCACTTCCTCGATCTCATCGTCGGTCAAGGTGTCCTGGAACGCAGGCATCCCGCTCTTGAAGTCGGGGATGTTGAGCGATGCCCCTCCGAACTTGACCAGACGGATATAGCTGCCCGTCCGCGTGGCGCCACGTATGCCCGTTGCCGTCGTGCGGGGGCGCGGGATATCGCCCGTCCGTGCCTATAATCTGCCAGTTAGGTTGGCCCTCCCCAAGAACCCCGTGGCATGCAGCGCAGTTGTCCAGGTATGTCTGTTGGCCGGCATCGCATCCACCACCGCATGCCGCCGATGTCAGGAGCACGAACATTGTTATGGCAATCAGGCCCAGGGTCCCACGGGTGCAGCTTCTCAAATCATTACTCCACTGTCTGTCTACAGGTGACTGCAAGCTCATGGATTATACAGATTTCGCTGTCCGACCTCAAAGAGTTTGTGACGCATCGATTTATCTTGACGAGCACCATATCTTGTGTCATAGTTCCCAGACTCTACTAGAACTAGTAGGGAGAGGCCACATGAAGTGGTAGGAGCAACTATAGATGCGATGCCCGTACTGCGACCACGATGAGTCGCGAGTGACTGACTCCCGGGATGCGTCCGACGGCGTGAGACGTCGTCGCGAGTGCGGGCGTTGCGGACTGCGCTTCACTACTATCGAGCGAGTACAGACCACATCTCTTTTGGTGGTGAAGCGGGATGGACGTAGGGAGGAGTTCAACGGAGAGAAGGTCAGGGTCGGAGTCCTACACGCCTGCACCAAGCGTCCGGTTTCCGTTGAGGCTATAGACGCACTGGTTGAGCAGGTGGAGCGAGGGCTGACCAGCCTGGGCAAGCAAGAGATACCTGGCGCAGTGATTGGCCAGTTGGTTATGGAAGGTCTCAAGACTCTGGATCACGTGGCCTACGTGCGCTACGCCAGCGTGTATCGGAACTTCACAGACCTGGAGAGCTTTGCCAAGGAAGTAGAGGCGCTGCAGCGGGAGCCTGAGCCGAACCAGGCCAGTGCTCTGCAGGCCCAAATGTCTCTGCCGATGTCAAGAGATGAAACCAAAGAAAACCCGCGCAAAAGATCGAAGAAATCCGCGAATTAGCGGAGTACCATTCACCCCACTTTACTTCGTGAAACAGGCGGTTCTTTTTATGGAACCGCCCCGCAGAGCCCAGTAGATAACACCCCCTGGAAGGAAACACAAAACAATGCTTGACCAACGATCGACGACAGACCAGGAAAAGACCGCAGCACTCACAGAACTGCGAGATAGGCTTGCTGCCGCCACGGAACCCACTGTGAAGAAGGCCCTTCAGGACGCCATTGCGGAGTTGGAGCGCCCTATGCCAACAACACCCACGGGTGGGGACGAGAGACGCCGCATACTGAAGGCCCTGGAGCCTGCAGGCATGACGGTGCCGCAGACTGACAATGACCCGCACCTTACAGACAACGCTCTGGCAGTTCTGAAGCATCGGTATTTCCTGAAGAACGACAAGTTTGAGATCGTTGAAGACGAGCAGGGCATGTTCCGTAGGGTTGCCAAAGCCATCGCGGCACCGGACAAGAACTACGGCGCATCGGACCTGGAAGTCACAGAGACCGAATCGGCCTTCTACAACATGATGGGTCGGCTGGAGTTCGTGCCCAACTCCCCCACCATGATGAACGCAGGCACGGATCAGGGAACCCTTTCGGCGTGCTTTGTGCTGCCCCTGGAAGACAGCATGACCGGCATCATGAAGACGGCCACGGACATTGCCATGGTGCAGAAGTTCGGTGGCGGCACCGGCGTACCCCTGTCCAACTTGCGACAGAAGGGCGCCCACATCTCCACAACCCACGGCAAGGCTTGTGGACCAATCGCTGTGCTGAAGCACCTCTCGTCGGTATCGACGATGATCACTCAGGGCGGCAAACGTGATGGCGCAAACATGGCCGTCATGAGCGTGCATCACCCTGACATCGAAGAGTTCATCGACTGCAAGGCGGAAGAGGGCGACATCCACAACTTCAACATCTCCGTTGGAGCCACAGACGCCTTCATGAACGCCGTGAAGAGTGGCGGCACGGTGGACAGCATCGACCCATCGACAGGCGAGGTCATCGAGAAGAAGGATGCACGTGATCTGTTCAAGAAGATTGTGGAAGGGGCATGGCGCAACGGCGAGCCCGGCATGATCTTCATGGACGAGGTGAACCGCACCCAACCCGCACCGCATCTGGGCGACATGGAGGCCACCAACCCCTGCGGCGAGCAGCCCCTGCTGCCCTACGAGTCCTGCAACCTAGGTTCCATCAACATGACCAAGATGCTCAACTATGGATCCGAAGGCGCTGAGATCGATTGGGATCGACTTGGCGAGACGGTTCGGGTAGCGGCCCACTTCTTGGACAACACCATCGATGCCAACGGCTACTCGGTGCCGGAAATCGAAAAGATGAACATGCTCACTCGAAAGACCGGCCTGGGCGTCATGGGCTTCGCTGACATGTTGGTCCGGCTGGGCGTTCCCTACGACTCCGAGGAGGGCGTGGAGATCGGTCGGCAGGTCATGGGCTTCATCGCAAGGGAAGCTCGCGCGGAGTCGGAGCGATTGGCGGAGGCACGTGGCCCGTTCCTGGCATGGGAGGGCAGTCGAGCGCAGATCGCCGGCATGAAGCCTCAGCGCAACGCCTGCCAGCTCACGGTAGCCCCTACGGGCACCATTTCCATGATTGCAGGCTGCTCCAGCGGCATCGAACCGATATTCGCTCTGGCTTTCCGCAAGCAAAACATCCTAGACGGTCAGACCCTCTACTACGTGGACGATGCCTTCAAGGCAGTTGCGCGCGAAGAAGGATTCTACAGCGATGAGCTGGCAGAGTGGTTGTCCCAGGGCAACTCACTGCAGAAGAGTCCCGATGTCCCCGAGTGGGTGAAGGATGTCTTCAGCACAGCACCGGACATCGCCCCGGAGTGGCACGTACGGATGCAGGCATCCTTCCAGGAATCCACGGACGCCGCCATTTCCAAGACCATCAACTTCCCCAACGAGGCGACGGTGCAGGATGTGGAAAACACCTACCTGCAGTCATGGGAGTCCGGCTGCAAGGGCATCACGGTCTACCGTGCAGGCAGTCGAGAAAAGGAAGTCCTGACGGCAGGAACGGCTGAGAAGTCGAACGTGGCAGTGCTGGATGCAGCAGTGGAAGACGAGCACGTATTGGTACCCCGCCAGCGACCATCGCAGGTACGAGGGGTCACGGAGCGCGTACGCACCAGCCACGGCAACATGTACATCACCATCAACTTCGACGAGAACGGCAAGCCCTTCGAGGTGTTTACCGCCCTGGGCAAAGCCGGCAGCTCGGACTCTGCGCAGTTGGAGGGCATCTCACGGTTGGTGTCCATGGCACTACGAGCGGGTGTGGACACGGAGTCGATCATCTCGCAGTTGCGTGGCATCACGGACGAACCTGTGTGGAGCGAGGGTACGCTGGTGCGTTCTGCACCGGACGCTGTTGCGCTGGCGCTATCTCGAGCGGCTGGCGCTGAGCCGGGCAAGCCATACAGCGAACAGTACGCCCTGTTCCAGAAAGAGGGCGTCAAGGAATCTGTAACTCCGCCCTTGCTGTCTCAGGCGCCCTCCCTGCCGGTACTGAACGAACCCGGTCTTTCAAGTTGGGGCCTGTGTCCTGACTGCTCCGGTCCGCTGATTTATCAGGAGGGTTGCCAGATGTGCCGCGAGTGCGGTTTCAGCAAGTGTGGCTAGGCAGGGCTTGCCCTGCACCCACGAGACCAGGCGGTTACCAAAGGAAGTTAGCTCAAACAAGTGAATAACGAAGTCGGGAGACATCACCTGGCTTCGACAAGTTGCGGGGGCCAAGCGCATCGCCGGGCCCCCGTTCGATTGCCGGGAATGCATCGTTGACACGTCATCGCAAGCGGTGCTACGGTTTCTCCAATACTTTAGTGGGGAGGAAGATATGGAAGGCAAAGCACACGTTGAGATCATCTACTGCGTAGGTTGAGGCTATTTCCCACAAGCTGCTTGGATAGCAGCTGAGATGTTTGGGTCAGTCGGCAACCAGGTAGCCATCACCATGACACCAACCGATGGCGGTATCCTCGAGGTGATCCTGGATGGCAAGAAGATCTTTGACCGCAAGGCCGAAGATGGCAAGTACCCGGACCTCGAAAGAGTCCGTGTGATGAAGAAGATCCTCAAAGAGACAGTGGAGGCGGTTCCCGCCTAAACGCTCAGTCTTTTTTTAAAGCATAGAAAAGCCCTCGAATACTCGGGGGCTTTTCTTTTGTCCCACGTTCATCGTAGTAAGCGTTCCAACGTCTTCTTTCAAGGCAGTAGCCGATTACGCTGAAGGTCTGGCATAATAGGCCCGTTCAGAACTATCAGCGGCTTCCAGCGTACCCACGCCGGACCGCACAATACAGGTCAAGGAGGATGTCATGGTGGTGGAAGCGACGTATGACCGAAGTACCCAGGATGTGGGTAATATCCTTGCGATGGAACACGTGAACGTTCTGGTGCCGGAGCAACAGACGGCAATCAACTTCTATATCTCTGCCCTCGGCCTCACCAGGGATCCGTACATGATGGTGGGCCAGGACAACATGTGGGCCAACGCAGGCAAACAGCAGTTCCACCTTCCTACGCGAGGCCAGCAGGTCCTGCGAGGGCACATCGGCATGGAAATGCAGAGCATGGACGATTTGAAGGCCCGGTTGGAAGCGGCGAAGCCCCTTCTGGAAGGCACGCAGTACGGCTATTCTCTGGAGGGCGATGAAGCGCTGGTCACCGGACCATGGGGCAACAAGTTCCGGTGCAGTCAGGGAGCCACAGGCGCCAATGAGATGCCAGTGGCCATCCGATACGTAGAGTTCACGGTACCCATGGGAACAGCGCCAGGCATTGCGCGATTCTATAATGAGATCATCCAGGCCCCGGCGACGGTCACCGACGAAGCCGCCGGCAACGTGGCTCGCATTCGGATGGGACTGAGCCAGGAGTTGCGGTTCCGCGAGACATCGGCAGAACTGGCCCCGTACGACGGCCATCACATCGCCGTGTACCTCACCAATTTCTCAGCGCCGCACGCTTTCCTGAAGGAGCGTGGGCTGGTCACTGAAGAGACGAACGACTTCCAGTATCGATTCCAGGACATCATTGATCTGGACACGGGCGAGAAGCTCTTTGAGATTGAGCACGAGGTCCGTAGCGCAACCCACCCCATGTTTCAGCGGCCTCTGGTGAACAGGAACACCGCACAAAGCCTGCAGAACTACCTGCACGGGCGAGACGCCATCGTCCTCTAGTCCCGCAATAACAACAAGGAAACAATAATGAGCCAGTCTGGTATTACGGTACGTCAGGGGACTGAGGGTTCTCGATTGGAAATTGAATGCCCTCACCAAAGCGGGGTGCTCTACACCATACCCGGCGAGGCGTCTTGGGTCTGCTCTGAGGAGTTGCTTCCTGCTCATGCCCTGGCGGGCTTCATGCGAGAGTTGGTGAAGTTGGAACTACCCCAGGTGAGCGAGATCATGCAACGTTGGGGGGTCTACTACAGGCCACGGCCGGTTGTTGCTGAAGGTGAAGGCGAATCAGAAGAAACGCCTGCTGAACAAGCTCCGTAGACTATCTTGGAAAAGGCATAAAAAGAGAGCGTCCTGATTAATCAGGACGCTCTCTTTGCTTCACCGAATTACTGGTGCCTGGTGATTGGGAACCTAATCTTCAGACCCTTCAGCTCGTGCGGGGGCAGCTGCCGATGTTGATGCGCCATTGCTTGCAGCGGCTGCAGCCTTACGAGAAGCGTCGTCTTCCCAATAGAAGGCATTGTCCGGGGAATTTCGGAACTCTCTATCCTGGCCGCACAACTTGCATCGGCCCTTACTGAGAGGTCCCGCGGGGGTGTCTATGACCCAGTGATGGGAACAGGTCATTGTTGAAATCGTAGCGTTAGAAGCTTCCATCACAGCTTCATGCTCGGCATTCATTACGTCTATCTCCATTTAATACTCAAAACCAGACAACATACCCTAGCGCAGGATTTCGTCTTTGTCAAGTTTTTGCTCTAAAAATAGTATTTAACTAAAGAATACTGTTTATCCTTTGACACCCTAACCTAACCGACCTACAATCAGATGAGACCCCGTGGCCTTTCCCCAGTAATGATTTCTAAGGATGCGTACGATGGAAGGTACCCGCCTCGGCATTATCACCCTGCTTCAACGACAAGCATCCACGGTAGACCAACTGAGTACTGACCTGGGTCTTGCCGCGGCAACGGTCCGCCGTCACCTGGACATCCTCCAACGAGACCGACTGGTGAGCTTCAAGGCAGTCCGGAGGAAGCAAGGGCGCCCGGAGCATGCCTTCTCCCTCACTGAAGAGGGCCATGAATTAATGCCCAAGCGGTACCACCTCCTCCTCCAACGCATCCTCCAGAGCTTAGATGACGACAATGACGACGGTTCTCCCGCCGATGCCACTATGGCTCGTACACTGCTGGCGCAAATTGCGCATACGATGGTGGAGGAATATCGAGCCCAATTCCGAGGACGTCCCTCCGACGACCCCGCACGACTCCTAGGTTTGGTTCTGGAAGCCGAACAGTTCGCCCCGGAACTTGAACCCATGGATAATGGTATTAGAGTCACTCTAGGTAACTGCCCTTACCGTGGCGTTGCCAACGGAAGCGACGCTGTCTGCTCTCTTGACCACCACCTCATCACTGAGATATTGGGAACCCCAATTACCAACACCTCCCGTATCACCGTTGGGAACAACCTCTGCACGTATGAAGCCACGTTTGAACCTGCTTAAGTGGCCCCATACTAGCTACAACGCATGAACATTGGCGAAGGTAGCATCTCCTCACCCTCAGCCGCACCTAATGGAGCGATATGGGTTGAAATTCCGTACTATCCTATACAGGATGGAATCGTTACCAAGAGGGAGAGGTATATCCATGAGTGAGGCGCCACAACCGACTTGGAGAACCCACCCAACACCAGTATTGATTCATAGGTGTGGGCAATAGCACAAAAAGGTGTCTCTGGTTTTGCGTTTCCCTGGGGTCTAGAGTAAAATGAAGCTGGAAAGCCGCTGCGAGGAGTAGGCTTTTCACGGAGGATTCATGAGCCCGAATCTTTTACGGAATAGTTTTATTTATGTCATCATCGCGGTGGCAGCTATCGCCATGTTCTTCACGTTCATCCAACCCAGCTACGGCACAAACGATATTCCCATTAGCGAAGTCGTTGCATTGGCCAAAGCAGATCAACTCCAGAAAATAGAAATCAGCGGTGATGACCTCACCGTCACCACCAGACTCGGTGTTGTATTCGAGTCCCGAAAAGAAGAGGGTTCCAGCCTTGTTGAAACCCTTGAGCGGGCGGAAGTAGACACTGCAGCTACAGGTCTTGAGATCGTTATCAAGGGCGGCGGTGGATTCGGTAGCATCTTCGGTATTCTCTTAGGCTTATTGCCATTGATCTTCTTCGGCGGCCTCCTGCTGTTCATGATGAAGCAGGCACAAGGCTCCGGTTCTCAGACCATGAACTTCGGGCGGAGCAAGGCGCGAGTCGTCATGGCAAACCGTCCAAGTGTAGCTTTTGACGACGTAGCCGGCGAAGACGAGGCCAAGGAAGAGCTCGCGGAAGTCGTTGAGTTCCTGAAGTTCCCAGAACGCTTCACCTCTCTGGGTGCCCACGTACCCCGGGGTGTATTGCTGGCTGGCCCTCCAGGCACCGGTAAGACGCTGCTCGCCAAGGCAGTTGCCGGTGAGGCAGAGGTGCCGTTTTTCTCCATCAGCGGCTCAGAATTCGTTGAGATGTTTGTAGGCGTGGGTGCGTCCCGCGTCCGTGACCTGTTCGATCAGGCTAAGCGAAACGCTCCATGCATCATCTTCATTGACGAGATCGATGCGGTCGGACGCCATCGCGGCGCCGGTCTTGGTGGAGGCCACGACGAACGTGAGCAGACGCTGAACCAGATCCTTGTTGAGATGGACGGCTTTGACTCCGGCGCCAACGTCATTGTGCTGGCTGCTACTAACCGCCCGGACATCCTGGATCCAGCGTTACTGCGGCCAGGCCGGTTCGACCGCCGTGTGGTGCTTGACCTGCCGGACGTGAAAGGGCGTACAGCTATCCTCAATGTCCACGCGAAGGGCAAACCCCTGGACGAGGACGCGAATCTGGAAGTTGTTGCCAAGCAAACTCCGGGTTTCAGTGGAGCTGACCTGGCCAACCTGGTCAATGAAGCAGCGATCCTCGCGGGGCGTGGTCGGAAGAAGACCATAACAGCCCATGAATTTGCTGAAGCAGTAGACAGGGTTGAGGCCGGGCCTGAGAAGAAGAGTCGTGTGTACTCTGAGCATGAAAAAGAGATTACTGCATACCATGAGGCCGGACACGCCCTTGTAGGCCACTCCCTCGCTCATGCCGATCCGGTACAGAAGATTTCGGTAGTCGCCCGTGGCAACATGGGTGGGTATACCAAGTTCCTACCGGAAGAAGATCGCCACATGTGGAGCAAGGCCCAATTCAAGGACAGACTTGCTATGGCCATGGGTGGACGTGTAGCTGAAGAATTGATTTTTGTTGACGTAACCACGGGTGCCAGCAATGATCTGGAAGTTGCAACCAACATCGCACGACAAATGGTCACTCGGTACGGCATGAGCGAGAAGCTCGGACCCCGGACTTTCGGGAAACGTGAAGAGATGATCTTCCTTGGAAGAGAGATTTCCGAGCAGCGGGATTATAGCGATCGCGTTGCTGAGGAGATTGATGCTGAGGTACATACCCTGGTGGAAAATGCATACTCGCTGGCGAAGGAAACTCTGGAAGCAGGCAAAGACAAGCTTCACCAGATTGCCAAATACCTGATTGAACATGAGACTGTGGAGGGCGAAGCTCTGAATACGTTGTTCAGTTCAGAGGCCCCTACAGGAGCCGTTGCTTCCACCCTTGATCCTACTATGGGATTTCCCGCAGAAGAGAAACCCAAGGCCAAGGCAGCTACTAGAAAGCCTCGGACACCCAAAGGTCGCTCTTCAGGACCCAATGCAGCACCTGCGCCCGCATCTTAAGGCGAGGCATAGGCACAGACACGTTTTCCTTGCAACCAATCCCGGTCAACGGAATTTGATGTAGGGAACGACCAGAACTTCAGAATTTCCCCAGGGGGTAAGATGCCCACGGAAACGACTCTGCATAGCTTTGCTTCGTTAGAAGAATCATGGGACGCATTGGTTCCAGACTGCGATGTCAAAGCGTTTTTCCTATCACACGATTGGCAACGATTATGGTGGGACAGCTTCGGCGAAGGTCGAGAGCTTCTACTGTTAGCTTTCCAGCAAGCAAGTGAGACTGTAGGCATCGCTCCAATGCAACGCCAGGATGATGTGATCTCCTTCCTTGGCGATACCGATCTCTTTGATTTCCATGACTTCATCATCCCCCAGGGCAAAGAGGCTTCTTTCTATCCCGTCCTGGAGGACTATCTGACGTCCCAATCATGGCAGCAGCTCTATTTCCCCTCCCTCTCCCATGCATCTCCCACGTTGGAGTATCTGCCCCAGATGGCAGAGCGACAGGGGTGGAAATGTCTGGTTGAACAAGAGGACGTATCGCCGACACTTACCATGCCAGTAGATTGGGACACCTACCTCTCAGAGCTCCGTAAGAAGGATCGCCATGAACTGCGGCGGAAGTTCCGACGACTGGAAGCTGCGGAGGGCTTTGAACCCAAGGTCTACACAGACCCAGGCGATGTAGCAGAGAAATTGGACTCTTTCTTTGACCTAATGCGTCAGAGTCGCGAAGAGAAGCACCGGTTCCTTACTCCGGAACGGGAATCCTTCTTCCGGGAGATGGCTGTGGCCCTGGCTGGCGTCGACGTCCTGGGACTCTGGTTCCTGGAAAAGAACGGTGCGCCGGTGTCATCAGCCCTTTGTTTTGACTACTGTGGTCGTCGCCTGCTGTACAACAGTGGGTTCGATCCGGAATATGCTGACCTCAGCGTTGGGTTGCTCCTGAAAGCTACTTGTATTCGCGATGCCATCGAGCGGAAGCTGACGTCATTCGAATTCCTGCGAGGCGATGAACCCTACAAATACCACCTTGGCGGCGTTGACCAAGCGGTTTTCCGCATGACGGTCTCAAGGTCGGCATAGCGTGCGCATAGCAGTCATCTGCTACCACTCCTGCCCCATGGCTCGCCTTGGCGAGCGGGACGCTGGTGGAATGAGCGTGTACATCCGTAGCCTGGCCCAGGGACTTGGTCGTCAGGGCGTCCAGGTGGATGTCTTCTCCCGCAGGCATGACTCCATTGACCCCTTCATCGTAGAGATGGGAGAGGGTTCACGACTGATTCACGTTGAAGCTGGACCGCCGGAGGCTCTGAAGACGGATCTCCCAGAGTATATTCCCACCTTCATTGAGAACGTAAAGTCGTTTGTGGCTGAAGAAGGCACTGAATACGATCTGGTTCACAGTCACTACTGGCTCTCTGGACCCGTTGGCATCGCCCTGGCTGAGGAATGGGACAAGCCCCACGTGGCCACCTTCCACACCCTCGCAGAGGTGAAGCGACAGGCTCGATCAGGCATGGAAGACCCCATTGAACGTAGCGAGATAGAGCGATTGGTTGCCGCTGAGACGGACGCCATTGTGGTCTCTGACGCGCACGAACGTGACTTTCTAGCTCGCCTCTACGATGCTTCCCCTGAGAAGGTTGCGGTTGTGCCCGGGGGTGTGGACATAGACCTCTTCCACCCACGCAACAAAGAGGAAGCCCGGAGGCGTCTGGGCCTCAATGGAGACAAGGTCATCCTCTGCGTGGGGCGCCTTGACCCCCTCAAAGGCGTAGACCTTACCCTGGCATCTGCAGCGCTGTTGGAAGACCGGAACCACGTCACGGTCATCCTGGTAGGTGGCGATCTTGAGAACGATCCTGAAGCGAAACGGCTGGTTGATCTGGCCGATGCTCTAGGAATGACCGACCGTGTTCGATTCGAGGGTGCGGTTCCCCATGAGGACCTGCCCTGGTATTACAGTGCGGCGGATCTGCTGATGGTCCCTTCCTACTATGAGAGCTTTGGACTGGTGGCTCTGGAGGCCATGGCTTGTGGGACACCCGTAGTCGCCGCTCGCGTAGGCGGGCTGCCATCTCTGGTCAAAGACGGGGAGACTGGGTACCTGGTACCCTGGCATTGCCCTGAGCCTTTCGCTGAACGCTTGGAGGTCCTATTGGCCCATGACGACTTACGGAATACAATGGGCAAAGCCGCTTACCACCGTGCACAGGGGATGGCATGGGAATCAGTAGTCGAACGGTTCGCAACTCTCTATGAAGACCTGATATCACGGGAGGTTGAGACAAAGGAGGCCGTATGACCACCGGCAACCAATCACCTTCATTCTTTGCTAGATGTAAAACACACATCAGGGCTCACCTTGCTACGGGCTTCCTGTTCTTCATACCTCTGGTTCTCACCTACCTGATCCTGCGATTCATCTGGGGTTTCCTCTACGACGCTCTGCTCCCGGTGTTTGACCTTGCAGAGGGTCAAGTGACCTACCTCGCTGGCATCTACCTTCAGATCACCATCATATTCATCCTTGTAGTGTCGCTGTACATCTTAGGTTGGATAGCACGGACGGTAGTGGGCGCGCAAGCAATCAACTACTGGCATCGCGCTATTGAGAGCATCCCCTTCGTGCGAGGCTTCTACCGCGTCATTCGCCAGGTCACAGACATGTTCTCAGATAACAACCCACTTTCCGAAAAGCCTGTCGTTGTCCTGGAATACCCTCGCCTCGGAATGCTGTCTCTGGGGGTTGTGACCAGTCGATTCATCATGCCGAATGGTGAGGAGTATCTAACAGTCTATATTCCTACGATCCCCATCCCCACATCAGGGTACATGGCCTTTGTGAAGGAAGAAGATGTGACGGAGACGGAGATCAGCTTTGACGAGGCTACTCGAATCATCCTGTCAGGGGGCGTCCTGGCAGAAGAGGTCACCAGGGCACACCACAAACGGAAGACCAGCTAGTCAATCGACAGCGCCGCCTCGTACCATTCCTGACCGCCTGCCTTCACGAACCCCACTGATGTATACAGTTCTCTTGCAGCCGCGTTGTCCCTGTCCACGGTGAGTTCGATTACGGTGGTGCCACGCGCCAACAGCGATTTCATTCCGCAGTACAGGACGGCCCTACCCAGCCCTTTGCCCTGATGCTTTGGATGTACTCCCACCATCAGTACAGAACCCACAATGTGCGCAGCCTCTGCC
>JAPYRQ010000032.1 GCA_029936935.1 Dehalococcoidia bacterium | reverse complement strand
CCGGCCGTTGCGGGTGTCGCTCTCCAACTACTACCGCACCACCAGTACAGAGGCTCTGAACGCCTTTGTCAGTCTCCTACGCACCTCTGACGACCCGTACCGCTTCATCTCTCGACGTGGAGCACCGTAGGCCACAGATACGCCCGTAGTCACAAGTCAGGAAGAGCGAAGCCTGTCCGTAATTCATGGACAGGCTTCGTTTGTCCGCCTACACTGCTGAACAGTCTTCAATGTGACTCAAGGGGAGTGGAGTGCTCAGCGGGCTACCAATATCCTTCCAAACAAACTTAGGCCGTGGCATATTCTACGGCTGGCGCATTGTGTTGCTATTATCGCTCACGAGGTTTGTGGCGTCCGGCGTCGGCATCAACGCCCGCAGCCTTCTGGTGCTTCCACTCGAAAAGGACCTGGGGGTAACCAGGGCCGAGATTTCCCTCATGTTCACGGTAGAGGCACTGGTCATAGCTGCTACGGCGCCCCTGGGCGGTTGGCTGATGGACCGCTACGGCGCGCGACGAATCATGGTAGTAGGGCTTCTCATCTCCACCGGCGGCTTCTTCCTTCTTTCTATCGCACAGTCGCTCTGGCAGGTCATCGTCATCATTGCATTGCCCCTGGGCCTGGCCTACAACTGGTCCATCCTGAACGCGGGCGCGCCCATCCTCAACAACTGGTTCAACCTGAAGAAGGCTAAGGCACTTGCGCTGCTCAGTGTGTTCCACGGTGCCGGGGCCGCGCTGCTGCCGATTATGGCGCTGGGTATCTCCTCTTTCGGCTGGCGATGGGCCACGGCCATCGGCGGAGTCGTCTTCATCACGGCCGCTCTACCGTCCATGATCTTCACTCGAAGCACGCCTGAAGAGATGGGCCTGACACCTGATGGGATAGAGCAAGCCACTCCGCAACCCCCCGGTCAGCCTGGTTCAGGCCCAGGGGGCATGGAATTGAGAGAGGCCATGGGAACGTGGTTCTTCTGGGTTGTTGGCTTAGGCACGGCGTGCATGCTCTTCGCGAATCTGAGCGTCATCGCCCACTTCGTCGCAATACTGGTCTCCAAGGGCTCCACGGAGTCCATGGGAGCTACACTTTTGAGCGTGCAACTCGTAATGGCCGTCCCGTACGTGATCGTCGGTGGTTGGGCAACGGACCGGTTCGGCGGCGCAAAGGTCCTAGTGGGAGTCATGGTGGGCGTGACCGCCGGTGTAGGCGTCCTGCTGTGGGCCACAGACATCTGGTCATATGTAATTGCCACCCTGCTGTTGGCTTCCGGCGGGGCTGTCTGGCCTGTCCTGTGGGCTGGATTGGGCTACGTGTACGGAAGGGCCCACTACAACGTCATTCGGCTCTCCATCTACTCCATCCTCATCCTGGGCATGTCCACAGGGCCGTACTTCGCCGGGCTCTCGTTCGACCGCACGGGCGACTACTCGTCCTGGCTGACAACGCTGCTCTTCGTCTGCGCCGCTGGCATACTGACGCTGTCGATTGCTGCGTGGGCTGAGGGGTCTGCAATCAAGAAGCCTCAGCGGGCCTAATCCCTGCTACACTGCCTCGATTGATATGGAAGAACGCACAACACCATCGCCAACAAAAATGTTCCACGGCTGGTGGATTGTAGCCACGTCGTTCGTAGGCGCGGGTGTGGGCATGGGCATCGGCGGAGTAGGCCTTGGCGTGTTCGTCGAGCCGATGACGGAGGACCTGGGCTGGTCACGTGCGGCGATGGCCGGGGTATTCATCATCAGAGCCATTGTCATGGCGGTGTTGGGACCGATTTTGGGGCCAATCGTCGACAAACGCATGGGTGCGCAGACCCTCTACGTAGCTGGCGGCTTCATAGCTGGCGCAAGCATCATCATGCTCGCACGTGTGGATACCATCTGGCAGTTCTACATACTCTTCGGCGTTGGTTGGAGCGTGGGGCAGCTGGCCTTCGGAGGCAACCTGCTCACCGGGCCTATCGTAGCCAAGTGGTTCGTCCGAAAGCGTGGCAGGGCGATGGGCATGTACACCATGGGCATCCCCGTTGGCTCCATCGTGTTTGTGCCAATCAACATCTTCCTGGTGACTACGTTCGGCTGGGAGACATCGTGGATCATCCTGGGCGTGACGACATGGATTCTGACCATTCCCCTGGCATTGTTCACCATGCGTCGACAACCAGAGGATATTGGGCTTCATCCTGATGGTGATTCAGACGCGGATTATGAACGCGCCGCATCGCAGCCTTCCGGAACTACCGCTGTGCTTCATCGCATCGATTGGACGCTGTCCCAGGCGTTGCGCACCCCAACCCTCTACGTTCTGCTGCTAGCCTTCCTGTTCATGGGGATGGCCATGGGAATCTTCACCATCCATCAGATCCCGGCCATTACCGACAAGGGTTACAGCCTTGGTGTCGCCGGTATGGTGAGTATCACCCTCTCTTCATGCTCACTCATGGTGAAGCCAATAGTCGGTTTTTTATCAGAGAGGGTGCCGCCCAGGTTTCTGGCATCGGTCTGCTTCACCCTTGGAGCCTCCAGCCTGGTAGTGCTGGGACTGGCGGACACGTTGTACCTGCTCTTTCTTTTCGCAGTGCTCTACGGGTTCGGGGCAGGGGCAGCAGCGGTATTCCAGAACATCATCTGGGCTGACTACTACGGTAGGAAGCATCTGGGGGCAATCCGTGGCATGATTGCGCCCATCACGGCTATGGGTGGCGGTATCAGTCCGTTCATCGCTGGTTGGATGTTCGACAGGACAGGCAGCTACGACACCATCCTGTTCACTATGGGTGCCGGCGCATTCGTTTCCGCTGGGCTGATGTTGCTGGCCAGGCCACCGCGGACTCGAATCGAAGAGCTACAACCGACCTCCGAGACGCAAATGAGTGGCAATAATGCTTAGGGCTTCTTGAGTCCGGGCAACACGGCGAAACTAGCAATATGAGGTACCGATGACTACGTCGTTAGAGACAGCATTCACTATAGATACTTCCAGCATAAAATATGGAGTTGGGGTCACCAGGGAGGTTGGTTATGAGATCAACCGCATGGGAGCCCGTAGGGTCATGGTCATTACTGACCCCAAACTTACCCACAGCGAACCGGCAGCAACCGTCATGGAGTCGCTGCGTGCTGCGGGAATAGACGCTGTGTTGTTCGATCAGGTAAGCGTTGAGCCCACGGACGTCTCCATGAAGCAGGCCATCGCATTCGCTACTGAGGGCAACTTCGATGGCTACGTAGCCGTCGGCGGCGGCTCAAGCATCGACACGGCGAAGGCGGCGAACCTGTACGCCACATACCCCGCCGACTTCCTGGCATACGTCAATGCTCCCATCGGCGAGGGGCGACTGGTGCCCGGGACACTGAAGCCGCTAATTGCCATCCCCACAACCACAGGCACCGGTAGCGAGACTACAGGCGTCGCGATATTCGATTTCCTTGAGATGAAGGCGAAAACGGGTATCGCCCACCGGGCGCTTCGCCCTGACATGGGCCTCATCGACCCTGAGAACACACGCACGCTGCCGGGGATGGTTGTGGCTTGCAGCGGCTTCGATGTGCTGTCCCACGCGTTGGAGTCGTTCACTGCGCTGCCGTTCGATAAACGCGCCGCACCGGAACACCCGGGTGCCAGGCCATCGTATCAAGGCTCCAACCCCATCAGCGATATCTGGGCGCTCAAAGCGGCGGAGATGGGAGCCAAGTACATCGTGAGGGCATCACAGGACCCCACGGACCATGAGGCGAGAGGGCAGATGCTTCTGGCAGCCACGTACGCGGGCATCGGGTTCGGCAACGCGGGCTGTCACGTTCCCCATGGGATGTCATATGCAGTATCAGGGATGGTGAAGGAGTTTGTAGCTGAAGGCTACCCGGTGAACCACCCGTTGGTACCCCACGGCATGTCCGTCATTTTGAACGCGCCCGCCGTCTTCCGGTTCACAGCGCCGACGAACCCGCAGCGTCACCTCAAAATTGCCGAGGTCATGGGCGCAGACATTACCAACGCAGGTGGCGAGGACGCGGGAGAGGTGCTATCGGGCTTGTTGGCCAAACTCATCAAGACCCTTGGGCTGCCGAACGGTCTGGGCGCTGTGGGCTACGAACCCGATGACGTGACTGACCTGACGACGGGCACGATGCCCCAACAACGGGTGTTGCGCATTTCTCCGAGGCCGGTAACCGACGGCGATATCCGCCAGTTGTTCCTGGACTCTCTGAGCATCTGGTAAGGGCTCAACCGCTAGGCTCTCTCGACTCTGGTGCTGGGTCTACGGACTCAACGGGTACCTTAGGAGGAGCAGCCAGCATGATGACAGCGCCAGTGAAGGCGTAGCCGATCATAACGGCCACAAAACTCAAGAAGTAAGAACCCTGTGCGTCGTAAGCGATGGCCACAGCCATGGGGCCAATCGCCCCTGTCAGTCCCTGGAACGGTCGCATGTACCCCGTGATAGCGCCGATATGCTCACGTCCAAAATAATTCGCCACGATCAACGGCCTGAGGATGAACGAGCCCCCCATGGTCAGGCCAAAGAAGATGACGAAGAAGAAGAGCATGAACGGCCCGACCACGTAGATGAGGGCCAGTACGCTGATGGCCGTCAAAAGTGACTGGATGACTATGAGGTGCCGAATGGACTTCTGGTCGGCCAGGGTACCCCAGATGATGCGCGCGCTGACGGAACAGACGCCGTAAACAGAGATGGCCAGCGTGGCTGTGCTTGTAGAAAACCCCTTCCCTTCCAGATATGGAATCCAGTTTGCCTGAAACCCCTGCTGCCCCAGGCCCCCCAGGGCGAAGGCAAAGATAATCAGCCAGAATGCCGGTGTGCCAAGCGCCTGCTTCCCGCTGAAGCTGAACTCCCTACCCGACCTACGAGATGTTTGAACATTGCTGGTTCTTGTCGCAGGTTCAGGTGGCATCTCCGCCACACCATCAGGCAGAAGGCCCATGTCCTCAGGCCTCGTCTTCACCAGGAAGGAGAGGGGCACCAGCAGCACCAGGGCCAGCACGCCCAGGAACAACCATGCATCGCGCCACCCCAGCCAGGTAATCAAGCCCAGGATGGCTATGGGGAATATCAGCGGGCCTGTGCCACCACCCATCGACGCGATACCAAGGGCTCTACCACGCTTGCGGATGAACCACTTGGGGAGAATGGTCTGGGTCAGGATGCCCCCTGCTCCTAAAGCACCAATGGAGCCAAACACTCCAAAGAAGAGGTAGAACTGCCAGAGGCTGTCCACGTATTTCAGTGCTATGAGCGATATACCCAGGATGATGGAGCCGACAAGCATCAACGCCCTGGGGCCGTTCTTGGTGTCACGCCAGGGGCCGACCACGGGGGAAAGCAGACCGGTCAATGCTGTGCGGATGCTCAGGGCTACCATGAACGACGTGCGGGACCAGCCGAGTTCGTCCTCCATGGGGCTGACGAAGACGCTGACACCCCAAATGCCAATGCCGGTCTGGAAGGCGCCACTAATCAGTGAGACGCCAACCAGGTACCAGCCGTAGAAGATTTTGGGGTTCTCTTTGGTAGTTTCCATAGCCTCTTTGCTGTCAGCAGCTTAGGTAATTGATAGATCTTCTATGAAGGAGCAGTTCGGTATCTTTCCAAGCTGATCTGGAGACATCCTGACTTTGGATGTCCTGTTGCCCGAGCCCACGATGATGTATGGCTGCGACTTGAGGGCCACATCGGCGTAGAAGGGCAAGTTGGCGGGCAGCCCGAACACCGTGACTCCACCGATCTCCATCCCGGTGAGTTCACGGGTCTCGTCAGCAGATGCGAAGGACACGCGCGAGGCACCTAGCAGTCGCTTCACCACGTGGTTTACGTCTAGCCGTACCGATGCCTGCACCAAACACGCGCAGTACACCTTCTCGCCTCGAGTGGACGTGACGATGATGGTGTTGGCGCTGGTCTCCAGCGGGTAGCCGTCCTCTCGACAGAACTCCGCAGTATCAGCGTATTCCGATTCGCACGAGATGATCTCATGGGTGATGACCAGTGCAGCCAGGGCCTCTGCGACTTTGGGGTGTGGTTCGTTCATAGATGTTCCAGGGTCACTCCTCACGGTAATAGCGTTGAGTGTACGGTCGGCTATGAACCTGTCAACCCGAAGCGCCCGGCGAAACCCCACGAACATGCCTTGTTTTGGGCTGGCAACACGGTATCCCGGTGCCCTATCATTGCCGGTATAGCCAGAGGAACAAGAGGTAACCCTCACCCTATGAAAGTCCATGTCATAGACGGAACATACGAGCTCTATCGAGCACACTTCTCGTCGCCACCAAGCCAGTCGCCTGACGGGCGGCCTGTGGGGGCGGTCAAGGGGCTGGTTCGTTCCATGCTCACGCTGCTACGCCAGAGCGATGTCACCCACGTGGCCTGTGCCTTCGACCATGTCGTCGGGTCGTTCCGTAACGACTTGTTCGATGGCTACAAGGACGGTAGAGAGGTGCCTGAGGACTTGCAAAGCCAATTTGGACTTGCCGAGCAGGCCGTGGAAGCGCTGGGCATGGTTGTGTGGCCAATGAACGAGTATGAAGCGGACGATGCCTTGGCAACCGCTGCCGCGCGTTGGGGTGTGCATCCTCAGGTGGACCAGGTAGTCATCTGTTCACCCGACAAGGACCTTGCCCAGATGGTGCAAGGCCAACAAATCGTCTGCCTGGATAGGCGGCAGGGCATCCTATATGACGATGCGGGGGTGGTGGAGAAGTTTGGCATTGGACCGGCATCCATCCCGGATTACCTTGGTCTGATGGGTGACAGCGCTGACGGCTTCCCGGGCATTCCACGGTGGGGTGCAAAGACCGCATCCCAGCTTCTAGCTGTGTACAACCACATCGAAGAAATCCCGTTGGACAGTGCGACGTGGACGGTGAAGGTCCGTGGTGCGGACGCTGTTGCTATCAGTCTCAAAGAGAACTATGAGGAGGCGCTGTTCTATCGTGAGCTGGCTACCCTCAAAACCGACGTAATGCTGGCAGAGACGCTGGAACAGCTTACGTGGCAGGGCGTCCATCAAAGTCGCTTCAATGCTCTGTGCAACGAGTACGGGTTCTCCGCCAACATCATCCGTGACCATGAGTGGAATGGCCAAACCCAAGGTGCTTCACAGTAGTTGGGCATCTAGTTGTATAATGGCGAACATTAAAATTGAGCTGGAGTGAGGTGTAATATGGCCAAGTTCAATGTGGGTGACCACGTTAAGGTACTGGAAGAGACAGAGGCGCTGAGGGCGCTTTGGGGTAAGACCGGCGTTATTGAGGCGTCTTCAGAGCAGTACTTCGGTGCTGTCTATGAGATTCTCATGGATGCCGATGCCAAGAAGGCCAATTCAATCAACGAAGAATGGTTGATGCTCGCCTCGTAGGAGACCAACCCGTCGTATCCCGGTATATCGAACCCAAAAGAAGCCCCCCGGACATATTGTCCGGGGGGCTTCTTCATTTAACGTGCTACGAGAGGCTACTTAGCCGTTGAGGCCATGAAAGCCTGCGCCTCTTGGACAACGTCCGCCCCTTTCGGGATGTCGAAAAACTTGCTCTGCCTCCGATAAAGCTCAGGGTTTGAAGTAGTAGGTGGCTCTTTCCCTTCCCTGAGGTCCATGGCCAGGCCGAGCAAGCGTCGGCGAATCTTGATGATCGCGTTGTCGCTTGTAACCAGGTGCTCGTTGTTCCTGTCCATCACGGGGCCGCGCTGGTCCTCAATGAGGGCTGTGTCCTGCGTTGAGAAGGACCGGATTCCCGTGTAGTTGAAGTTCCGCTGCACCACCCGATCAATCAGGTAGTCGTTGGTCTTGTTTGCTGCGGGGGTGAACGTCCCAGGGATCAGCGGGGGGTACACAAACTCGCTGTACTTGCACTCCCACAACTCTCGCTCGGTCAGGGGGTTGTTCATGTCGTGGCGGATACGGTAGAACTGGCAATGCTCGTCGTCTATCGGCACGCGTATGTTCTGCTGCCCAACACCCTCAGACGCGGTGCCCAAGGTGAAGCTAGGCATCAGCCAGCTACCAACGTGCACGGTCTGCGTGCCATTCCCCTTGTTCACAACTGTGACATGAGCCACGCCATAGTCCGTATCCTCAAGGTGCACATATTCCGGGACGGTTCCCTCAAGAACGTCAGGGTCTGCGTCACGATGCTTCACGTGCGGGTTGTTGCTGTTACTACCCAGCACGCTGTGCAGGAATTTCACGTGGCTGCTATCGATATCGCCTTCCATGGATTGGAAGTAGTTGCACTCCACCTCCATGCGCCACACGTAGCGATGGCTGGCCGGGACGTCCATGAAACCAAGGTGTGGCAGTTCTGGCTTCTTGTCTGCAGGGCCCATGTAGGCCCAAATGACGCCACCTTTTTCTTCAGCCGGATAGGCCGTGATGGTCACCTTGTCCTTATAGGTCTCACCTTCCGGCGAGTTGGGCAGATCGACGCAAACACCGTTCACATCAAACTTCCATCCATGGTAGACACACCGAAGGCCACATTCTTCGTTTCGCCCGAAGAACATCGGAGCACCGCGATGTGGGCAATAGGCGTCAATGATGCCGGGTTTCCCATCGCTGTCCCTGAAGGCAATGAGATCCTCGCTCATGATACGCAGACGCTTGGGGGTGCAGTCAGCGCCGGGAATCTCTTCGGCCAGCAGCACAGGTATCCAGAACCTCCGGAACAACTCTCCCATTGGCGTACCGGGGCCGGTCTGGGTCAGCATCTGGTTTTCTTCTACTGTCAGCAAATCTCCGCTCTTTCCGCCTGCAACAAGCAGGCACAATACCTATTTCGTATTGGACTAGTTTTGGGCCTCTGCAAGTTCATGATGCGCCTCAAGGAACTCCGTGAAGTCGTGCTCTGGCGCGGTGAAGTCGATGCTCCTTACTTTGTAGAGGTCACCGTGGGTTGCTGCAATGGGTTCAATGCCCTCCTGCAGATCCTTGGCCATCTGGATGAGACGTCGACGTGCCGTGATGATGGCCTTATCGGACGTTCCAAGATGCTCGCCCTCACGGTTGGAGATCAGGCCCATGCTCTGAATCATTGCCATGTCCTGATGCCTGATGCCCTTGATCCCGGTGAAGCTCCACTCGCGCTGCGCTTGGCGGTCCATCAGGAAGTCGTTCTCCGGGTTTGCTTCCATCCGGAAGGTGTCCGTGATGGAGCCGTCCTGCAACTGATGCGTCGTAGGGAATATCTTGAACTTGGCGCGGCCATCGATGCGCTGTTGCTCTGTGAGGGGTGCCTCAGGGTTGTAGGAGTACTCCCATGCTGAGATATGCTCATCGTCCTGGGGGAAGTACATGTGCCCACCTCTGGGCCAGCCAGTTCCGGCAATCAGGGAGAAAGCGGGGAGCAGCCACTGAGTAGCCCTCCACCAACTGGCTTCACCGTTCTCACCGGCGTCACGCCTGGCGCCATAGATGAACCCATAGTCTGTCTCTTTGATGGTCAGGTCTGGGGCGCCCTTCTTGCTTCCGGCAAACTGTGATTCGGTCGCACGCTGGCCCTTTTCAAAGGTGCTGTGCAGGTAGTTGATGTGGGCTGAATCGATCTCGCCCTCTACTGCCTGCATGTAGTTACTGTCCTGTGTCCATCGAGTCACCATTCGATGGCTGTCCGGAACCGTTGCCCACTCAAACTGTGGCAACTCCGGCTTCAGGTGTGAGGGCCCCATGTAGGCCCAGATGACGCTCCCGAATTCCTGGGTTGGATACGCAGTGATCTTGACCTTGTCCTTAAAGTTGCTCTCGGCAGGCTCTGAGGGCATGTCTACGCAATCGCCATCGATGTCGAACTTCCAGCCATGGTAGACGCAACGCAGTCCGCACTCTTCGTTCCGACCGAAGAACATGCTAGCTCGACGGTGAGGGCAGAAGTTGTCGATAAGACCAACGTTGCCGTTGGAGTCACGGAACGCCACCAGGCTCTCGTTAAGCACCTTCAACCGTATGGGAGAGCAGTCCGGTGAAGGAAGCTCCTCTGCCAGGGCCACGGGTATCCAGAACCGCCGGAACAGGTCTCCCATGGGAGTGCCCGAGCCTGTCTGAGTAAGAATTTCGTTATCGTGTGCTGAAAGCATGTCTTCTCTCCTCTACATCTTCTTCTTTGTCGTTAAGGCCGGAATATCGCGAAGGTCTTGTTTGAGTTTGATATCCAGGATTCCATGAATAACGCTTCCGTGGGCTTCCTGTCCAGTTCTGACATTGCACCTGCAAGGCAGAACCAGTTCAGCAACTCGTGGTGGCCGCGGTCTTCCGCTTCCTCAATGGTGGTGTTGCGCCATGTGTCCCAATCGCCCGCGCACAACGCCTCGAAGTAGCGCTTGTCCGACTCTACATCAGGGAACAGCAGCGAGTTCTTGGCCGTCAGGAACGAATGTGACCAGCTGCTGGACGCGATGATGGCCACCTTCCAGGGGCTGGCCGCTGCCGCTCGTGCGATAGATTGGCCAAGCTGGAAGCAGCGCCAGGGCTGTGGCGGAGGCGGTGCGAGTTCATCTTCGTCAGCGAAAATCTCAGCTGCCTCAGATGGGAACAACGGCCTGCCTTCGGCGCCCACCAACCATCGACCGTAAGAGTTCACAGACAGGGGAACGATAGGGTACGGGAACCCTTTTCGGTCGAAATCCAGAAAGAGAATAGAGTTCAAAAACGCATGCCCCAAAGATTTGGAATGGAGGGGTTTATATGCGTACGCAACGTCTATCCCGTCCCCTAGCAGCGCTGTTGCAAGATACTTTCCGGCTTTGCGATGGCCTTTGATGGTGAATTTCTTGTCGTCAGGTTCGTTCCACCAGTTTTTGCCTCTGGTGTTGTGAATCCAAGGTTGGGCCTCTACTTCGTCATAGGCCAGGATGGCAAAGGGCGGAACGATGTCCTCTTTGAAGTTCTCATACTGGTCATCGCCGAACATGACGACGACGTCAGGCTGGAAGTCGTCCAACTCCTGTCGAGCGATGCGGAACCGCTCAATCATCGCGTGTCGATGCTCTTCAGAGTGGGTCAGGCCTTCATCGTCGCCCCACTGCGCTCGCATGGTGGGGTCCCAGTTCTCGGGGTTACGGAGTTCGTCTGGCAACCCGGGGTCTTTCAACGTTGCATTGAACCGGCCTACCAAAGGGCTCTGAACCGTCAGACCCGGGTAGTGGGTTATGCCGAGTCCCAGAATCTCCCCCATATGACCCTCCTCTGTCCGCTAATCCGTGTATCAAGGCTCGCGCGATGGTGCGCGGAGACGACCCGATGCTACTCCCAGCTTGGAAGCGCGTCAAACCGCATCGAAAAAGAGAGCCGCTCAATTCCCACGACTCTCTTTTCATCTAATTAACCAGAATTTATAGCTAGGCCAGTGCGCCCATCGGATCCCAAGGAGGCAGGACGATTGGCTCAACTTCAAAGGCCTTCAGCAACTCCTCGGGCAGATACTTCTTTGGGACTGCGATCTCGAACATATGCTCAGCGAACCAGGAGTCGTTCATCATGAAGAACCCCTTGTCGCCAACCTTGTCGTCCCAGCTGTTCTCCACGCGCCACCGCTTGGGTTTACCATCAACCATATCCACGCCGGTGAACAACATGGCATGGGTCATGCTGGTCTGGTGGTACTCTAGGCGCGAGGCTTTATCCAATAAGAACTCCGCTCCGTACACACTCTCGTAATCGAACAACTCGGCGTCCCAGATACCCAGGTCACGGTCCATCTGCTTGCCGGTATCGCAACCCATCCAAACAGGCAGTCCATCCTCAAGCTGTTTGGCCGTCAAGTCTTTCATCAACTGGATATCAATGTTCAAATACTTGATGGGAGGGCCGTCCTTGAGGTTGCCCAGATATTTGACCGTGTACGTTTTCCCCTGCTCGCTGGTGGACCGAGGGTCATGCACCAGGCACACATACTCGTCCAGAGGCGTCTTCACGTACTTATCCGCGAACTCCACAGGGGACATTTCACCGTCTCGACGGAACTCATCGTCCTTGTCCTTCCACTGCCAGAAGAACGAGGAGGGCGGGGTACCTAAGTGGATACAGAGCATCTGATAGATGGTGCCCACCACCTCGTCCTTGATCTTCCTCATCTCGTCGAGGCCTGATTCGGTAGCATACGAGTCTCGAACCCGTTTGGAGCCCTGTCGCACCTGGTAATTGAGCATCTGGTTTAATCGAGAGGAGTTGCTGGAACTATCCGTCTCAACCATGACCGACTTTGGCACCACGCCGTACTTCTTGACCAGGGAGACGAACATGTCCCACTGGCCACCGTCCTCTATGGGCCGCTGCAGCAGCCACGCTACGGTGCGGTCGTCCACGGGGAGGTCAGCCGTCTCAATGACAGCCTCAAGGACAAAGTTGGCCCGCTCAAGCTTATCCCAGAACATCAGGTAGCTCTGGGAGAACTCGAACTCCTTGAGGTTGAGCTCATTGCGGGTGTCAGACCGCACCAGGTTCAGCCCGGCGAACATCCAACATCGCCCGGTCCGTGACTGATTCGTGACCTTCCAACTGTCCAACACGTTGGAGAAGCTGTGTGTCGCCTCCGCCACGATGGAGCGCTGCATAGCGACCTGGTTCACATCGTGCCTGGTCACCACGTTCTGCATGAGCGCCTTTGCGGGGTCAGCTGCGAACTGGTCTTTATACGCCTGGATTTTGCTCGGTGTCAGGGCCTCGGCTTTTTGCTTGTCATCAGAATCTGCTGAATCCATAGGGTTCCCTCCCCTGTTCTTGGTTGACGATATTGTAGACCGCACAATGAGCGTGTCAACGATGAGGGCTTCTCAGGGCACACCGTGGCCTGTGTTAGAATTCGTCAATCAATCTAGCTTGGGAGGGCTCTCATGTCATTGACGCTTAGTGAGGCGAATCAGGTCATTCAGGGAACGATTGCTAAAGCGGAAGAACTGAACATCAAGATTAACGCGGCTGTGTGCGATGCCGGCGGGAGGCTGATTGCCTTCGCTCGCAAGGACGGAGCCATCTGGGCCGGAGTCTACGGGGCCCAAGGCAAGGCGGTAGCATCGGCAGGGTTCGGGCGCGCCAGCGGGCTGCTGCAGGAACGAGCAGGCTCGCCGATCATCAGTGGCATCGTGGCTGGCGAGGGCGGGCACATGATCGTTAGTCAGGGCGGAGTACCCATCATCCGAGGCGGTGAAATCCTAGGTGCTTGCGGTGTAGGTGGTGGTACAAGCCAGGAGGACGAGGACTGCGCTGTAGCAGGTGCGGCAACGCTAGGGTAGCAACCGCAGTGTTTTAAAAGGCTGGATGTAACAAGAAGAGGGGCACCGATTGGTGCCCCTTCTTTAATATGCTGGTCGGGGAGCCGGGATTCGAACCCGGGACCTCTACGTCCCGAACGTAGCGCGCTACCATGCTGCGCTACTCCCCGATTATTGAATACCCTCCTAGAGGGCAATTCCCATTATAGGGTGTCTATCAGCTTGAAGCCAACCAAGTCTAGTCTTCGTCGTCGTCTTCAGCAGGAACCCCTTCCGGTCGAGGGGCTCGCTGTGGGTTGGAGCGCCTTGGGTTGTTGCGAGGCGATTGGCTTCTGGGAGCCTCGTTACCCGTGCGAGGCATGATGGTCACCTTACGGTCTTCGCCCTCTCCAAGGCTCTGAGTGGTCACCTTTGGATGGTCGGCCAACGCGACGTGAATGGCGCGTCGTTCAGCGGGGTTCATCGGCTCCAGGGTGAATGCACGCCCGGAACCCGCAACCCTGTCCGCGATGCGTATTGCCAGGCCTTTAAGAACCTGCGTGCGACGATGCCGATACTGTTCAACGTCCAGCATTATCCGGCCATCGGCCTGGTCAGGCGTGCGGCTCAGCAGCAGGTTCATCATGAACTGCATGCTTCGGAGGGTCTCTCCGCGCCTGCCGATAAGCAAGCCGGAATCGTCGCCGGTTATCTCAATCAGCTGTGTATCAGGAGAATCCTCCGGGGGCTTGGATATCGTTGATACTGCATCAACCCCCATTGCGGTCAGGAAGGTATCTACAATGACTTTGGCGGATTGGACGAGTCCTCCGCCACCTGCAAGTGCTGTTCCCCGTACTCTGGCGGGTTCACCACCGATACCGAAGAGGCCTGACTTACCTTGACTGAGAACCTCTATTTCTGCCTCTTCGCGACTTACGTCGAGCTGCTTTAGAACCAGCTCGATTGCTTCCTCCACCGTCTTGCCGTTCGCTTCCACGCTGTCCGTCATCGTTTAGCTCCTCCGCCGGTTCGGCAATCGCCGCCTCTCCATCTGTCCCAGAGTCCACTGGTGCAGGACTCTGCGCTCGAGACGAGGGCGATAGCCCCCCCAATCCGGTAGTAAAATACTGAATGGAAACCCCCATGAGGTTAGAGACGACCCAATACAACGCCAAGCCGCTGGGGAACGAGAAGGAAAAGAATACGAACATCAGCGGCATCATCCACAGCATCATTTGCTGGGTTTGCTGTTGCTTTGGGTCCTGGCTGGGATAGGTCATCATCTTCTGTTGAAGCCACATAGACGCGCCCACCATCAATGGCAGCACGAAGGACTTGTCCGGGGTTGATAGATCCAACCACAGGAAGCTGCTGTTCACCGGCACGGCTGTGTGTACCAGGGGTAGCCAGCTATAGAGCAGTTTGGAGAGGTCTGCCAGGTTCTCTGGGCTAGATGGCAACACTCTGATCAATGCCCAGTACAACCCAATCCAAATAGGCATCTGGATAATCATTGGCCCTAAGCAGCCAATGGGGTTAATACCGTTCTCTTTGTAAATCCGAAAGGTCTCTGAAGAGATCTTCTGCCTATCGTTCTTGAACTTGGCCTGCATTGCTTTCAGCTGCGGTTGAACTAGAGACATGGCCCGTGTTGACTTGATCTGCTTCAACGTCAGCCGCATTGTGAGAAGGCGGATGACTACAGTCAGGGCGATGATGCTCAGTCCGAAGTTCTTGAACAGCAATAGATAGAGAAGGACCAAGCTGTTGCCCAAAGGCCGCATCAATACTTCTCTAAAAATGTCTCCGATGATATCCAATATTGTTCCTTGCTTAACTACTGATCAGTGTCATAGGTCCAGAGTTCGATACGCCTCTCGGCGTCCAATGCATGGACGACTCCGTCATTATCAATGAGGTAGACGCGCTCATCCTGGCTGGCCATGCCCGCACGAACCTTTTCGCCAACGGAGATGGCCCACTCTTCACGTCCGTCTACCAAACTGAGTTGGTGAACCTGTTTTGCGTCGGTTGCAACTACCAGTGTGTTTGACAGAATCAGGGGCGATGCCAACACGGGGCCACTCACTTTAGTGGGGCTTGACCAGACTTCCCTTCCCGTGAGGTCAATTGCATAGACGGCGCCGCCAAGAGTGGCTGCATATATCGTGGTGCCGTCCGTAACGGGCGAGGCCCAGAACCAGTTGTCCCCGGAGAACTTCCATTTCAGGTCTCCAGTAACTGAATCCAGGGCGTAGATATTCCTATCCAAAGTGCCTACGTAGACGGTATTGCCAAGTACCAGCGGGCTTCCCACCACGCCACCGTCCACTTTACGGCTCCAAAGATCCTCTCCGTCTTCTGCGTTTACCGCATATACAGTGTGTTCAAGGGTGCCGAAGTAGAGGGTGCCGTTAGAGGCAGTTGCGGCTGACCAGATCTCCCCGTCCGCCTCAAAGTTTCTCCACGCGGTCCTGGGGAGTGCGCGTTCGTCTGCTTCAAGGGCCAGGGCGTACAGGAGCCCATCTGTGGTGGTGACTACCAGGGTGTTCCCAACAAGGGTTGGAGAACCTACCACTTCGCCAGGGACTTCCGCACCCCAGTTCTGGATGCCGGTTGTCGCGTCTACTGAAATGAGGTTGGCAGCGATGTCATCGTCGCCCTCAGCGTCTTCGTACGTAGCAACGAAAATACTCTGAGCGCTAGAACCACCGCCAGAAGAATATGCTCCTAGCGCAGGAGCGGCATAAACCGCACCAAGTTCATCGTCGTCGTCAGAAGGGAATGGTCCCCAGATCCTGGAGGGGTTACCGCGGCTATCACTGGAATCCCTGGAGATGTCCAATGCAATCACACGGCCTTCGCCAGATACAGCATAGAGGGTGTTATCTTGGATGGTGAGGCCTGCCCAACCGTCCGCACCGAATCTGTTGAGGCCACAAGCGGCAAGGAGGGGTAGAAGCAATAGCACCAGGATAGGAATCCACTGTGTACGACGCTTCACCTACGCGTGTCCTTTTCCGGGCGCCTAAGGCTGCCCACTAAATACGTCAGAACTAACCGTTACTTGGGGCTGGTAATCGTTTCCGGTACCGGGTCATACCCCTGCCCCCCAACGGGAGTGCATCGACCCAGCCGACGGACTGCCAGCCAGGTACCTTTGAACAACCCGTGGCGATCAACCGCCTCATATGCATAGTCGGAGCAGGTAGGATAGTAGCGGCACTTGCACCCCAAAATCGGGGAGAGTAACCGTTGGTACCCGCGAATCAGGATCAACCCTAGTCGTTTCACTGTATCCGCCCCTTACTCAGGCGCCGACCTTACCTATCATCTTGGCTCGCTCCAGTAGAGCGAGGAAATCGTCTTTCAGGCCTTGGAATGGCACGTTTGCCGCGCTTGGCCTGGCTGAAATCACTACATCGTATCCTGGAAGCACTTCGGCTTTCTGAACGATTGCTCGAAGTCGACGCTTCACTCGATTCCGCACCACTGCGTTCCCTACGGCCTTGCTCACCGCGAAACCTATGCGATAAACCGCCAAGTCGTTGGGGGATGCCCGCAGGGTCAGGTGTTGGGAACCCCACCTACGACCCGCTGCAATCGCAGCATCAAAGTCGGCTTTCCTGGTGAGTCTCAGTTCCCGTGGCAGCATCGTCGTGGTGGGCACCCTCAGCGCCCGTCAACGGGTAGTGAGGTGTACGCCCTGCTTACGCGCTGACGTGCTGGCGACCCTTGAGACGGCGACGCTTCAGAACAAGACGACCTTCGCGGGTACGCATGCGCACTCGGAAGCCGTGGGTGTTCTTTCGATACCGAGTCTTGGGTTGGAATGTCCGTTTAGTATTCTGTCCCACTTGGATATCTCCCTATGATCGCTTACCCCTTTGGCGTCTAACGATGGACGCACCAAGGGTGTTTGTTGTTTCTTAATACGGAAAGAGTATAGCACCGGCATCACGCTGCGTCATCCCGGGCGACTTGTAAAACCTATCTTGCCAACACCAATACGACGACTACGGTGGCCAACCACACGAATACCGTTGCCATGAGAGGCCTGTCGCTGAGGAACATCTCCTCCGGGGTTTCGCCGGCATTGTGGTGGTACAGCAGGTGCAAGTAGCGATACAGTCCAAAGGCCATTATGGGCACGGTCAACGCCATTGTTCGGTTATCCGGCAGGTTGGAGGCTGTGAGGGTGTATGCCATGTAGGTAAAGAACACCCCTACGGACACCAGGACGATGAGGAGGTTCAAGAGGGTGCCCGAGTAGTGTTTTAGCACCTGACGCTGTTGTAATGCCGCACCATCGGAACCCGCCAGCTCACCTCTCCGCTTCCCAAACCCGATGAGCATCGCGCCCAGGCTGGTGACGGCGTAGAGCCATAGGGAGATTGGCACCTGGATGACCACGGCGCCACCCACGGCTCGGAGGACGTAGCCCGTGCTTAGCACTAGGACGTCAATGACCGCTATCTGTTTCAGCTTCATGGAGTAGGACAGCGTCAGGACCAGGTACACCAGGACAACAACGCCAAACCAGGGCTCCAGTAGGAACGACAGCCCAATGCCACCAGCAAACATCCCTGCGGCCATTCCAATGGTCTGCCTGGGCGAGATTTCGCCCGCAGCGATGGGCCTGAATCGCTTGAGGGGGTGCAGGCGGTCCTGAGGGGCATCGATGAGATCGTTAATCAGATACGTTGCGCTGGAAAGCATGCAGAAGAGGAAGAACGCGGCGGTTGCGATCCCAAAGAGTTCCAGGCTCTCTCCCCATTCACCTATGTCCCATCGCTCATTGATGGTGAAAATAAAGGCGAAGTAGATAATGCCGTTTTTAGCCCACTGCCTTGGACGCATGGCCCGTAGCAGGCTTCTGAGAAACACGGGCTTCGATTCTGAACGTACGGTCATGTGCTACATCATAGGGGAGGCGGTGCCTCAATCCAATGGTTACGCGTCCGTTCTTATACAAAAGACGCTACCATGGGCAGACTTAGTCGCACCGAGCTTACCGGGAGTATCCTTCTCAAATCATTGGATTTCAAGGAACAATCATGGCGAAACAGCGCAAACGAATCGATGTCCTGTTGGTAGAACGCGGGCTCGCTCCCACGCGGGAGAAGGCGCAGGCGCTCCTTATGGCCGGGCACGTTACCGTTAAACAACAGCCAATTACCAAAGCGGGGAGTTCGGTTGACGTTGACTCAATCATAGCGGTGAAAGAGCAGCTCCAATACGTGGGTCGCGGTGGCGAGAAGATGGCAGGGGCGCTGAACGATTTCGGCATTGATCCTACCGGCATGGTGATGCTAGATGTCGGTGCCTCAACCGGTGGCTTCACAGACTGCCTGCTGCAACGAGGAGCCGTGAAGTCGTACGCGCTGGACGTGGGCAAGGGTCAGATTCACAACAAGCTGGTGCAGGATCCCCGGGTGGTGGTCATTGAAGGCGTCAATGCGCGCAACCCCTTTGATCTGCCGGAGCGCGTGGACATTGGTGTAGCGGACGTCTCCTTCATCTCACTGAAGCTTGTAGTCCCTGAAATGGTGAATCACCTGAAACCCGGGGCCTACCTGGTCCTCCTGGTGAAGCCTCAGTTTGAAGCTGAGCGCGGGGAGGTAGGCAAGGGCGGGGTCATACGCGATGGGTTTGTGCACGCTCGCGTGTTGAGCAGATTCACCTTGTGGGCTATTGAGCAGGGCTACCGACTTCGAGGCATCACGACATCGCCACTGATAGGCGATGCAGGGAACAAGGAGTTCTTCGTCCTCCTCCAACCAGGCTGAGCCTGGACCTAGCAAGGGCCAGCCCTGGACCCAGACTTACGAAGTAGCTAATAAACCCGGGCGGATTACAATAGAATAGTCTTGGCACTAACCCAAATGAGTGGAGCGTAGTTCATGGAACCAGACCGCATCGTCTTATCCGGAATGGTCTTCTACGGCTATCACGGCGTCTCGCAAGAGGAGCGAACGTTGGGGCAGCGGTTTGTGGTGGACCTGGAGATGGAAGCTGACCTCCATACGGCCGGGGTGAGCGACGATCTGAATGACGCCATCAATTACGCAGAAGCCTACCAGGTGGTCAAGGACGTAGTGGAAGGTGAGCCGAAGAACCTGTTGGAAGCCGTAGCTGAGGGCATAGCCCAAAAGGTGCTTGCCGGGTTTGAAGTCACACTGGTGAAAGTCCGGTTGACCAAGCCGTCTCCGCCCATTCCAGGGGCAGTAATAACCGGGGCATCTGTAGAGATGATCCGAAGGCAGTAGTGAATTCAAAATTCAAGGGCATTTTCCCTTGACGCCCCCATAGGCTCAGGCCTATACTACTCGATGGACTCTTTCAGAGGGCAGAGAATGCAGGTTAGCAGCTAAGAGACAGAAATTGGAGCGATCCTCAGGCGGTGGCCGGGGGGTTCCCCCCGATTGCCGTTTTTTTGTCTCTAGCGAAAACCGCCTCTGGACAAACGCACGTTAATAACAGAAGAGCAAGTAAAGTAACAAGCATTTTTGTGGAGCAGCATCAAGCCTTGTAGTGGGGAAGGTGCAAAGGGCTCACGGAGGATGCCTAGGCGCTTAAAGCCGATGAAGGGCGTGACCAGACGACGATACGCCCGGGTGAGCGGTCAAGTACGCTAAGCCCGGGATGCCCGAATGGGGAAACCCGGCGGAGTGTTTAAGCTCCGTCATCTCTGACGATTAATGGGGTCAGAGAGGGGAACCGGGGGAACTGAAACATCTCAGTACCCTGAGGAAAAGGAAGTAACAACGATACCCTAAGTAGCGGCGAGCGAACGGGGTTCTGCCCAAACCATGTAGACCTAACGGCCTGAGAGCTTATGTCTATGTGGGGTTGTGGGGCACTCTAGGGACAATCTCAGTTGTCCTAGGGCGCAGGGGTTCGGCCAGTCGAAAGTCCCTGGAACGGGCTGCCAAAGAAGGTGAAAGCCCCGTAGATGAAGACTGGACCCCGGCCCAGATTGTACCCGAGTACCGCGGGGCACGAGGAATCCCGCGGGAAGCAGGGGGGACCACCCTCCAAGGCGAAATACTTTAAGCGACCGATAGTGAACCAGTACCGTGAGGGAAAGGTGAAAAGCACCCCGGAAGGGGAGTGTAAAGACCTGAAACCGTGAGCCTACAGACAGTCAGAGCCTCTCTTCGGAGGGGTGATGGCGTGCTTATTGAAGAATGATCCGGGGAGTTTTTAGGAGTGGCGAGGTTAAGAGAATGCAATCTCGGAGCCGTAGGGAAACCGAGTGTGAATAGCGCGCCAAGTCGCTTTTAAAAGACCCGAAACCGAGCGACCTACCCTTGGCCAGGGTGAAGGTTCACTAACCTGAACTGGAAGCCCGAACTCGTAGTCGGAGCAAAGACTTGGGATGAGCTGAGGGTAGCGGTGAAATGCCAATCGAGCTCGGAGATAGCTGGTTCTCCCCGAAATGCCTTTAGGGGCAGCCCTGAGATTAGGCTGCCGGAGGTAGGGCTCTGGATGGGTTAGGGGGCGCGAGCTTACCAACCCCAACCAAACCCCCAATGCCGGTAGACCATGCTTAGGAGTGAGACGGTGAAGGATAAGCTCCATCGTCGAGAGGGCAACAGCCCAGACCGCCAGCTAAGGTCCCTAAGTGCAGACTAAGTGTGCAAGGATGTGGAGTTCCCCAGACAGCCGGGAGGTTGGCTTAGAAGCAGCCATCCTTCAAAGAGTGCGTAATAGCTCACCGGTCGAGGGGTTCTGCGCCGACAATGTCACGGGGCTAAGTCTGTCACCGAAGCTGCGGACTGTAGTTTGTTAAAACTGCAGTGGTAGGGGAGCGTCCCCATCTGCGTTGAAGCTAAGACGGCAAGTCTTGGTGGAGTGATGGGGAGTGAGAATCCCGGAATGAGTAGCGCCAACCCTGGTGAAAACCCAGGGCGCCGAAAGCCCAAGGATTCCTACGGAACGTCAGACGGCGTAGGGTAAGTCGGGACCTAAGCCAAAGCCGCAAGGCGTAGGCGATGGACAGCTGGTCAACATTCCAGCACCACCCAGATTTCGTTGATCTACGGGGGGACGGGGTAGGATAAGGAGAGCATTCCCATCGGACATGGAGTGTTGTGCCGTGTAGGTCTATGACCGCCGGAGGAAAATCCCCGGTGCGAGACTGAGGCGGATACGGAATCCCTGGCTACGGTCAGGGAAACTCTTCTGATTCCAGGCCTCCAAGAAAAGCCTCGTAAGTAGATGTTTGGGTGCCCGTACCGCAAACCGCCACAGGTGGGCTGGGGTAAGCACCCCAAGGCGTCCGAGTGAACCTCCGCTAAGGAACTCGGCAAAAGAGCCCCGTAACTTTGGGATAAGGGGCGCCCGCCAGTGTGTAGGGATTTACTCCCGAAGCATTGGTGGGCCGCAGCGTAGCATCTCTGACAACTGTTTACCAAAAACACAGGTGTCTGCTAAGGGGAAACCCGAAATATAGACACTGACGCCTGCCCAGTGCCGGAAGGTTAAAGGGAAAGGTGAGAGCTTTGAACTGAAGCCCCGGTGAACGGCGGCCGTAACTCTAACGGTCCTAAGGTAGCGAAATCCCTTGTCGGGTAAGTTCCGACCCGCATGAATGGCGGAATGATTGGAGAGCTGTCTCAGCGGAGGGCTCGGTGAAATTGCAAGGCCTGTGAAGATGCGGGCGACCCGCGGCGGGACAAAAAGACCCCGTGGAGCTTTACTGCACCCTGGCACCGGACTGGGGTCCGGGATGTGTAGGATAGGTGGGAGACTTGGAAGCTTTGGCGTCAGCCAGAGTGGAGTCGTCGGTGAAATACCACCCTTCCCTGATTTTGGCCCTCACTTGGGTACCCACCCAAGGACGCTGCCAGGCGGGTAGTTTGACTGGGGCGGTCGCCTCCTAAAAGGTAACGGAGGCGCCCCAAGGTCCCCTCAGGACGGATGGCCATCGTCCGTTGCGTGTATGGGCAGAAGGGGGCTTGACTGCGAGAGATACACCTCGAGCAGGGACGAAAGTCGGGCCAAGTGATCCCACGGTACCGTGTGGAAGGGCCGTGGCTTAACGGATAAAAGCTACCCCGGGGATAACAGGCTGATGTTGCCCAAGAGTTCCTATCGACGGCAACGTTTGGCACCTCGATGTCGACTCATCCCATCCTGGGGCTGAAGAAGGTCCCAAGGGTCGGGCTGTTCGCCCGTTAAAGGGGTACGTGAGTTGGGTTCAGAACGTCGTGAGACAGTTCGGTCTCTAT
>JAPYRQ010000031.1 GCA_029936935.1 Dehalococcoidia bacterium | reverse complement strand
TCCTTGAAGGGGACATCCCCAAGCAATTTCGCAGGAGGCATCACCATGCATCGGTTTCGATTACCTAAAGTATTCCTCGGACTAACTCTTGTTGCCGTATTAGCGGTGGCAGCTGCGTGCAGCAGCGATGACCCGGCGGCTTCTAACTCAACCAACCTTGGAATAGGTGCGCCTTCGGGCGTTGTCAGCGGCTTGGGGTTTGATAGCAGATTGCCTTCCGGCGCGCTAGGCGCAAGTTCCCAGCAAGCAGGCGTTTGGGTCAACGGTGTGGGCACAGTCGTTACTGAGCCTGACATCGCCAACCTGAGTTTGGGAGTTGAAGCTAGGGCTTCCACCGTTTCTGAAGCACGCGACGATGCCGCTACAGCTATGACAGCGATTGTTGCGTTCCTTACGTCCAACGGCGTTGCGGAGCGAGACATCCGCACCCAATCGTTCAACATCTCTCCCCAGTACACGTTCCAGGAGCGGCTGGAGAATGGATTCCGCACCAACGAGCGCGTGTTGACCGGGTACCAGGTGACGGACACTGTATTCGTGAAGGTACGTGACCTGGATCAGACCGGCCCCGTTCTGGATGGCGTAGTCAAGGCAGGCGGAGACCTGGTCAGGGTGAACGGCATCAGCTTCTCTGTCGATGACCCTGATCCGCTAAAGGTCCAGGCCCGTGAGCTGGCAGTGCAGCATGCACTTGAGAAGGCTCAGGAACTTGCTACCCTTGCCGGTGTAACACTGGGTCCGCTAGTGTTCATCTCCGAGTCTAGCAGCACCCCCGTGTTCAGCCGGGTAGAGGCAAGAGGCGACTTCGCGATGGCTTCGTCATTCGCCCCCACGCCGATTAGCGCTGGCGAATCGCAGATCCAGGTGACCGTCCAGGCGGTGTTTGCCATCCAGCAGTAGGCAGAACTCGATTAATGTCAGAAGGGCCGCTCATATTGAGCGGCCCTTCTTGTTGTTCATATCAATCCGTCAATCCGTAGCTAGGGAGTCGTGTCCTGAGGCGTAGACTCGTCCTCCGGGCTAACGGGTTCATCATCTTCGGTATCATCGGAGACCCCGGGGAACATGATGAGCTTGGTCTCTGCCTTCGGAGCCTTTTCTGCCTTCTTGCCATTTTCGACCCCGACTTCATAGCACTCAAGGGTCTCTATTTCCCGGGTCAGGAACCGCTGGTAGTAGGTGGTGTACTCTCCCTTGTTGCGGAACCGCTTGTGCCGCCGATTAAGCAGCCTGCCCACCGTAACACCCTGCACTCGAGCCACAGCACGTACCAGCGCCCGCTCCAGCGTGTATGCGGAGGCTTCAGGGTCTGTGTGCGCGCCGCCTTCGGGCTCTGGGACTACGGTATCGATGATTTTCATCTCCAGGCCATCCATTGCAGTCAGGCGAAGGGCCTCGGCGGCCTCGGCGGCACGGGTGTCGTCACGATAGAGCACTGAGGCCGCGGCTTCGGGGGATACCGGCGCATAGATAGCGCCTTCCAGCATCAGTATGCGGTCGGCAATGCTCAGGGCCAGGCCGCTTTCTCTGCCACCCTCGCTCAGAATCACGGCCACCGTGGGGACGGGGAGATTGGCCATCGTTGCCATAGTCGTCGCAATGGCATGCCCCAAGCCGCCTTCTTCGGCCTCCAGGGTCTGGGCCGGCCCAGCCGAGTCTATAAGCGTGACGAGGGGAATGCCGAACTTGACCGCCATGTTCATGGCCCGTTGAGCCTTGCGGAAGCCGTCAGGGCCTATGTAGGGTCCCTGTGGCTCCCCTGCGGGCCTTGGCGTACGCTGTTGGGCAATAATCATCACACTCGCGCCGTACAGGTCACCCACACCGCAGACGATGTTTGTATCGTCTGCAGTTAATCGATCGCCGTGAATCTCCACAAACCCGCTGAACACCCTTGAAATGTAGTCGCGGGCCGTGGGTCGCTCTGGGTGCCGGGAGCGTTGGACCGCTTCCCACGCGGTTATCGTGCCTTTTGGCTTCTGTTCGCGTCCTCTTGGCCGGAGAAGCCGCACTCTGGTCTTAGCTGGCACCAGACGTCGCATAAGGGACGCCAGGGTGCCTCTGAGCTCCTCTCGGTCGACTACAGCGTCCAACATGCCATGCTTCAGATGGGATTCAGCGGTGTGTGAGTCCACAGGCAACGGTTGGTCAGCCATCTCCTGAAGGATACGCAACGGGGCAAACCCAATCAGCGCGCCCGGCTCCGCCAGCAGCACGTCTGCCATGTTGGCAAAGCTGGCGTATGACTGGCCCGTGGTGGGGTTTGCGAAAACGGCTATATACGGAAGCCCCTTCCTGTGCAACGCGTTGACGGCTGTGGCAGTCTTGGCCATCTGCATCAGGGAAAGCGCACCCTCTTGAAGCCGAGCTCCGCCGCTTGTGACGATGGCTATGAGCGGTACTCGCTTCTTGCTGGCGAGTTCACAGGCCAGAGCCACTTTCTCGCCGACCACCAGACCCACGCTGCCACCCAGGAAGCTGAAGTCCAGGGCTACTACCACGGTTGAGATGCCCTCGATCTTGCATTGGCCCACAACAGCGGCTTCCGTCAGGCCTGTGTTGCGCTGTGTGTTGTAGATATGGCTTCTGTACGTGACTTTGCCGGTGAATGCCAGCGGGTCAATGGAACTGATGGTGCGGAGCTTCTCCTTGAAGGTCTTTGGGTCTGCAAGGAGTTGTATGCGTTCACGAGCAGCGATGCTGTAGTGGAATCGGCATTCCGGGCACACACGGGTCTCCTGATAGAGCGTCGACTCTACAAGCGAGGCGTCGCATACCAGGCAATGTTCCTGGGCAAGCGAACTCTGGCCGCTGAGGTTTCCCCTCCGGCCAAACAACACGCTTAGAACGTCTGTTAGTCCTCTTGCCACTCGTAATCCCCTTGTGTTAGTACCTCACCTGATGCCAACGCGATCCACTTGCTTCTATAACGACTCCACATACATGGGGTTAGCCGGGTGTTATGACCTCACGCGACTTGCCCGGGTCTCCTGGCCCCACGATGCCCCTGTCCTCAAGGTGATCCAGCAGGTTTGAGGCCTTGGAATACCCTATGCGGAGTTCTTTCATCAACGAGTTCGCAGAAACGCTCTTATGTGAAAGCGCATAACTCATGGCTTTCTGAAGGTCATCATCTTCTTCATCTGAGTCATCAGGAGTAAGGTCAACCTGTACCGAGGGCAACAGCTGACCCTTCCCCTTCTGTTTCTGCCAGAAGGACACGATGCCGTCTACCTCTTCATCGGAAATGTAGGTGCCCTGTACTCGCTTGGGCTTGGCAGCGTTGGTGGGCATGAAGAGCATGTCCCCGCGGCCCAGCAGCTTCTCAGCACCGGCGCCGTCCAACACCGTGCGGGAGTCCACCTGCGACGATACCGCGAAGCTTGCCCTGCTGGGGAAGTTTGCCTTTATCAAGCCTGTCAGGACGTCCACGGAGGGCCGCTGCGTGGCCACTACCAGGTGGATGCCCGTTGCTCGTCCAAGTTGGGCCAAGCGACAGAGCGCGTACTCAACATCGCCCGGAGAGGTCATCATCAGGTCAGCAAGCTCGTCGATGACCAGCATCAGGTAGGGTATGCGGTCTTCCTGCTTGGTTACCTTGTCGTTGTAGCCCTGGATGTTGCGGGCACCGATCGACTCGAAACGCTTGTAGCGTGACTGCATCTCGGCGATAAGCGCATGGAGTGCGGGCACAGCCTGGTCAGCTTCAACCAACACGGGACCAGCCAGGTGTGGCAACCCGTTATAGGCGGTAAGTTCAACCCGTTTGGGGTCTACCAGGTACATCTGAAGGTCAAGGGGCGTCAACTGCATCATGAGGGAGCAGATTATAGTGTTGATGCAGACGCTCTTGCCGCTGCCGGTTGCGCCAGCAATCAGGATGTGTGGCATATCTGCCAGGTCTGTGATGACCGGCTCTCCGCCGCTACCCTGCCCCAGGGCGATTGGCAGCTTGCCCTTCTTCTGCAAGTCCTGGAATGCGGTACTTTCCAGAATGGAGCGGAGTGTTACGATATCTCTACGGGAGTTGGGCACTTCAAGCCCCACAAAGGACTCACCGGGTACCGGGGCTTCAAACCGTAGGCTAGGTGCTGCTAGCGCCAGTGCAAGGTCCTTCTCTCTCGCCAGGATGTGATCGATTTTTACACGGGTCTTCTCTTCAACGCGGTTGCTGATGAGCTTGCCGTCCTCGCTCCGTGCCTGTGAGCCATCAAGATTGCGTTCCTTGACCTCACGGTAGCGTCGTACCCAGCCGGGAACCAGGCCGTACTGGGTGACCACGGGGCCGGGCCTGATTTCCTTCACTGTGACTTCAATGTTGTATTCACCCAGCGTCTGCTCGATGAGTCGAGCGACCGCCTGGTGCTCCTCTTCCGAGACCGAGCGATGCTCGACAACGTTGAGCGATTCCAATGGGGGTAGCTGCCACTTGGACTTGGTAGAGCTAATCCTGCCCCCGCTACGGGCCTCTTTGCTGCTCAGGTCAATGACCACCGGCTGAGGCTTGTCCCCGGCGAGTTCATCGTCCAGGTCCTCGATTTCTTCGACTACTACGAGCTCAACCTCTTCGTCCTCATCCACGTAGGTGTCATCAGACAGGCTGGATTCAATGGTCACAGGTTCTACATCATCGTCCTCAAGGACGAATGCCTCTTCGTCATCGTCTTCGTCTTCGAGTAGTGTTTCTTCCTCGTCATCTTCCTCTTCTAGCTCTACTTCGAGGTCGATGTCGTCCTCTTCATCTCGTAGCCAGGGCGGGAGCGATTGCCCCTCCAGGGAAGGAACCGCCACATCGTCGACGAGATACGGTTCCGCAATTGCCACGCTGCTGTCGTCTGCGGGTTCGTACGTATAGGCCACTGCAGGTTCCTGGTAGTCCTCGACCGCCGAAGCACTACGACTGAACCTGGCTTTGACAGACCGGATGGCCCAGGCCGCGCCTGTGACGATCCAGGCGACGAGTATCAGGTGGATGGGATAGCGTCGATACTTCGCCAAGGCTCCCTGCGCTAAGCGCAAAACCCTGTTTGTTATCGAGAGTATTCCTAATCGTACAAAGCGAAGGACTGAATCGAGTTTCTGAGAACTTTCTGTGGAACGAATGCCTATCCAAACACCCAGTTGTTGGGCAACATCGGCTGCCTGCTGAAGCAGGTGAAGCGCGGTGCGTGGCGCACTGAATACGAGGGCCAGCGTGAAGATAAGCGCAATCCGTACGATGCCCCATGCTGCCGACGGGCCGATGACCCGTTCGCCAAAGGTGCCACCGAAGTGAGGCTCAGAGAGCTGGAGTGAACCGGCAACGACCGGTAGCAGAAGAAGCCCTGCTAGGAACACGTGGGGTTTATGCGATAGAAGGGCCGGTCGGCTCCAGATTGCAACGATTGAAATGCCTGCCAACATGGCAATTGCAATGACGCTGTACTGTAGCGATTCCCATATGGATTCCCTGCCTGATTGGATGGGAGCCCACCATGTGGCAACGGCTACGATGCCCGCTACGGAGATGAGGGTTGCAAGGGCAAGGAAGAGCTGAAGTTTACGGCTGGACTTCGCCTCCCGTTTCCCTATAAAGGGTATAGGGATTCCGAGGACGGTAAATTGCCAACTCTGATCATCGTGGGCGTCTAGCATAGCGGTTACCTCAGAGGATAAAGCGCGGATGTTGTAAGAGGCTACTATGTACTAACGCGTGAGGCGCGTGTGAGGTTCCCTGTTTTGGCTGTTATTTGGCTAGACTCGGGAAACTACTGCCAAAACCACAGGGCGGCGGCCTGTTTTGTCCCTGAAAAACTTGCCAAGCACATCTGAAGCGAGCTGTTTCAATGCGTTTTCCGGCTGATCCTGATCCCACTGCTGCTGGCCCAGGACTTCCTTCAGGCGTTGGCTGGCAAGATCCATGATCTCTTCGTGATCGTCCGGCGCCTCGAATCCATGGGCGGTCAGCGCAGCAGTCCCTGTAAGGTCTCCGGTAGCCGCTTTCAATGTGAGGGCAACAACAACCACGCCGTCACGCCCCAACGATTGGCGATCCTTGAACACGCTGTTGGAGGGATCCCAGAGTCGTCGTCCCAGAACGAATATGTGGCCAGCTGGTATCTGATCTACCACCGCGGCTTCCTGATCATTCAACTCAAGGATATCGCCGTCTTCCATGACGAAGATGTTTTCCTCTGCCACGCCCATACGGAACGCTATCCCTGCATGGGCGACCAGGTGTCGATATTCTCCGTGGATAGGGACGAAGAAGCGTGGCTTGATCATACGTAGCATAAGCTTCAGTTCTTCCTGGCTGGCGTGTCCATGAACGTGCACTGTGGCGTTCTTTGCATGGAGCACCCGCGTGCCCTGTCGGAGGAGGTTGTCTATGGTCTTGTTGATAAGGCCTTCATTGCCCGGAATAGGCGATGCGGAGAACACGATGGTGTCTCTCTCTGCCAGAGTAATGTCACGATGGTCATGGTTTGCGACTCTGGTGAGGGCAGATGTGGGTTCTCCCTGGGCTCCGGTCATGATGATGACCGTCTTTTCCATAGGGAGTGCAGCAAGGCTTTCCCAGGGGACGATCACGCCGTCAGGGATATCCAAGTAGCCCATCTGCTGTGCCATGGCTACGTTATTGACCATGCTTCGTCCAATGACGGCGACTTTGCGGCCTGCCCTATCGGCTGCGTTGGATATCTGCTGAATACGAGCGATGAGGGATGCAAATGTGGCTACCAATACTCGTCCTGGAGCTTCGGAAATGATGCGCTCCAGGTTGTCGTCCAGGACAGCCTCGGAGGGTGTGTAGCCTTCCGACTCGGCATAGGTGGAGTCGGCTAGAAGAAGAGTGACACCTTCGATGCCCAACTCTGCTAATCGAGCGAAATCTGTCGGCTTTTTATCGACAGGCGTGTGATCGAACTTGAAATCGCCGGTGTGCACAATAAGGCCGATAGGCGTGTGAATGGCAATGCCCATAGCGTCCGGGATGCTGTGGCACACTCGGAAGAACTCGGCCTGGAATACGCCGAAGTTGAAGACCTCACCCGGCTCAATCTGGTGCAACTCTGAAGCCGTGAGCAGCCTGTGCTCCTTGAGCTTCACCTGGATGAGTCCGTGGGCCAGGCGCGGCGCATACACGGGCACGTTCAATCTAGGTAGGACGAAGGGGATGGCTCCTGTGTGGTCCTCATGGCCGTGGGTAATGAGGATGGCGCGGACCTTCTCCCGGTTTTCCATCAGGTAGTCTGTGTTGGCAATGACCAGGTCTACTCCGGGCATGTCCTCTTCAGGGAACATGACGCCTGCATCTACGATGATGATGTCATCACCGAACTCCAGGGCCATCATGTTCTTCCCAATCTCGCCTAGGCCGCCAAGGGGCACAATACGGAGTTTCCCGGGAGTAACACTAGTGAATTGACCCGTGCGGCCCGCGCGGAGAGTAGGCTCAGGAGTGGATTCGTCCTGGGTTGTATCGTCAGGGGTTTGATCCGGGGAAGCATCTGATCGCTTTAACCAGCGTCCAACTTGTTGCATCTAAGAAGTACGAGCCTCGATAGTCTCAAGATTGCACATAATCGCAATAGTAACCTGTGCCTATCTTACACTCGATGAAGGTGACTGACTACAGCATCTTCAGTTGTTCTGGATCTGGCGTAACATCCTCAGGGACTTCTGTACCTACTTCAGTGGATTCGGTCTGAATCTTTTGCAGCAGTTCCGGCAGTTTTCGCATGTCATCTTCCAGCACGGAACGAAGGTTGCCCTGATGCAATGCAGCGGCGGGGTGATACATGGGAAAGATGTATCGATGCCCCCAGAGGCGGGGTTGCCCATGGACTTTGGATATCGTTTCCTTGGGCAGGAACCGTATGAGGGAGAACCGGCCCAACGTAACGATGACCTTGGGGTCTAGCAGTCGGATCTGCTGATCAAGGTACTTCCTGCAAGCTTTAATCTCTTCTGGCAGAGGATCACGGTTATTGGGTGGTCTGCACTTCACTACGTTGGCAATGTACACGTCAGACCTTGCCAGGCCGATGAGCCCGAGCAGGTCGTCTAACAACTTTCCAGAGGGGCCTACAAAGGGACGGCCTATCTGATCTTCATGAAAACCCGGTCCTTCACCTATAAACAGGATGTCTGGCTTCTCCGGGCCCTCACCGGGGACGCTATGGATACGGGTCTCACAGAGGCTGCAGTCTGTGCAGACCGCCACTGCTCGTTCCAATGATTTGATGCTGTCCATATGGCCCTCCGGGTACCCTGAATTGGGGGAATGGTAGCACGATGGAGAACGGGGCAGTCAATGGGAAATGGGACGCTATTCATACGGAAATTTGGGCGAAACGCCAACCAAATCCTCAAGGTTTTATTCGAGATTCCGGGGTTGCGATATTCGTAACAATCTCATAGACTATGCTTCTTGGCCTATATTTAGTATTTACGTTCACAATGATATTGTGCCAGAGAGGAGACATGGGTTTGATCACTACAGTTGTGGGGAATTACCCCAAAATCGGCCCCGGAACCAAGGCGCCGAACCTTCGAACCGCTATCGGTAAAGGTGACCGTGGTGAGATGACACCCGAGGAAATTATGGGTGTACGGGCACAGGTGACCGCAGAGGTCATTCAGGAACAGATTAATGCAGGAATCGACCTAGTAACGGACGGCCTGATTCGATGGGATGATGGGCAGACGTACCTGGCTAAGGCAATCAGCGGATTTTCCTTCACAGGACTGATCCGATACTTTGACACCAACACCTACTTCCGCCAGCCGGTGGTAGAGGGTCTTTTGAAGTGGTCTAAGCCAATAACGGTAGCGGATTACGAATTCGCTTCATTCAACAGCAGTAAGCCTGTGAAAGCAGTACTTACAGGCCCATACACATTGGCGAAACTCTCCCAGGATCAGCAGTACCATGACCAGAAACGGTTGGTGCTTGACCTGGCAGAAGTGCTGAACCAGGAAGCGAAAGCGCTTCAGGCAGCCGGCGCCACGGTAATCCAGTTTGATGAACCAGCGATTCTCAAGCACAAAGAGGATTTCCCACTGTTCCAAGAGGCCATGGATCGCTTGACCCAAGGGCTCAACCCCACGTTGGCCCTGTACACCTACTTCGATGACATTTCCGGTGTATATCCGGCATTCCTGAAGCTCCCGTTCCAGATATTCGGCCTTGACTACGTGATGGGTAAGGCGAACTGGGATGTTGTGAAGGAAGTCCCGTCCGATGTGTCTTTTGGTCTTGGCGTAATCAACGCTCGGAACACCAAGATGGAGACAGAGGCAGAAATCGCCGATGCTATCAAGCGCATCGCACCGATTGTCCCCACAGAACGACTATACATAAATCCAAATTGCGGCCTGGAATTCCTGCCCCGAGAAACCGCGTACCAGAAGCTGGTACGCATGGTTGAGGGTTCCAAGAAGGCGGTGGAGGTTACAGCATGAGCGGTCTACTTACCACATCTGTAGGAAGTCTCCCCAAGCCCCCTGAGCTTCAGGCTGCACGGAACAAGATGCTTCGAGGCGAGCTTGCCCGTGAAGAGTTGGAGCAAATGGAGCGGGATGCTACCGCGTTCTGGATCAAGTCTCAGGAAGACCTAGGAATAGATATCCTGGTAGATGGCGAAATGGACCGGGGAGATATGGTGACGTATTTCTCTGAACTCCTGGAAGGATTCACCATCAGCGGCCTCGTACGCTCGTACGGGAATCGCTACTACCGAAAGCCAATTGCTAACGGACCGATTGGTCGTAAGAAGCCCATGACGTTAAAGACGTGGGAATACGCCCAAAGCCTGACAAGCAAGCCGGTGAAGGGCATGCTCACAGGCCCGTACACCATCGCAGAGTGGTCCTTTAATGAGTACTACTCCACCTTTGAAGAGTTCGTCATGGAAGTGGCAAAGGTCGTCCATGAAGAGGCGATGGACCTTGAGCGCGCAGGCGCCAAGTACATCCAGATCGATGAACCGGCAGCCTCTACTCGACCGGAAGAGATGGAGCTGGTTGCAAAGTCCATGGCAGTCGTTACCAAAGGGCTGAGCGCCTATACCCTGACGCATATCTGCTACGGCGACTTTGAGGCCGTGATTGACGACCTCAACAGCATCCCGGTGGACAACCTGGACATGGAGACGGCTAACCAGGACTACAGCCTTTTGGAGCTGTTCCGTGGACACAAGTCATCCAAGCACCTGTCTCTTGGCGTGACAGACGTACATACCCACGAGATTGAGTCGCTTGAACAAGTCAAAGCGGGTATCCGCAAGGGGCTTGAGGTATTCAGCCCTGAGCAGTTGTTCATCGGGCCCGACTGTGGCCTGAAGACAAGGACTGCCGACGAATCAATCGCCAAGCTCAAGGTCATGGTGCAAGCTGTGAACGAGATCAAGGCGGAGTTGGGCATCGCCTAACTCTTACCCCACGTAAAAGCTCGATATTTAAGAAGCCAGGCCTGATAGGCCTGGCTTCTTCTTTTGTCAGCCGCGTGTGCCATTGGGCCACTTGGCCCTGTTGATTCTGTTTAGATGGTTGTACTGTCTCCCTTAAGATGTTGAGCCATACCCCAATAATCATGCGGTGTATGAAACTGATTTAGCTGACACATTTTTAGTTATATCTATCACTTAGTAAAATAATTAGTGTGTACTTACTAAAATATTAATTGACACTAATAATCAGCTATGCTATACATAGGACAGTGATTTCCGGAAAAACAAGATTAAACGATTCTTGGAGGAAGGTTTCAATCATGTTCAACCGATTTAGTTCCAGGAAATCAGGAGGCCACAAGAGCCTTTTTGTGGACCTGATTTTGGGCGCAATGGTACTGGTGATGCTGGTCGCAGCCGCTTGCTCAAGCAGCGACAGTGGCGGAGCGGGTTCCCTTACGGTCTACTCCGGTCGAAGCGAGACCCTTGTGGATCCCATCATCCAACAGTTCAAGAATGCTACTGGCATCGATGTGAAGGTGAAGTACGCAGGCACGGCTGCCCTGGCGAATACCATCCGAGAGGAAGGTGACAACTCACCGGCAGACCTCTTCTTCGCTCAGGACCCTGGCGGCTTGGGCGCTATACAGGACTTGTTCACACCCATATCCAGTGATCTCCTGAACCTTGTTCCTGAATGGGCCCGCGCTGCCGACGGCTCGTGGGTAGGCATCTCCGGCCGAGCCCGCACGTTGGTCTACAACAATGAAACTCTGACAGAGGCTGACCTGCCTGACAGCATCCAAGGCCTGACGGACCCCAAGTGGAAGGGCCGACTTGGCTGGGCACCTACGAACGGCTCTTTCCAGGCCATGGTGACCGCAATGCGTTCCACGTGGGGCGAGGCTGCGACACGTGAGTGGCTTGAAGGCGTGAACGCCAACGACCCCACCGAATACCCCAAGAACACACCCCAGGTTGCCGCTGCAGCGTCCGGTGAGATCGATATCGGTCTGGTCAACCACTATTACCTACATCGCTTCCTTGCCGAAGAGGGGGAGTCCTTCTCTGCCAGGAACTACCATCCACGTGAGGGAGGGCCAGGGGCGCTCATCATGGTGGCCGGCGCAGGAATCCTAACTACTTCCGACGATAAAGAGAACGCAGAGAAATTCCTGGAATTCATGCTCTCACTGGTAGGCCAGCAGTATTTTGCCAGCCAGACCTTTGAGTACCCGCTGACCGATGGGGTGAATACCCCGCTGGGGCTAACACCTCTGGAAGATATCAACCATCCTGATATCACCCCCAGGGACATGGCCGACCTGGAAGGAACCCAGGCCCTGCTAAGGGATATCGGGATTATTCCGTAACATTGAAGAGAACATGCAAGTCAGGGGAGTGACGACAAGCATTCGACGATTATTCACTGGCGACGCGCGCCAGCATGGTTCGCTTCGCCCATCGCCGATCATTTGGATACCCTCTGCAATCGTAGCTGTTGCCATGGTTCTGCCGCTGGTGTACCTGATAGAACGTGCAGTGGACAGCAGCGGCGAATCAGTTGACCTCCTGTTCCGTATGAGGACAGCAGAGATCATGATGAGGTCTGCCCTGCTAGTCATCGTGGTGACTGTTTCGTCTGTGTTTATCGCGGTTCCTCTGGCCTGGCTGACCGTTCGTACCGACATCCCGCTGCGACGACTCTGGTCGGTGCTCACCGTGCTTCCACTGGTCATTCCCAGCTACGTTGGCGGGTTTTTGGTGCTGACTTCACTGGGGCCAAAAGGAATGCTACAGGGGTTCCTCGAGGACATTGCAGGGGTAGATCGACTCCCGGACATCGCCGGCCTGCATGGTGCAGCGCTGACGATTACCCTCTTGAGCTTCCCCTACGTCCTTCTAAGCGTCCGTGCGGCTCTTTGGGGACTTGATCCGGCATTGGAAGAATCCTCGCGAGGGCTTGGTAACGGCAAATGGAAGACATTGTGGAAAGTGACGCTTCCGCAGCTACGGCCAGCCATCGCAGCGGGGTCACTGTTGGTGGCGCTCTACACCCTCAGCGACTTTGGTGCAGTGTCCTTATTGCGATATGAGACCTTCACCTGGGCCATATTCCTTCAGTTCAACTCGTTCAACCAGGCTTTGGCGGCTGTGTTGTCGCTGGTGCTGGTGAGCGCAGCGTTCGGACTGATACTCCTTGAATCAAGGACACGAGGGCGGTCCAAGTACTATCGCAGTACCACGGGGGCCGTCAGACCATCGTCGCTGGTGCGGCTGGGTCGATGGAGATGGCCCGCCTTTGGCTTGACCGCCGGGGTTGTGGGGCTATCCCTGGTGGCTCCACTGACCATCCTGAGCTACTGGGCAATACGAGGCATCGCCCAAGGAGAGCCGGTCCGGCTCCTTTGGAGCGCGACCCTCAACTCCATCTACGTATCCGGACTTGCCGCAATCGTGGCCGCCGTAGCCGCAGTTCCGGTTGTGATCTTGACCGTCAGGTTCCCTGGGCGATTGAGCGGCATGGTGGAAAAGATGGCCTACGTTGGATTCGCCCTGCCGGGCATTGCTGTAGCATTAGCTTTGATATTCTTTGGAGCGCGGTACGCCACACCGGTCTACCAGACGATGAGTCTGCTGGTATTTGCCTACGTTGTGCTCTTCTTCCCCCAAACGATGGGGACGATACGGGCATCATTCTTGCAGGTGAGCCCTCGAATCGCAGAAGCGGCTCGAAGTCTTGGTAGAAAACCCATGAGCGTCCTGTTCCAGGTGGCGTTGCCGTTGATCATTCCAGGTATTCTAGCCGGGGCAGCGTTGGTTTTCCTGACGGCAATGAAGGAGCTTCCTGCCACGTTGCTCTTAAGCCCAATTGGATTTGATACGCTGGCAACCTCTATCTGGGGAGCCCTTGAAGAGGCATTCTTTGCCCAAGCGGCTGTCCCTGCGTTGTTCCTGGTGGTAGTGACTGCTATTCCAACGGCGTTCCTGATTTTGAGAGAACCAAGGGGTGTACGGTGAGTGAACCCGCAGTGCGATGCGAGGGGTTGGTCAAGAGTTATGGCCGGGCTCAGGCACTTAAAGACCTGGACCTCACCATTGAAGAGGGCAGTACCCTGGCGTTGCTGGGTCCCAGTGGGAGTGGCAAGACCACCGCGCTGCGACTGGTGGCGGGTTTTGAGGTCCCTGATGCTGGGATTGTGGAGATCGCAGGACGCAGGGTTGCAGGGCCGGGGCTCTACATACCGCCAGAGCAGCGGCATATAGGCATGGTGTTCCAGGACTATGCGTTGTTCCCTAACCTGACAGTTGCGGGGAATGTGGGTTTCGGGATCTCCGATAAGTCGGCCCGCAAGGACAGGGTATCGGAAGCGCTGGAACTGGTTGGACTGACGGGCCTGGGTGGCCGGATGCCCCATGAGCTATCCGGTGGGCAGCAGCAGCGAGTCGCTCTGGCAAGAGCCCTCGCGCCGAGGCCTGCTTTGTTGCTGATGGACGAGCCGTTCTCCAACCTGGACGCCGGGTTGCGGGCACAGGTACGCACTGAGGTTCGTGAGATTCTGAAATCGACCAATACAACCGCTCTGTTCGTGACCCACGACCAGGACGAGGCTCTCTACATGGGTGACCAGGTGGCGGTGCTGGATTGGGGTGAGTTGCAGCAGATGGAGACTCCGGAGGGCATCTACCATACCCCGGCGACCCGTTTCGTCGCAGAATTTTTGGGGATTGCCGACTTCATTCCGGCAACGTACAACAACGGCAAGCTTGTGACGATGATAGGTGCAGTGCCCTGGAATCAGGAGCCGCCCCCGGATGGAGTGGAGTTGCTGGTGCGTCCGGACGATATGTCTATTGAACCTTCAGGCTCCGGACAGGGGACGATTGTAGGCAGGGTGTTCCAGGGGCCGTCGTATCTGTATGACGTATCACTGGAATCAGGCGAGGTCGTCCACGTACTCCAGCACCACACAAGACAGTACGACGTTGGGGCGCAGGTGCAGGTTCGCATCATCGCGGAGCACAAACTGGCATGCTTTCTTGGCGAAAAACTCGTCGGCTAGCGAAACGCGATACCGGCTTACGGGATGAGCACCTTGCGGGCGATGGTCTCGTGGCGATTCGGGCCCGTTGAGATGACATCAATGGAGCAGCCGATGACCTCTTCAAGACCCTGAACGTATGCCTTGGCTGCGGCCGGGACATCATCCCAATTGGTCAGTCCTGCTGTCGGCGAAGACCAACCCTCAAAATCTTTGTAGATAGGCTTGCACTTCTCCAGGGCATTGATCTGGGCCGGGAACCCATCAACAGGCTTTCCGTCTATCTCATAACCTATGCAGACCTTCACCGTCTCCATGCCGTCAAGGATGTCCAGCCTGGTGAGGATGCCTGATGTCAGGTCATTGACGATGACGCCGTAGCGGGCGGCTACGCCGTCAAACCAGCCACATCGTCGAGGACGTCCGGTGGTAGTACCGAATTCCCCGGCTTTCTGCCTGATAGCCTCGCCGACCTCATCGTCCAACTCCGTTGGCATTGGGCCAGAGCCCACCCTGGTGTTGTATGCCTTGAATATCCCGAACACCCCTGCTACGGACCTGGGCCCGATTCCCAACCCTGCACACGCACCGCCTACTGAGCTGGAGGACGAGGTGACGTAGGGGTATGTGCCGTGGTCAAGGTCTAGAAGGGTTCCCTGAGCGCCTTCAAGGAGGACGTTCTCATCATTGCTGAGAGCCTCCCGCACCTGCGCCTCTACCGAAGAGATGAACGGAAGCAACTGGTCTCTCCAGGCCAAGCAACGATCGAAGATGTCCTGCACATCAAATGCTTCTCCGCCGTGGACCTTGGTTATGACGGCGTTGACGTGGGGCAGGACCTTTTCAATCCTGTCACGCAGCCCCTCAGTGTCTAGCATGTCGCCGAAGCGGATGCCGGAGCGGGCTACTTTGTCCACATAGGCGGGGCCGACGCCTCTACCGGTGGTACCCAGGGCACCGCTACCGCGACCCTTCTCTTCCAACTGGTCAAGGGCTACGTGGTACGGCATGATGACGTGGGCTCTATCGCTGACCTGCAGCTTGCTCACATCAAGGCCACGGGAGCGCAGGTCTTCAATCTCCTGGATGAGGACATCGGGATCCACGACTACGCCGTTGCCGATGACTGGCGTTACCTGGGGCCAGACAGCCCCGGATGGCATCAGGTGGAACTTGAACTCACCTTCCTTATTGAGAACGGTGTGTCCGGCATTGTTCCCGCCAGAAAAACGGGCAACCACAGTGACCCGTTCTGACAGGTAATCAATGACCTTTCCTTTTCCCTCGTCACCCCATTGGCCGCCGATTACGGCATACGCAGGCATAGCTACTCCAAAAATTCAAACGTTGATGTATGGGCGAAAACCCGTGGTATTGTATCAAAACCATGTGTGTCTGGAAAGCTGGATGTGGCAGAAATGGGTATTCATCGAAAATCGATCAAAACAACGACCAGCCTTCCTATGCATCAGATATAGGTTAGACGTACCCTTGTGATATAATTGAGCAGTCTGCCCAGCTTGGTGCACATATCAAGCGCAAGGGGTTGCAATGAACGGGCTGCAACAACCTAGAGGGGGAAAGAATGCCTGATCTGGAGAATCTGAAAATCTTCAGTGGTGCCGCTCATCCTGCGTTGGCCAAGGAAGTCTGCGATTACGTGGACATTCCCGTTGGAAAGGCCACCATATCCAAGTTCTCCAACGATAATACGTTTGTCCAATACCAGGAGAACATCCGCCAGCAAGATATTTTTATCATCCAACCCTTCGCATATCCCGTGAACGACAGCATCATGGAACTGCTAATTATGATTGATGCGGCCAAGCGGGCATCGGCTGGCAGGATCACCGCAGTGATCCCTTATTACGCTTACGGACGTACAGATAAGAAGGACCAACCGCGCGTACCCATCACGGCCAGACTTCTGGCGGACCTGATTACTGTTGCAGGGGCACATAGAGTACTGACGTTGGATATGCACGCGGGGCAGATACAGGGGTTCTTTAACATACCGGTAGATGAACTGACGGCGCTTCCTCTGCTCACTCGCTATTTCCGAGAGAAGAATCTGGTAGACTCGGTGGTGGTTGCGGTGGACATCGGCATTAGCAAGCGAGCCAGGGACATGGCCACCAATCTGGGAATCCCGCTGGCCATCATTGAGAAACGACGAGTGGATAACAATGACCACTCTGAAGTCATGAACCTGATCGGTGAAGTAGCAGGGAAGACGGCAATCACGTTTGATGATGAAACGGATACCGGTGGTTCTTTGACATCGGCGGTACAAGCGACTCTAGCTGCGGGAGCTAAGGAGGTCTACTCCTGCTCCACGCATGGTGTGTTCACAAACCCGGCTCTGGATAGGATCAACAACAGCCAGATCAAAGAGATGGTGGTGACGGACACGCTCCCAAGCGCAGCACGTACGGAATCACCCAAGGTGAAAGTGCTTTCAGTGGCAAGCCTTCTAGGGGAGGCCATCTGCCGGATTCATGAGGGGCGTTCTGTTGGAGAATTGTTTGCTGACCTCTCTGATCGCTAACCCGCGCGGAGGCTGCTCAAACACAGGAGAAGAAACAAGCTAATGGCTGGCGTTTTAGGGAAGATCTTCAAGAACCGTAACGAAGGCCTCATCAAGAAGCTTTGGCCCGGGGTGGCCGACGCGAATGCCTTTGAGCCTGAATACAAGGCTATGAGCGATGAGGATTTGAAGGGCGTGACCGTTAAATTGAGGGCTCGCCTGGCTGCGGGGGAAACCCTGGATGACCTGCTCCCATCGGCCTTTGCTGCTGTTCGAGAGTCGGCATGGAGGAACATTGGGCTCCGTCATTTCGATGTGCAATTCATCGGCGGGATGGTGCTACAGCAAGGCAAGATTGCAGAGATGCGCACCGGTGAAGGCAAAACCCTTGTGGCGACCTTGGCCGCGTATCTCAATGGCCTTGAAGACAAGGGAGTCCACGTCATTACGGTGAACGACTACCTGGCCCGTCGAGATACCCAATGGATGGGGCCGGTCTATTACGGACTGGGCATGTCCGTTGCTTGTCTTCAACATGAAACGTCCTATCAGCTTGACCCTGAAGTGCACTCAGACCAACCGGGGATGAACGCACTGCGGCTGGTCTTCCGACAGGATGCGTACGCTGCAGACCTGACGTACGGCACCAACCATGAGTTTGGGTTCGATTACCTGAGAGACAACATGGCCATTGATGCCGATAAACGCGTACAGCGTGGGTTGAACTACGTGATCGTGGACGAGGTGGACAACATCCTCATCGACGAGGCTAGGACACCGCTGATCATCAGTGGTCCTGCTGCCGAGGCTACTCAAACGTACAACACCATGTCGCGCATCGTTCCTCGCTTGCAGATTGAAGATGACTTCACTGTTGATGAAAAGCACCGAACCATCTCTCTGACGGAAGATGGCATATCAACACTTGAGCAAGCTCTGAATATCGATAACCTGTATGAACCCGGAAACTATCAGCTCACCCACTATGTGGAGAACGCCCTCCGGGCTTTGGTCATCTACCAGAAGGACAAAGACTATCTGGTGGAAGAGGGCGAGGTCATCCTGGTGGACGAGTTCACTGGCCGAAAGATGTATGGTCGGCGGTACTCAGACGGCTTGCATCAGGCGTTGGAGGCCAAGGAAGGCCTGAAGGTTCAACAGGAGACCATCACTTACGCGACGATCACTCTGCAGAACTACTTCCGTATGTATAACAAGCTGGCGGGTATGACCGGTACCGCCATGACTGAAGCTGAAGAGTTCATGCGCATCTACCGTTTGGACGTGGTGGCAATCCCTACCAATATGCCAAACGTCAGGGATGACCGAACCGACTTCATCTACACGACCGAAGATGGTAAGTGGAACGCCATTCTTGAGGATATTCAGAATGCTTACAAAGAAGGTAGACCTGTCCTTGTAGGGACCGCGTCCATTGATAGCTCTGAAGTGTTGGATGGGATTCTCAAGCGAAACGGCGTACCCCATCAGGTGTTGAACGCCAAGAACCATGAACAGGAAGCGCACATTGTGGCGCAGGCAGGCCGCGTGGGCTCCGTCACTGTTGCAACAAACATGGCAGGTCGTGGAACGGACATCATCCTTGGCGGAAATCAGGAGATGATCATTGCCGATGAGCTTCGCAAGAAGGGTCATGCCACGCCGAAAGATGCTCCCCAAGAGGTCATCGACGCCGTTAAGACCACTGTGCAACACCAGTGGCAGGAGGAGCACCAGCAAATCATCGATATGGGTGGGTTGTACGTCATCGGTACGGAAAAGAACGATGCCCGGCGTATCGATAACCAGCTTCGGGGGCGGACAGGCCGACAGGGCGACCCGGGCACCACTCGATTCTATGTTTCTCTGGACGACGAACTCATGCGCCGATTCGGTGGAGATCGTATCAAGGGACTGATGAGTAAATTCGGCCTTGGCGACGACCAGGCGTTGGAGAACTCAATGGTGAGCAAGGCCCTTGGAAACGCGCAGACGAAGGTTGAAGCCTATCATTTTGAGATTCGCAAGAACCTTGTAGAGTACGACGATGTGATCAACACCCACCGTGAAGTCATCTACGCCGAACGGCATAAGGTCCTGGACGATGCTGACTTGAAGAGCAACATCCTGGACATGATGGAAAAAGAACTGGATGAGGTGGTGGATAACTACGTTGCTGGCGCCAATTCCGAAGATTGGGCTCTTGGCGACATGGTTGAAGAACTCAAGACAATATTCCCGCTACCGCAGGAGCTTGGAGTAGAGGCACTGGAGTTACTTACCCCGGATGAGATCCATGATGAGATCCATGACTATGCTGAATCCCTGTATGAGCAACGCGAAGGAGCTGTTGGCGCCGAGCAACTTCGAATCATTGAGAGACTGGTGACCCTCAGAACCATAGATTCGCACTGGGTTGTCCACGTAACGTCAATGGAGAACCTGCGGCAGGGTGTAGGCCTGCATGCGTACGGCCAACGGGACCCTCTGGTGATGTACCGGTCAGAAGGCCATGAGAAATTCCAGGAAATGCTCCGCATGATTCAACATGACATCGTCCACACAATCTTCCACGCCACATTGATGGAAGAGGAAGCTACTCGTAGCAGGGCGCCACGAAGGACATCGGCCAAGGGATCAGGCGTGAAGTTGAACCCGATGGCTGCGGCAGCCCCAACACGCCAGCCCGTACCCGCTGGTGGTGCCGGCGTGGCCAAGGTGGGCCGTAACGAAGCTTGTCCCTGCGGCAGCGGCAAGAAATACAAGCGGTGCCACGGAGTAGCTGCCTAAGCTCAGTGGCGCTTGAGGTATGATCGAAATCGTGTCGACAACCAATGCTGAAATAGCTCGAGTATTTGACCAGATGGCTGGCATCCTTGAAATGGAAGGCGGGTCCGGATTCAAGGCGCGAGCATATCGACGTGGATCCCTGACGATCCGCGAACTCCCCACCTCTTTGGAATCAATGGTCAAAGACAGCGTCAACCTTGAGAATGTGTCAGGCATTGGCAAAGCCATTGCGGCCAAGATAAAAGAATTGCTGACTACGGGCCGGGTCCAAGCCTACGAACGACTCAAAGCCCCTCACTTCCCACTGACATTGGCCTTGCTGGATATTCCTGGCGTTGGCGGCGTGACTACTATGCGGCTTCTGCGAGACACCGGCGTGACCACTGCTAGTGAACTTATAGCTGTGTTGGACTCCGGCGCGATTGCATGGCTGCCCAAGACCGGTGAGCGTTCAGCCGCTGTGATAGTGGCCCACCTGCAAGAAGGCATTCCAACAGAGACCGCTTCTGACCCTGAACCGGCGACGGCGAAACCATGACGTATTCATTCACCAAGGACCAGGCTACTGTCGTTGACCGTGAAACGTCATCGAGCGGGACTCCTGCCTCCGTTGAGCGTGTGGTCCGCCTCCTGCGGCAATCGATAGAACGCGGGCGACCGTGGCAAGAAGCGTTGCTGGAGGCGATGGAGCGATGGACGCTGCCCTCAGAGATGGCCAACGGCGTACTCCAACAGTACCTTATTCGGGGAGAGGCCTTTGATTGGCTCCTACTGGCGCGTCGCCTTGCCTTGGAGGTTGATGGCCTTATCCCTGCGGGGGAACGTCGCAGTAAGCTGCAAACCGGACATTTCATATTTGAGTTCCCTCCTGAGGAGTTGCGGCGGCTATTGGGCGTCACCAAATACCGAGCGTATCTGAACTACTGGTACGGCGTCACCGTGGAGCAGGGATTACAACTTGCTGTCCGGAGCGAAGTGCGCAAGGAGCGGGTGAGCCTGGGCCTCTCTACGCGAGCGCGTGTCTCTGACACCGTGTTTGGGCGTATCTATGGGCAAACACGGTCAGAGTTGTTAGCTGAATTCCGACTGGTGGCCCTTGATGACGAGGCCCTAGATTCACCTGACAATGAGCTGAAAGCCTTCACCTACTGGTTGTTCAAGCTTCGGCTCCATAAGAGCGATCCATCCCGGGTGGCCAGCGATACCCGCAAGGCACTTGAATGGCTGAGTAGCAAGCTGGGGACTCTGCCATCAATAGCTGCAGAAGACCTTTCCGTGTACCTGGCAAGCCATCGCGCATAACCCCTCGGACGGCATTGATTGAAAACAAAGGACGTGGTATGAGTTTTAAATATCGGCATGGGAAGAGCATGGGGAGAACGTTAGCTGCACTGGCCTCTGTGTTTGTGTTGCTCTTAGCGGCGTGCGGCAGCGGCGATAAGGATCCCCTTACGCAGTGTGTGGACCACGATAAACTGGATAGCCATATACACGTAAACCTCTCGACGGTGTTTAATGGCCAGGAGGAGGCGTTGCCAGCCGGAATTGGTGTAACGCCGCAATGCATGAGCCCCACGCACACTCATGACGAGTCATCTGCCATTCACGTTGAATCACCCAGTAATCAGAAGTACACGGTGGGCGATTTCTTCGATATTTGGGGTGCGCGCAGCCCTGATTTGAGAGAGGGTGCTGTTGTTGAGAGTGTATTGCTAAACGGCGAGCCTTATTCCGGCGACTACCGCGATATTGAGTTTGAAGACGGCCAGCGCATAGAAGTGGCTTTTGGAAACGGGCGTGCCGACATTTTGACCCAATGTATCACTCACAACGACCTGTCTACTCGGATGCGGGTGACTCTGATAACTCCGTTCAATGGGCAACCTGCTACGGTTCCGGCCAACATCGGAATAACCTCAGATTGCATGCGGCCAGTCCACACCCATGACGATTCTTCCCTCGTGTACATTGAAGGCCCTGGAAACCAACAGTACACTGTGGGTGATTTCTTTAAGGTATGGGGCGAAGATAATCCCTACCTGGGAGCAGGGATTGAGAATGTATCCTTGAATGGCCAGCCTTATATCGGCGATTACCGCGACATCGTGTTTGAGGACGGACAACGCATTGCTGTCGCCTTTGGTAACCGCACACCGACTGGCCCGGCTACTTAGGGTTTCTCCGCTGGCTTGGCGTCTGCGGATTGTACTGCCTCTTCAGGCGGTTTGATGTTGCGGAACTGCGCGTATACCAGCAGGTCGTAGGCCACTTTGATGACGCTGCCAATGACCAGTGGCGCGCTCAAGAACGATGATGCCACTAGCTGCCCCGCAATGTATGGTGCCATCATCTGACCACCCTGCCGCCCCAACGTTGTCATGCCCGCCGCTGCCGTTTGTTCCTCAGGCGGCACCACTGCCATGGTGTAGGACTGCCGGGTTGGAACGTCCATCTGTGAGAAGCACTCCCGTAACAGCAGAAACACGATGGCTAGCCATGCAACTGGCGAGAAGGCTACACCCAGCACCAACAGGTTCGCCGGGATGTGTGTGAAAACCATGGTGTTGATGAGGCCGATTCTCCGGGCGATGTGGACCGCGAGGATGGACGAGAAGGAACTCAGCAGGTTGGCTGCGAAAAAGACTCCCGCCAGAGATTCCAAGGACAGGTCAAACCTGACCGTGAACCAGTAGGCGAGGAAGGTCTGGAGCATGAACCCGCCGCCAAAGGAGTCCATGCCTCCCAACGCTGAGAGCTTGAAAACGATCGCCTTGGATTGTCGTGGCCATGTGATACCCTGAGTCCGTTGCCCGGATGTCGTTGCCTCGACTGCGCTGGAAAGTCGAGTGTAGATGAGGGTGACCGCAACCCCGACGCCAGCGTAGACGAAGAACATAGCCTTGAAGGTGTCTATGACTTCTATACCGAAGGCTTTGTCCAGGACTACCGGGAAGCTGCTGAACAACGCGCCTAGCCCTGCGGCCAGCCCACCAATCATGTTGTAGTAGGCGAAGAGGCTTGTACGGTTCGCCGCGGGGGCAGCTTGAGATAGCACCGGCTGTTCCAATGCGCTTTGAGCCGCCCGGTCCTTTCCTCCCAGCCCGAATCCTGCGAAGGCTCCTATGACCATCAAGAGGACGAATGAATCGGTGAGTGGAAACAGGATTCCGCCGACGATGGTGAAGCAGCTCAAGGCGATGAAGGACTTGCGTCGCCCGAAGGAGTCCGCAAATAGCGATGCTATTGTGGTTGCTAGGGTGTTGCCAGCGAGCACAGCGGCCAGCAGTGCACCGACTTTGCCAGCATCGAAGCCAGTCTCAGCGAGGTACAGACCTAACAGGACGCTGACAAACCCCACGGCGAAGGAGCGTAGCGTGGTGGTTAGCAGGATGAGCTTCCCGTCAGGAGACAGCCACGAGAGCACGGAGCCCCTAGTCCGACAACTGAGTCAGGAGTTCTTGAAGGTGGGCCTTGCGCTCCTCCAGCCCTCGTAGGCGTTCCCGCTCCCGCTCAACTACCTCTTCCGGTGCCTTCCCCATGAACTGAGGGTCGTTCAGCCTTGTATCTAGGCGTTGGATGGCCTGCTCTGCGTCAGCCGATTCGTCGGACAGCCGTTTGCGTTCAGCGGCCAGGTCAACAAGCCCTTCCATTGGGATGGCCATGAC
>JAPYRQ010000030.1 GCA_029936935.1 Dehalococcoidia bacterium | reverse complement strand
TCCCTGTAGATAAGAACAGGGCAAAGAGAATGTTCAATGATGTAGGGGGCAACTCCGCCCAGGGTCAGGCTGTCATGGCGACGTTTGTAAGTCAGTCCCAACACCACAGCGTCAACGCCGCGTTCCTGGGCTTCTCGCACAATGGCCGGACCTGCGTCTCTGGCCTGGAGCATTTCCGTCTCCACTTTGACCTTCTTGGACTCCAGAAACTCTTCGGCGCTTTGAAGGATGTTCTCGCACTTGGAGGCTTCGGCAGGGAGTTCGGCATCCACGGGGTATTCACGGGGAACTTCAACCACGTAGAGGAGACAGATTGAGCCATGTTCATGGCGCACCAAACTTGAGGCGAACCGAAGTGTGTCCTGGTCTACACGCTGTCCCTTGATAGGAACCAGCACCCTTTTTATCTGCATGGGGGGAGTTTGCTCTTCATACGTAGTATTCAACTGAAACGCATCAGTCAACAGAACTAGATTATGGGCGCTGCATTACTTGCGCGCAAGAGGAGATTGGGACAATCCCATTGAGGGTTCTACCCATTTCCTCCCATGATTTCCGTTGGGAACTAAGAGACCCCTTCGGCGTGCAGCTTGTCCAGCATCTCTTCCTTGCTGGCCAGCACCAGGATGTCTTCTTTTTGAATGCGTTCGTCCTCAGAAGGAAGCAGAATTACGTCTCTGCCGCGTCGTATAGCCAGAACTGCCAGGCCATACTTGTCGCGTGCCCCTGTCAGCCCGGCTTCCTTCAGCGTTCGGTTTGTGGCCTGTGGCGATGCCTTGACCTTGCTGATGCCGAAGTTGGGAGCTATTTCCATGTAGTCCTGCACTTCAGGATGGAAGAGGCCGCGGGCAACGTGCTCCCCGGTTTCCTGCTCAGGGTGCACCACAACGTCTGCACCCAAGCGTTCAAGGGTCTGCCCATGGAGCTGGGTCTTGGCCCTGGCCACGATGTGCGGGACGCCCAGACTCTTGAGCAGTACAGTGCTCATGATGCTGGCCTCCACGTTGGAGCCGATAGCCACGACAGCCATATCGAAGTTGGGTATGCCCAACTCCCGCAGAACGGCTTCTTCTGTGGCGTTGCCCTGGACGGGGTAGGTCACCTGCCCCATGGCTGCCTGCACTCTGGCTTGGTCAATTTCCAATGCCAGGACATCGTGGCCCATCTGATACAGGGTATAGGCCACACTCGTGCCGAATCGCCCAAGGCCGATGACTACGATTTGTTGATTTGCCATAATTCTTCCTTATCCTATTCTAACGCGCTCGCTGGGGTATCGGTACAGCGGTACACGCCCTTCGTGGTGTACAAGGGCCAGGCCCAATGCCAGCGGCCCGATTCTTCCAACCACCATCGTCACAATAATGAGTAATCTGCCTATCGTACTCAGGTCAGAGGTTATCCCTGTACTCAGGCCTACGGTTCCTACGGCGGAGACAGCTTCAAATAGAAGGTTGAGGAAGTTGGTCTGGCCACCCTCGGTACCTGTCAGTACGAAGGCCACGATGAACACGAATAGCAGCCCAAGAGCTACGACGGTCATGGCCCTGTGAACCTGATTCGGTGGGATCTCTCTACCGAACGCATTGACCTGCTCTCGCCCTCGCACCGACGAGAATACGGTGGCCACTATCACACCCAACGTGTTTAGCCGGATGCCCCCTCCGGCGGATGCCGATGCGGTGCCGATGAACATGAGTCCGATGATGAAGAACAGCGTGGCGGGGCCAAGAAGCCCTGTTCCCATGGTGCTGAACCCTGCGGCACGGGCAGTGATCGACTCAAACGTTGCATGGACGATCTTCTGGCCGAACGACATTGGCCCAAGGGTATCGGAGTTGTCGTATTCTAGCGTGAAGACGATTATCGCGCCGATGACCCATAGCACCACGCTCGCCGCGACGATGATCTTGGTATCCAGACTGAACCGCGAGAACCGCTTCACCCTCACAAGCTCCGCCATCACCGCAAAGCTCAACCCACCCAGCATGATGAGGACAGCCATGACGCCCAGAGTGAACAGGTCTTGCTGGAACGCGCTCAAGCTATCGGAGTTGGGAATCGTCGTGAACCCGGCGTTGTTGAACCCGCTGACCGCCTGGAAGAGACCGTGCCAGATCGCCTTTGGCCAACCCCAATCGAAGGTGTTTTGGAACTTGATCGCCAGAAGCACCCCGCCTATCAGTTGCAACAGTAGAGCAGTGACCATCAGGTTGCGTATCGTCCGCAATATGCCGCCGATGCGTGTTGTGCCAAGGCTCTCACGGAACGCCAAGCGTTGCGTCAGTGTGATGCGCTGCCCAAGCAGGATGTAGATGAACCCTGCCATCGTCATCCAACCCAGGCCACCTACCAGGATCAACACCCAAATGATGGCCTGGCCCGTCGTGCTCCAGTACACCGGGGTGTCCACCACAATGAGGCCTGTCACGGTAGCAGCAGAGGTGGCGGTGAAGAAGGAGACCATGAACGGTGTCCACTCACCAGTGGTGTTGGCAAAGGGGAAGAGCAGCAGCGCGGTGCCAATGGCAATGAGGATCGCAAGGCCAATAAGCAGGGTAAAGGGGGAATTCAGAAGATGGGGCCGTGATGCTCTCAGCGGGACGCTGAGGGTTGTAGGTCGAATCTCCTCCGGGCGGGGGCGTCGGACCACCTGATCGCCAGGCTTTGGCTGCCAGCCGCGTTGCACGCATCGCTCCTGGTCGGGTTCTTGTTTTTATTACTGACCCAGCAATGGAATTGTGAACTCATGTCGCGCTCCTTGCAAGTCCTGGATACAAATGTTTTGACTTGACAATAATCTAGACCCTCTCTACGATGGCACCTTGTAAGTCAAAAACTAAATACTTTTCATAGTAATCAGGAATAATATGTTTATAAGAGACCTTCTCGCCCGAGAAACTCCCTCACTCTCCTTCGAATTCTCTCCTCCAAAGACCGATGAAGCCTTTGACACACTCATGGAGACGATAGCTGAATTACAGAAATTACAGCCTACATTCGTTTCAGTGACCTACGGCGCAGGCGGCAGCACACTTCGTAGGACATTCGACGTTGTTGCCAAGGCGAAAAACGAACTTGGCCAGGAGAGTATGGCCCATCTGACGTGTGTTGGTTCTACCGAGGAGGAACTGCGGGATGCCCTCGATGAGTTGAAAACCCAAGGCATTCAGAACGTACTTCCTCTGCGTGGCGATCCTCCTGCAGGCACTGTAACCTTTGAGAAGACGCCCGGCGGGTTTGGCTATGCTAATGAACTGGTTGCCTTCATTCATGAAAACTATGACTTCTGCCTTGGTGTGGCCGGCTATCCGGAAGGGCATCAGGAAGCGGAAAATTTTGATGCCGATTTGGCCTACCTGAAGCAGAAGGTGGACGCTGGAGCAGACTTCGTTATTACGCAGATGTTCTTCGACAACCGTTTCTACTTCGACTTCGTTGAAAAAGCGAGGGCGATCGGAATCGATGTCCCCATCATCCCAGGAATCATGCCGATCATGAACGTTGACCAGATCAAACGGTTCACCAGTATGTGCGGCGCCAGCATCCCGGAAGAGTTGCTGGAGCGACTCGAAGCCATCAAGGAAGATGCGGACGCCGTGCGAGAGTGTGGCGTTGAGCACGCTGCTCAGATGTGCAGGGAACTGTTGGAGGGTGGCGCGCCGGGCATTCATTTCTACACGCTGAACCGCTCAACCTCTACCCGGAGCATCTTTGAGAACCTCAAGGCTGTGGGAGCGCTGGCCTAATCCGCTCCTACTGGCCCTCGTCAATGGATAGGCGTATCCCTTTATTTACGATACCCTTTATTCGTGCCGTATCGGCATGGATACCAACGAAGGGGAACCCTGTGGTTCAATTTACATCCAAGCTCCTTTTAGCTACGGGAAACCCCGGCAAAGCCCGTGAACTCGCAGACCTGCTCAATGGTGTGTCCTTTGAGATAATCTCGCTTCGTGACCTGGACCTGCCCACAGAGATCGATGAACCTGCCGACACGTTCGAAGGCAACGCCATCATCAAGGCAGAGGCCTACGCCAAAATGAGCGGGTTGCTGACCCTTGCCGACGACTCTGGTCTGGAGATTGATGCACTTAACGGTGACCCTGGCGTCCACTCAAAGCGGTTTGCCGGTGAGGACGCAACGGATGAGGACCGCGTGCAGATCGTGTTGCAGAAACTGAAAGATGTGCCCTGGGAGGAGCGGACAGCCCGATATCGATGTGTGTTGGCCATAGCTGGGCCGGGCCTCGATACAGTCACGTGCGAGGGCATATGTTCTGGTATCATTGGTCATGAGCTGCGGGGTAGCGACGGCTTCGGCTATGACCCGGTCTTCTACCTGCCGGAGTTTGATAAAACCGTAGCGGAGTTGTCACTGGATCAGAAGAACCGGATCAGCCATCGTGGCAGAGCGGCTGTACAGGCCGTAGAGCTGCTCAAAGGGCTATCCTAGCGTCATATCAAGGGGAACCGGTACATGCCAGTAGACCAGCTAAATAGACCACTGAAGGACTTGAGGATATCGGTCACAGACCGGTGTAACTTCCGCTGCCCCTATTGCATGCCCGCAGAGTTGTATGGGAAACGCTACCAGTTCCTCCCTAAATCTCAGGTTATGACCTTTGAAGAGACTACCCGGCTCACCGGCATATTCGTTGGGCTTGGCGCGACCAAGCTCCGCCTTACCGGTGGTGAACCTCTTGTCCGTACAGACATATCGACGTTGGTCGGAATGCTTTCCAGCATCAAGGGTGTCGAGGACATCGCTATGACCACCAACGGCTACCTCCTTGCACAGCATGCCCAGGCCTTGAAAGACGCTGGCCTCCATCGGGTCACCGTCAGCCTCGATAGCCTGGACGACGAGGTGTTCCGGAAGCTCAACGGTCGAGACTTCGGCGTGGGCAAGGTGCTTGAAGGGATACAGAGTGCATCGGACGCAGGCCTCACACCAATCAAGATCAACTCCGTTGTCATGAAAGGCGTGAACGATACAACCGTGGCCGACCTGGCGCGGTGGTGCAAGGAAAACGGCTACATCGCGCGCTTCATTGAATACATGGACGTAGGGAACCTGAACGATTGGCAATCGGACCAGGTCGTCTCGGCCACAGAGATACTCGAACGTATCGACGCTGAGTTGCCCCTTGAGGCAACAGAGCCCAACTACCCTGGAGAGGTCGCCAAACGGTGGCGGTACAAGGACGGCAGCGGAGAGGTCGGTGTCATCGCATCGGTGTCAGTCCCTTTCTGCGGTGACTGCACTCGAGCACGCCTTTCCACAGATGGCAATCTGTTCACCTGCCTCTTTGGCAGTGTGGGGTTAGACCTGCTCGGCCCTATGCGTAATGGTGCGAGTGACGCCGAGGTGGCAGGCTTGATCAACGGCACCTGGTCGGCCCGTACCGACAGGTACTCCGAGTTGCGGGCCTCGATGCACCAACCCCTATCTGTTGAGGCTAAGCCCCAGCCCCAGCCTAAGATAGAGATGTTCAAGATCGGTGGTTGAGGAGCTCAAGGAGCCATACCTTCAGAACGGAGGGTGAATCATGACAGAACTGTTTACAGCAGGGTCGTATAACCGTGACAAGCACCTGGGCGGATGGTCCGTGCTTCTCATCGACAACGATTCGCGCACATTGCTTTCCGGCATGGAGGCGAACGCCGCTGCCGACCGGATGGAGCTCACCGCTGCAGTGTCCGGCATTGAGACACTACCCCCCGGCAGTCACATCACTATCACCAGCGATAGCCAGTATCTTGTGTACACCATGACTCAAGGTTGGCGCAGGTGGCAGGACTTTGAACAATGGGATCGCCTGGACGAGCTGTGTCGTGAGCGAGTTGTCGAGTGGGTATGGCGAAGTGAACCCCCGGCGCCTCCGGAGAACGAGTTTGTTTGGGCTCAGGCTGAGTGGGAGTCCGGAGGACGCGCAGCAGCGCCAATGGCAGCCGAGTTCTTTGGCAAGAAGACCACCGTGTCAGTTGTTGAGACCGAAGTACCACTGGATGAGGAGTCTGTTTTGACAGCTAATGAACCTGCCCTCGAAGAGAGAGACGATGACCAGGAAGAATCGGAGACTGAAGCTGAGTCGCCTGAGTCGCCTGAGCCTACAGCAGAGCTGACGCACCTGGATGCTGACGGCCATGCCCGCATGGTGGATGTTGGTGAAAAGGCGGTCACTGAGCGTGAGGCGGTAGCCAAGGGCAGTGTGGTCATGCGACCGGAGACATTGGCGCTGATAGCTGCTGGAGAGCTGGAAAAGGGCGATGCCCTGGCAACAGCGCGCATTGCGGGGATCATGGCCGCCAAACAGACCCCATCACTCATTCCGTTGTGCCACCCCATCCTGATAAGCCACGTGGCTGTGGAATTGGAACTGGATCAGGCGAATTCCACGGTCAACATCACGGCCACAGTGCGGACGGCTGGTCAGACGGGTGTGGAGATGGAAGCAATGACTGCGGTAAGCGTGGCTGGGTTAACGATCTACGATATGTGCAAAGCCGTGGACAGAGCCATTCGTATCGATGCTGTCCGGTTGGTGAAAAAAACCGGCGGCAAGAGCGGAGACATCATCCTGGAATGATCATCCCTTGTAGCTGGTAAGAAGTCGTTTTATCTCAACCACATGCACAGCATAAAAGATACCCACAACTCTCCGGCCGGCTTCCGTCCGTTCCAAGACGCTCTGGTTCATGCCGACCACCATACCGTTCGCATCCAGAACCGGACCACCGCTATCGCCCGGATCCATGGCAGCGTCCACCTGAAGTCTCCGTCCACCTTGACTCCCGAAATCGACGATTTGTGACAACACACCGTTCTTTGCAGCGGCTCCTCCTACCGTGCCGTTTGACTGGATACCTACCCCGCCTCCATACCCAAGGACCATTAAAGGCTCGCTTATGGACTCGGTGGTGATGGCTCGCATTGGTAGGATGCCCAACGAAACGATGCTGGTGTTGAACGCAATGAGAGCAACATCCCGGATTGAATCGGCAGCGACAACATTGCCTGCGAAAGCCGGTAGGAAGGCGTGACGTACCATAACGACGTTCTGGTTTCCTACCACGTGCTGATTCGTTGCAATCAGACCTTCTGCAATCACCCATCCGGTACCGGCACCGCTATTGGTCTCAATGTATACGACTGAGCCTGCCACTTGCTGATACACATCTAAAAATGAAGGAGTGAGGGCTGGCGGCCTAGCCGTAGGCTGGGGTGTCACCGTTGGTTGAGGCGTTGGAGTAGATGCCGGAGTCGGCGCGGGTTGTGGCGTTGGCGTCGGCTGAGGAGTTGGCGTCGGCTGCGGTGTTGGAATGGGCAACGGTGTAGGGAATGCGACCGGCGTTGGTGTCGATGGGATGGTCATCGGAGTGGCTGTTGGCTGCGGCGTCGTAGTCGCAATGCCGGCAATGGCAATGGCGATCTTGGCCTCGGTAATCGCCTCGATCTCCTCTGACGATGGGCCGCAAGCTGCCAGTGCAAAGAGCAGCACAGACGAGACTGCGAACACCAGGCGTGTCGACATGCGGCGCGTCACGCGGTATCTCCTGAGTGTGAGAGGGTGCGTTCAACCTCGTCGTTCAGGCATATAGGCGAAGTGGGTGTGCCATTGCTATCCACTACCTTGCGGTCTGCCACCCGTAGCTTGCCCGATGCGAAGACCTTCAGCGTCTCAAGAAGCAACGGCCGCTCACGACGCAGCCCTTCAGCGCGGATGTGTTGAAGCAGCGGAAGTTCCTCTCCATGCTGCTCCTTGAGGGCGTTCACGCCCTGCCCGGCTACTTCCGTCCATAGCTCGTCGTAGCCCTGTCCATGGATGGGGAAGCTGACGTAAGACGCAGGCGGGCCGCGGTCAAGGTCTTCCGTGGCGATGTGGATCATCGTGCCAGACTCAGACGCCTCTTTTTCAATCAACTCCCAGATAACCTGCTGCCACGTACCAATAGGACCGTCAGGTGTGGCCGGGTGCAGGTTGAGGGATACGTGTTGCCGGGACATTTGGGGGCTGAAGATGAGACCGTAGCCTGCCAGCACGTTCAAGTCGGTCGTCTGGTCTGCCAGCAAGCCCATCACCTCGCGGTCATAGGCTTCCCGAACGCTGGCGAAGTTGGGTGCGCCCTGCTCCTTGCGGAACCGCAGGGAGGAATGGGTGATGAGAGAGATGCCGTAGCGCTGCACCAGGCTTATGTACTCGTCGCTGCCGGCGTGCTCGCCGGGTTCACGGTTACAGAACACGAAGGCAATCTCTGCGTCCAATTCACCGCACTGGATTGCGTCTGCAACAACGGAGAGGAGGCCGCGAGAGCCACCGCCGCGCCCGGTGCTGAACCAGCCAAGTCGAAGCATGGATGTCCTTTACGTAGGTGTTGAACGCTATCGTAGTGTGGCAGGTTCGGCCCTTGAATGAAAGGGAACCTGTTATTATTGGCCAACAAATCGACCCGATATCGGAGAAGACATGACACAGGGCAAAACATCGGCAGAAGTGGTAATCGTTGGCGGAGGGATAGCAGGCTGCGCAGTGGCCTACTATCTGACCACCCTTGGCGTAAAATCCATCGTGGTTGAGCGGGAGAGCATCGCCAGTGCAGCGTCCGGGTTCGCTCAGGGTGGCTTGTATCTGATGTCAGGCGCTGGGCTGGACGGGCCGCTGTTCCCCTTCGCCACAGAGAGCGTTCGATTGCACCACGAGTTGTACCCCCTGCTGAAAGAGGAGACGGGTTTGGATACCCTCCTTGGCTCCAAGTCGGTATTGGCGGCGGCGTTCGACGATGTTGATGTCGGGGCGTTACACGCACGTCATACCTGGCAGACGGAGCGCGGCTTTACGTCCAATTGGTTAGATGAGAAGGCTGTCAGGGAGTTGGAGCCGGGTATCGGGCCTGAGGTGATCGGGGCGCTGGTCACTGAGGATACGTGGGTTTTGGAAAGCGATGTCCTGACCAAAGCGTTCATGCAGGCTGCTGAGAAGCATGGTGCCGAGTTCCGTATCGGCAACGTGGAGGGCTTGGAGTGGGATGGCGACCGCGTAACTGGCGTTCGATTGTCCGACGGAGCGATTTCTTGCCCAAGCGTGGTGCTTGCTCTCGGCCCGTGGTCGGCACACCTGAAAGAGTGGATTGGTGTTGACGTGCCGGTGCAGCCCATTAAGGGCGAGATACTGCGACTGCGTTCAAAGACCCCTCCGGTGACGCCTCACCTTGCGTGGCACGATAGCTACATGGTCAAGAAGCCCGATGGTCTGCTGTGGACCGGCACCACGGAGGACGAAGCCGGATTCGATAGGGATCCTACGGAGTCAGGAGCGCAAAGGATCATGGAGGGTGCAGCGCGCATCTTCCCCGCCATTGCGGACGCGGTAATCGAAGTCCACACCGCTTGCCTGCGCCCCGTCACGCCCGATAACACTCCCATCGTTGGTGCAGTACCTGGAAAGCAGGGCGTGTACATTGCCACTGGCGGGGGACGGAAGGGCATCCTGTCGGGGCCGGCTATCGGGAAATCGGTAGCGGACATCGTCGTGCACGGTAAGACCGACCTGCCTGCCGAACCACTGGGCCTGGACCGCTTTATGAATGGCTAGGGATTGGTTTTGAAATTATGAGACTCTTGATGTCCGTCAGGTCATATGGGTCCAGGGCTTAGCCCTGGACAATAGCACAATGAAGCGCGCTCGGGTAGACTGAGGAGTGCGGGCGTCTATAGGCCTGTCTAGGAGTAATCGTGCGAATCCTGTTGATAAACGGACCCAACTTGAACGCCCTTGGTAGGCGCGATCCTAGCCTCTATGGCAGCAAAACGCTGGCGGAGATAGAAGCTGAGGTCGTCGCTGGTGGCAAGGAACTGAATACTGAAGTCTTGTGCTTCCAGTCCAACAGTGAAGGCGCCATCGTCGATTACATCCAGGAACAGACGGCAGACGCCCACGGCATCATCATCAACGGGGGCGCACTGAGCCACTACGGCCTCTCGCTGCGCGACGCGTTGGCCGACACAGGACTTCCCATCGTGGAAGTGCATCTTTCAAACATTCACGCCAGGGAGTCCTGGCGACAGCATTCCGTTACAGGCGCAGTTGCCAAAGGTGTCATCGCAGGCCTCGGATGGCAGGGGTATCTGTATGCCTTGGATCACCTGGTGGATGAGATTATGCAGGGGGATGGCAAATGAAGAATCGTATTGATCGATTGAGGATAAAGCTGACCGAGAACGACTTGGATGCCTTTTTCGTCTCTTCACCGGAGAACCGAAGGTATCTGTCCGGGTTTTCCGGCTCAGCGGGGTTTCTGATCATCACTAAAGACGCTGCAGTGTTGGCCACCGACTTCCGATACGTCGAACAAGCCGGACAGCAGTCTCCTGACTACCGCGTGGATCGCATCAGCGGCGGGATGACGTGGTTGCCTGCGTTGCTCGTGGAGCTTGGCGTGAAACGCGTGGGGTTTGAGAGCAGAGACCTGACGGTTGCCGCCCATCAGACCATCATCAACGTCCTCAAAGAGGATGCGGCGGCCAAGGAAGTCAGCTTGATTAGCACATCGCAGTTCATTGACCCACTCCGGATGGTTAAGGAACCCGAGGAGCTGGCCCTGATTACCCGTGCGATGGAGATATCCGACCATGCCTTTCAGCTTGTGACACCGCTGATAGAAGTCGGCGATACAGAGCAGTCAGTGGCATGGCGGATGGAAGTAGCCATGCGAGAGGCGGGCGCAGAGGCGTTGGCCTTCGAGACGATCGTCGCATCCGGCCCAAACTCGGCGAAACCGCACCACCATCCTTCGGATCGGAAGATCAAGAGCGGTGAGCCGATAGTCATCGACTTCGGTGCGCGGTACGAGGGCTACAACAGCGATATGACACGTACCATCTGTCTTGGCGAGCCTGACGAGACCTTCCGCATCGTGTATGACACGGTGTTGGCTGCGCAGATGACCGCTTCCAGGACGGTGCTGCCTACGATGACTTCGGGTGAGGCTGACGGCATCGCCAGGGACATCATTGAGCAGGCAGGTTATGGAGAGCAGTTCGGACACAGCCTGGGACACGGCATCGGACTTGCGGTGCATGAATACCCGCGTGTAGGCCCCAGGTCTGACGACCCCCTTGTGGACGGTACGGTATTCACCATTGAACCGGGCATCTACATCCCCGGATGGGGCGGTGTGCGGATTGAGGACACGGTCATCATGGAGGGTGGCTCCGTACGGTCATTGACCACATCGCACAAGAATGAGAACCCCAGGGCATAGTCCTGCACCCGTGTGACCTGACAGTTACCAAAGAAAGGCCTGTAACGTTGGAGCATTAAGGTGTACCGTTCGTGATGAGTTAGTCGAACCACAGGTGGGACAGAGCAGGAGAGAGAAATGGCAGAGACAATCAACTACAACGAGGTTCGCAAAGGGCTCAACGTGGAACTCGATGGCGATGCCTATCAGATTATTGAGTTCAAACACGTCTACATGCAGCAGCGCGCCCCTACGTTGACCCTAAAGGTGCGCCAACTCCGCACAGGTAAGATGTTTGAGCGCAACATGCCGGGCAGCCAGCGACTCACTGTGGCGGACGTAGAGCAGAATGAGGCCCAGTACCTCTTCAACGACGGCCAGGACTATATCTTCATGGACAATGAGACCTTTGAGCAGTTCCCGCTGACGAATGCCCAATTAGGAGATCAGTCAAAGTACCTCAAAGAGGGCGAGAACATCACGGTTGTCTCCTACAAGGGCGAGGCTGTGAGCGTTGAACTTGCCATGACTGTGGAGCTTGAGGTCACGGAGACGGCTCCTGCTTTCAAAGGTGATACTGCTCAGGCAGGTCGCAAGCCGGCAACGCTGTCCACCGGCGCACAGGTCAAAGTGCCTATGCACATCATCACCGGCCAGACGGTGAAGGTGGACACCCGCACCGGGGAGTATCTGTCACTGGTCTCCTAGCAGGGCTAGCCCTGGACCCAATCTAACCGTGTTTATGATTTTCGGTTCTGTGAATTTCCCTATTGGGTGGGTTCCCTCCACATGATTTCTTAAAGAGCAGAGAATATGCCTGTCTACACCGTCTCTCAGGTCACTCGATACATCAGGGAGTCCCTGGAACGGGACACCTTGCTGGCAGACCTTTGGGTCAGTGGTGAAGCCTCCAACGTTGCCCGCTCAGCAGCTGGGCACACCTACTTCTCCCTCAAAGAAGAGAACACCATCCTTCGTTGTGTCATGTTCAAAGGTGGCAGCGGCGGTGAGCACATCACTGATGGATCGGCCATCTCCTTGCATGGTCGAGTGTCCGTGTACGAAGTCCGCGGCGACCTCCAGTGCATCGCAGACATCGCCCGACCGGAAGGCCTGGGTGAGCGGTACCTTGAACTCGAAAAGCTGAAAGTACAGCTTGAGGCTGAGGGTCTCTTCGAGCCAAGTCGGAAACGCCCCATCCCATCCTTCCCCAAGCGTGTCGGCGTCATCACATCCCCCACCGGTGCCGTGTGGCATGACATCCAGAACGTGGTTGGGAGACGATACCCCCTGGCAGAGCTTGTCCTGGCGCCGTGCCAGGTGCAGGGCGACAACGCTGCACCCACTATCATCGAGGCCTTCGACGCCATGAACGCGGAGTCGGACATCGATGTCGTCATCCTGGCGCGTGGCGGCGGCTCCGCGGAAGAGTTGTGGGCTTTCAACGAAGAGGCTGTAGCGCGAGCGGTCTACGGCAGCAAACCACCGATTATCAGCGCGGTAGGCCATGAGACCAACACATCGGTAGCCGATATGGTGGCAGACCTGCGCGCACCAACCCCGTCCGCAGCTGCAGAGATGGCAGTGCCTGACTCGCGACAGCTGAATGAGCGGGTTCTGTCCAATGCCCGGAAGCTGTACCAGGGCGTCATGCAGGAACTGGCCAACAGAACCAGCGGGGTTCAGTGGAACCTGTCACGTATGGAGATGCGCAAGCCGGACACCACGACGCGTCGACAGCAGGTGGACGATCTTTTGCAAGGGCTGGCGCTCCGGTTGGGCAACGCGGTAGCCCTTCACAAACAGAAGCTGGTTGGTCTTGACCAACGCCTGGGCGCGCTGGACCCTGCGAGCGTCCTTCGACGAGGGTATGCTGCAGTGAGCAGAGCAGATACAGGCGATATCGTGTCTGACGCATCGCAAGTAGGTTCCGGCGATGCCATCAGGATTCGGGTACATCAGGGCGAATTCGGCGCGAAGGTAGACGGCGATGGCAAGGCGTCGTAAACCTCAATACAAAAGACCCGTTTCCAGGGCGATAGATGCAATCATTGGCTTCCTCGTCAAGTGGATGATTACCTCTATGATTATCGGCGCTGGGTTGGTTGTGGCGTCAGAGTTCTATGAGCCCGCCCTGGGCAAATGGGCTGTTGTCATCGCTGTCCCATACGCACTGATCATCCCCATGTATTTCATGAAGCTGACACTGTTTTTCTACGAGAAAGTGACAGGCAGTTTCCTCAAGCATTAATGGGCGTTTCTACTATGGACAAGAGTGTGTGAAAGCCGTAACATACTTTCTGTTATCCGTTCCATTATCAGCGATTGAATCAAAGGAGACTTGGCATGTTTGGACGCACCCCGATTGCTCTCTTGGCCCTGCTGATTGCTGCTGTTGCCATAGTGGCTGCCTGCGGGAATCCCGGTGAGAGTGTAGTGGCGCAGCCAACAGCCCTTGCTCCCCAAGATGAGATAACTCCTATCACAGCTGACCCTGCCGATTCCGATGGCGAACCCGCAACCCAGGAACCTGCTCCCAGCGGTGGCGTTGCTGTCCCGACGGCCTTCATCACCACATGCGGCATCTGCCACACAGTGGCAGACACGGGCGCTGCTGGACAGGTCGGCCCAGAACTGACACACATTGGCACCATCGCCTCCACCCGCACGGACCTTGGCGCTGAAGCCTACATCCGGCAGTCCATTGAAGACCCCACCGCGTTCCTTGCTCCTGGCTTCGGTCCGGTCATGCCTGGTGGAATGGATGCGGCTCTTGGTAGTGAGTTCGATGCAGTAGTCGCCTACCTGGTGAGCTTACAGTAGCAACAACCCCTATGTTCAGCAGCGCCTCGGGTATTCCTCTTTGCACCCCTGTATCTCGATACCCCCTAGCTGTGGGCCCAGGGCCTTGCCCTGGCGTTGTGCTACACTCCCCTTTGACCGCACAATAGACGGGTAATTTTTGCTATCCACCTACGTACAGGAGCGCATCACATGGCAGGCAAAAGTACTAACAGCAAGCCTGATGAGCAACCGACCTTTGAAGCCGCGTACCAGCAGCTTGAAGAGACGGTACAGGCGTTAGAGGGCGGTGGCCTCTCCCTTGACCAGGCTACGAAGCTGTACGAAGAGGGAACTAAGTTGGCCAAGGCATGCAATGAGCTACTGAGCGCCGCCGAACTGCGTATCTCGCGACTCCAGACATCGGTGGGTGAGCAGATGCGCTTCCTTGGCGACGACTCGGACAATGATGATGACGAGGGCGACGAGGATGATGACTAGGCTTTAATAAGCCTGAAGCCGTCACCATGCGTCGGCATACCAGATTTACCTCTACCTAGAATCGCAACAAGGGGATAGGCATTGCGCGCTGACTTCCACATGCACACCCACTTCTCAAAGGACTGCACCACATCGCCCCAACGGTTGGTGGATAGGTGTTTGAAAGTCGGCTTCGGCTGCATCGCCGTGACAGATCACAACACCATCTGCGGCGGCATGGAAGTAGCCAAGATCGCACCTTTTCCCGTCATCGTAGCTTCAGAGATCAAAACCACCCACGGGGAGATCACCGGGCTGTTCCTGACGGAAGAGATACCTCGAGGGCTGTCGCCAATGGAGACGGTGGAGCGTATCAAGGCCCAGGGCGGGCTGGTGTCCATTCCCCACCCCTTCGACAAAGTCCGGAGCAGTGTCATTACTGACGATGCGCTGGAAGAAGTCCTTCCCCACGCTGACATCATTGAGGCGTTCAACGCCAGGAACGTGTTCCGAGGCGCCGACGAGCGTGCGAAGGCTGCCGCTGCCACCCATGGCCTGGTCATGACGGCTGTGAGCGATGCCCACCATGCCCTGGAGCTTGGCCGAACATACACCGAGATGCCTGAGTTCGATGGATCGCCGCAGGGGTTTCTTGCCGCATTGAAAGAAGCATCGCTGCACCCAAGCCCGCCGCCCTGGTGGGGGCAAGTGCTGATGCATGGCGTGACCACCTTCAACAAAGGCCTCAAGCGCGTCGCCCCTTGGACCCGGCACTAGCCAGGCAGGGTTTAACCCTGCACCTACGCTCCTGGCGGTTACCAAATGTGCACTCAGGCCCACCACACTACGGCATGCATCTTGTGGCATACTGACGCCAGTAGGTAATGAGGTGACCCATGGCTGAAGAAGTTCCTGACCTGTATGAAGTCCTGAGCGTACAACGGTGGGCGGATCAACCCCTGATTGAAGCGCAGTACCGTCGCAAGTACGAAGCCTACGTTCAGGCTGGCCAGGATACCGATGAGCTAGATGAAGCGTACGCCATCCTCTCCGACCCCGAGTCGCGTGGGGAGTACGACGACATGCTGTTTTCTCAGGAAGAGGCGGCGTTGGAGGCGGAACGGGCCGAGGGTGACTGGGAGTCTGACGGCGGCAGCTGGAGCTTCATGAAGATCGCCAGTTGGGGTTTTTCCGCGGTCATCCTGTTCAGCCTTTTGAGTACGCTTGTTGGCAGTTTGTTCGGTGGGAATGGTGGCGGCGAAAGCCCCGCTCCGTCCCAGACGGCCAGTGTTGTGCAATCCAGCCAGCCTCCGCGAACGTTTGGGCAGGTCAACGCCTTCGAACTGCGTGATGGCGAGTGCTTCAATGAGCCCAATGCCCTGACGAACCTTGACGCCGAGAAGCCGTTAACGCTTGTTTCTTGCTTTGGTGCATACGATTTCAAGGTGCTGACCACCATTGTCACGACCCTGAATGGTATTTTTCCACAGGCAACGTATTTCGAGCGTCAGGCAGCCGCGCTCTGTGACGATAGAACCGATGTGTTTTATCGCCCGAATGAGGTGAGTTGGAGTCTAGGTGACCGGGATATCAAGTGCATGGAAGCGTACTCGCAAGGCTGAGTCTTGACCCACACGACCTATGGTTATCTTTGAGACACTGGAGTTCTCCATAGCTGCGTTCTTCAGAATAACAGCCTTAGAGAAGCCTCCTATACCCGGAGTACAGCCAAACAGAGGCCCCGTTGACCCGCAGGTCACTCCTCAGGCACCCGGGTCCAGGCTCAGCTCTGGGGCAGCAGAGGGGGCTAAGCCCCCCAAAGTATCTCCGCTACGTCCGCCACCGCCTTGAGCTTGCGACGCTGGTCGGCGGGAGTGATGTTGTTGCCGATGATCGATGTTGCAAAACCGCACTGGGGGCTGACGCCAAGCTGATCGATAGGGAAGCACTCAGCAGCATCACTGAAACGCCTGAGGAGGTCTGTCGGGCTCTCCCTGTCGCCTCGTTTGGTAGTCGCCAGGCCAAGCACCACCGTTTTATCCTCGGGCACCCCTCGCAAAGCCTCAAAAGTCCCGGAACGCGCGTCATCGTACTCCAGCAACAACCGCTCAGCAGACGTCGCAGCAAGCACGGGAGCAACCAACCGCTCGTATCCCCCGGAGGTCAGCCAACGGCTACCCTGGTTGCCCTTGCAGAGGTGCAGCGCAAAGGTGACGCCGGGCCAGTCAGCCATCACAGCGTTGTCCAGCGCCACGCCCTGAGCCACCCAGTCGCTTGCGCTTTGGCCCTGGGCCGCGTAAAACTCAGCCCAAGCAGGATCAAGGAGTAGTGGATAGTGGGGCGCATCCAGCTGGATGTACGTCGCGCCAAGGGCCACTAGGTCTGCAATCTCCTCCCGCAGCACATTGGCAACATCTCCCAGGAAGGCGTCTATGGTGGGGTAAGCCGATGTGGAGTGCTGCTGCGACCAGAAATTGACGAAGAGACTGGGGCTGGGCAGGGTGACCTTGGATATCGCGTGTTGTTCCGCAGGAGACGCGTTAATCACCGCGTTGGCCAGGTATGCAAAGTCATTGGCGGCGAAGGGTTTGGTGCGCTTCAACTTCCCTGTAACACCCAACATCGATGGTCGAGGCATCGATAGGTCGCCAACGTGGTCGTCGCCATACCAATCGCCCCACAGGAACGCGTTGATGTCGAACAAGCCAAAGCCCTCTACCGACTCCGGTAATGCGCTCTGGAAGGACAATCGACGCATCTCGCCGTCGGTGACGATGTGCAGTCCGGCGTTAAGTTGGAGGGCAACGGCATCGTCTACTGCCTTGTCCTCAATGCGCTTGAGGTCCACACCTGACATATCTCCACCGGCCAGATCCACACGGGCGTGCAGCAACTCCGGTGGTCGTAGCAGACTGCCAACCACGTCTGCGTGCGGCAGCAAGGCTGAGCCTTGCACCCGTGTTCCCTGACGGTTGTCTTTGGTCATTCTTCTTCCCTGTGATGTGCTAGGATTCGCGCCTATTTTACCCTGTGCTGCTGCCATCCAAAAGAACAGGCCACCCCCGTTGCCGGAGATGGCCTGCTGCTGATGTGCTGGATTGCTGTTACTAGGTTACCGCCTCTGTTACCTGTTCTGTCTGGATGGGACGTGCCTTGTCTGTTGGCGGCAGCTTCACAAACTTGTAGCCGGTGCGCCACTCCGTCACGATGTTCTTGGGGTTTGAACCATCGCAGCCCAGCTTCTGTCGCAGGTGCTGGATGTGTACCTTGAGTTGGTTGGTGGTGGCGTTGTTGTCCGGACCCCAGACATTGTTCAACAGTATCTGGTGAGGTACCACCAAGTTGGCCTTCTTCACAAGGTGGAAGAGAATTCGAAACTCTATGGGGGTCAATCGAACGTACTCTCCCTGAAGCCAAATCTCCCGACTTTCCAGATTGATGGAGAGGTCACCGCTGACAAAGGGCCCGGTGATCGGATCCTCGCCGCTGCCGCTGATCCTACGCATCACTGCCTGTGTGCGAGCCAGGAGAACGATGTGGTCGAAAGGCTTGGTGATGTAATCATCGGCGCCCGCTTCAAGTCCTCTGGCAATATCCACAGGCTCGTTGCGGACTGTGAGCATGATGATTGGTACTGATGATGTGCTGCGGATATCCTTGCAGACCTGAAAACCGTCCTTCTCCGCAAGGCCTATGTCCAGAATGACAAGATCAGGGGTTTCCTGTTCCATCTGTGTTAGGGCGATCTCTCCGTCTTCGGCGGTAAGTATGGCGGTGCCTGGCCATCTGAGTTCAAAGCACAAACCTACTACTTCGGCAATATCCGGGGAATCGTCAACTACTAAGACCTTCATTTGAACTACCTCGTTCTTTCACTCTTGCTGCAGTGCTGTCTTTTCAGCAATTCACTTTGGGGCTTCCCCCCGATAGTAAGCACGTGACTCTCACCTAAAACGATAGCATATGCAAAGGATTAAATCACCAGCGCTCACACAATATTTATATTCCATGAGTGGGTTTCATGAATATGTGACTATGCAAATAAAATTATTAGGGTGGAGTAGGGTGAATTTACGGGGTGGACTGCATTATCGGGTCTAAGCGGGTAACCTTATGGGCAGTATGAGCAACAAGAATCTTTGGCAAGAGATTGCTTCCAACGCACGGGACGCTACCGGAGCGCGTATGGTTGTGCTCTCATGGTTTGACGCCACAACGCAGACCGTGCGTTTTGCTGAGTGGTCTGGTATGGGTTCAGGCCCTGTACTCCTTGCTATTGATGCCGCAAAGAAACTAATTCCTGATTTCAACCCCATAGACATAGCGATAGACCTCAACAAACATCCTTTCACCCAATCCACGTATGCAAGCGGCAATCCCTTACTGGCGGGATTTGAAGAGATTTCTCAAGGCATCGTCGATCACCGCATCGTCGATTTGGGTGTAAACATAGGTGGTTTGCAATCCGTGTATCTCTGCCCTCTGAAATCAGAAGGCCAGGTGATAGGGAGCTTGTCCTTCCTCTTGGCGGAGGAGCCGTCAGAGACCACACAGAGGATTTGCGATGCGTTCTCTCAGCAAGCATCTCTGACTGCGGAGAACATCCAGCTGCTTGAACGTGAGCGAAACGAGGTTGCAGAGCTTCAGGAGTTGGATGAGCTAAAAAGCGAGTTTCTTTCTATGGTTTCCCACCAACTGAAGACCCCCATCACATCTATCAAGGCCTCCGTAGAGCTGTTCAGAGAGATTCAGGAGTTCCAGCCCAACACCCCGCAGAGTCGGTTGGTAGACAGCATGGGGCGAGGCATCGTTTCCCTTGAGGCACTGGTCAACAACCTCCTGGAGTTCGCTCGATTGAAGAGCGCGCGTGTGCACCTTGAGACAGAGATGGCCAACGTTGGTGAGCTGGTTCGCAGCGCCGTCGCCCTGGTCACACCCTCTGCGGAGATGAAGGATCAGGCGATACATGTGGATATCGAGGATAAGAAGCTCAAGGTTCAACTGGACAAGCATAGGATCAGCCAGGTGGTACTGAACCTGCTCAACAACGCAAACCTGTACACGCCTCGCGGAGGACACATAACCGTTCAGGTCAAATCGGAGGGCGACCAACTGGCCGTATCAGTAAAGGACACCTGCGGCGGGATTCCAAAGAATGAACTCCCCCGGATATTCCAGGCCTACTACCGGCCCATGCCCAAGAGCAAGGCAACGGTGAAAGCGTCTGGCAGTGGACTGGGTCTGGCGATAGCCAAATCGCTGGTGGAACTCCACGGCGGCAAGATATGGGCCGAAAGTACGGAAGGCGCAGGTTGCACCTTCACCTTCCACCTCCCCAAGGGCTAGCCCTTGACCCAAATTCCCTGACGGGAACCTTAGATTCTATTGCTATACCGGTTGCTCTAGGGCCCGCTTGCTTTCAACCACAGGTTCAAGTCATTGCCTGAGTAACCGGAACAAAGACCCGTAAAGGGCAGATCCCTTGGGTCACCGTAGGTAGCTAAAGACCCATCGGGTCCCGTCAGGGAACAAATGACCCTAAGGATCAGGCCCAGACAGCTTTGCCGCGAGGCAACTGACCGCTATCGCCAAGAGCCTTCAACCACTTACTGGTGATATCAAATACTTGTTTGCGATGATCGGTGTAGAAATGGTTGGCACCTTCAACGTACTCGAACGTGAAATGGTCGAGCTCAGCAGATAGCTTCTGCATCTCTTCCGGCAGCCCCAGGAACGGGAACTCGCCCAGCGGTTCCGTAGTGCCAATGTACGACAGTAAGGGCATAGCCACGCCTGGGATGTGCTTGACGATGTCGTACTTCTCCTCCGGGCCGTACTTATCAATATAGGTACCGGCGCTGACCAATAGCGGCACGGGGTACTCCACCTGGATAAGCTGCTCCGGATGACCTGCGTCGATGTGGCTCTTGGCGATGTCGATGGTCTCCTGGAAGCGCTTGCCCACGTCCTTCACATCGCCCCACTGCTCGGTCCCGGCGTACATGCCATAGCTGAACCGTGGCGGCGATGCGGCGATGATGCACTGCACGCGATAGTCGTTCTCGATGGCTGCGTGGTAGATGGTTTTCACCGCTCCAAGGCTGTGGCCCCAGATGCCGATGCGCTCATAGCCTGCCTGTTGTGCGAAATCGATCCACGCCTCCCAGTCGGCACGGGAGCCATCGATGACCTCGTACGCAGCGCCTAGCTTCACACGTTCGCCGTTCATCGTTGCCTGGCTGACCGGATCGTGACCTCGATTGTTGACGCGTATGGCGGCGCATCCGTTCTCGGCAAGCCAAGGTCCCCAGTCCTCGAATGGGCTGGCTCCATAAAAATTGCCTGCCACACCGTGGTGCAGGATCATCACGTCCACCGGGAACTGCGATTTACCAGGCGATTCGGGCTTCAGCCAGGAGCCGTCCAAACGTACGCCATCTTTGGTGCGCACATTCACTAATGCGACACTCATTTTCATGCCTCCCCAGTAATTGCGTTGCATGATACCAGACTCTCAACGGACGGGAGCTAAAGACTCAAAGGGTCCCGTTGACATCGCCTAGCTACGTCGGCAGACTGTGGGGCAATCTACAGGAAATGAGCGTGCAATGAAGTTCGGACTGTTTTACGAGTGGCCTAACCCGGAACTCCGTGATTGGAAGACCCTTTTTGAAGAGGGGATGGAGCAGATCCAGTACTCAGAGGAGATGGGGTTCGATTACTGCCTGGTTGCTGAGCACCACTTTTCCAACTACGGCAACTCCCCAGCGCCACTGCTACAGGCCATGGCCATCGCAGAACGCACCAATCGCATCAAGATAGCTACCGCTGTGCTGGTACTGCCTATCTGGAACCCGTTGCGACTGGCGGAAGAGGTGGCGGTGCTCGACAACCTATCGAACGGCAGGTTCATCTGCGGCATTGGTCGAGGCTACCAGCCCCACGAGCTCGCTCGATTCGATGTGACGGTGGAGGGCTCTCGACAACAGTTCCTGGAATCGCTCGACGTGATGGTCAAGGCGTGGACGGAGGACGAGTCGTTCACATACGACGGCGAGTACATCAAAATACCGAACGAGACGGTGGTGTGGCCCAAGCCGCTGACCAAGCCCTATCCGCCGCTGTGGGTGGCCGGCACCAGCGTGGAGACGATGCAGCTTGCGGCTAAGTGGGACATGATGCCCATCACCACGGGACTGCTGGGAGCCGGCGGTGTGCGTTCCCACCTGACATCGCTGGTGCAGGCGTTGAAGACGGAAGGCAAGGACTACCATCGACCCGACCTTGGACTACAGTCGATAACGCAGGTGGCCGCAACGGATGCCGAGGCGCTGGAGGAACTGAACCAGGCGCGATGGCAGATACGTGCAGGACGAGCGCTGAACCGCCTGGAGGTCACCAACGGTCGGGTGTCGGCTGGGCCCTTCGAGGGTGAGCTGGACGAGAAGGGATTGCAGGAGTCGCTGTTCTTTGGCAGTCCGGACACGGTCATCAAGAAGTTCCAGCAGGCGGCGCAGTTGGGCGTGACCCATGTGAGCAACTGGATGATGTTCGGCAACATCACACACGAGAAGATTATGCGCTCGATCAAGTTTATGGGCGAAGAGGTCATCCCAGCAATGAAGGAAGTTGAACCGCCGATGGAGATGTACGACGAACTGGTGAACGCGCCGGAAGTAACCACGGCCGAACTCCAGGCCGCCCGCTTCCGCGGACCATCCCCCTCAGACGTCACCTAGGGCATTATGCCCTTTGTTCCTGACGGTGATTTAAGATGGCGAGCCAGTTCATTCTTTCGTGACCGGTATTCCGATGGCTGAGGACAAAATAGTGCAAGACACCCCCGCCACGCCAGTTGAGGGCCCCAGGAAACCCAAAGGGTTCAGTCAGCGATTCAAGACCTTTGAGTCGTTGCAGTTCCGTGATTTCCGCTTCATGTGGGCGGGAACCTTTGCTGCTAGTGCTGGTCAGTGGCTCCAGCAGGTCACCCTTAGTTGGCTGATCTTTGACTTGACCGGATCAGCTGTCCAGCTTGGTGCGGTCAACGGCGTCCGGTTGGTGCCATTTCTCTTTGCGGGGCCCATCGGGGGTGCAGCCGCCGACCGGTTTGATCGCCGGATGCTCCTTATCGTCTCCCACCTCTTCCTCGCCGTAACAGGGCTCATCTTCGCAGTCGACATCGCTGCAGGGACGTTGGAGGTGTGGCACATCTACGCATTCACGCTTGTGGGCGGCTTGGGGTTCACCTTTGGCAATCCGGTACGACAGTCGCTGATACCTCAGCTGGTACCGCCGAATTACCTGATGAACGCCATAGCACTGGGTTCAGCCGCCTTCAACGTCAGCAGGGCGGTGGGGCCGGCTATCGCCGGGCTCCTCATTGCAACGGTAGGTACGGCAAGCAACTTCTTTATCCAGGCAGTCTTGTACGTGGTTGTGGTGGCGATGTTGGCCCAGATCAGGTTGACCGAGCAGGGTGATGACGGAGGAACCGCTTCTGGTGTGTCGCTCTTCGGTAAGCTGGTGGAGGGCGTCCGGTATGCGACGGGGGAGCGGCTGGTGTTGCTGTTGCTGGCGCTCACGCTGGTGCCGAGCCTCCTGTTGATCCCCTACACGGCGATGGTACCTGTGTTCGCTGAGGACGTGTTCGATGTCGGCCCCACGGGGCTCGGGTACCTCTACTCCGCCGCCGGTGCAGGAGCGCTGGTGGGCACGCTCATTGTGGCATCTCTGGGAAACATCCAGTGGAAGGGGCATTTGTTGGTGGTGAGCGCGCTTGCGTGGGGCGCGAGTGTGGCGCTGTGGGCGCTGACTCCCTGGTTCCTGGGCTCGCTGCTCGGGATATTCATGGTCGGCGTGGCCCAGATGATCTACCTGACCACCAATAACACCATCATCATGACCATCGTTCCGAATGAGTTCCGAGGCAGGGTCATGAGCCTCTGGATGTTGGATTTCGGGCTGGTGCCCATCGGCACAGTGGCGGCGGGGTTCCTGACGGAGTGGATCGGAGCTCCGAAGGGGCTCGCAATCATGGCTGTGATCGGGTTCGTGTTCATGGCGGTGATGTTCGTATCGTACCCGCTGCTCAGGCGGATTCGCTGAGAGCCTTAGACCCTTTTGCTCCTGCGGTTGCCTAATGCGATCGGTTTGAGTCCTTTCCTGACGCCTTTGCTATCTTCGTCTGGTCGCTCTCTGGGAGCACGTCCCTATCCTGGTTGAGTTTACAGTCGGGCATAGGTGTCTCAGCACCTACGTGGGGCACGAAGTGTGACCGCTCTACCAGTTGCATCTTGTGGATGTATCGAGGGCAGTTGGGGAACACTTCCTGAACGCTGACCCGCACAATGAACTGCGCTTCCGGGTACTCAGCCATCAGCGGGTCGTCCCAATCCACCAACGCCGCAGTTCGTTTCGAAGCTCGAAATCGAGCCCTGCATCACCAATC
>JAPYRQ010000029.1 GCA_029936935.1 Dehalococcoidia bacterium | reverse complement strand
AGCCTCTGTACTGGTGGTGCGGTAGTAGTTGGAGAGCGACACCCGCAACGGCCGGGCCGGGTCGTGGCCAGCAGCCCCACCACCGGACTGCGCCGGGTCATGGCCATCGCCATCGTCAGGCGGAGGCTGAAAACCACCACCATCGTTAGGCGGAGGCTCGTAGGCTGGTTCGGGCGGAGGCTCCTGCTTGTCACCTTCAGACTGTGATGGGTCATGACTACCACCATCGTTAGGCGGTGGCTTATTGTGTTGCTCAGGTGGCGGTTCGTTGAAACCACCATCGCCGGGCGGAGGGCCATCCTGTGCCAGGATGATGCCCGCTTGAAAGTTGCCAAATAACAAAGCAAATAGCATGACTGCTACTGCATACGGTCTGAGACTTGTTAGAATTCGGAACTGTGTCTGCATTGATTTTTCCCCTCGTTAGTGTTGGATGAGAACCTGGTGTTCCATTCCTTGGGACTGTTGGCTACCTTGGCGCTGTTGGATGTGTCCTGTACCTCACTGAAATATTCCTCCCCCTCTTTTTGATTCCGTTCTTATACGGCACTTTTGGGAAAACCTGGAAAATTCTCCAATAGACCAAAGTCCAGGGATTTCTGGTGCCATGTATCCAAACTACAAGGGGGATATCAACAGGGCATAAACAAAATCTTAGTGAGGCGAAAATGTGGTTTGTGCTTTCTTCAGTGGGTGGTATACTCCCCCCACTATGCCAGATGTATTACTACTTAAAGACGATGACTTCAAACCCCTGCGAGAGGATCCGGCCTACGCCGGTGGCCCCATAGACTGTGTGGAGCGCGCTATCCGTGCTCACGACCAGGGAATGACCCGCTTCCAGGGAATGGTCGATCGCAACCCCGGTGAGTTCGAGGGGCTACGCGTTGCGTTGGCGGCAGGCACGGAGACGTATACGGGCCTTCGACTCTTCGGTAACCCGCCGCACACCCGGGCGTTCATGCTCTTTGATGGCAAGACTAGATCCATGTTGGCGTTGATGGACTATGGCGTCCTGAACTCCCTTCGAGTGGGGGCTATCGCCGGTGTCGCTGCCAAATACCTGGCACCTAAGGGAGCCAAGGTTCTGGGGCTGCTGGGCTCCGGATGGCAGGCGCCACCCCAGGTGCAGTCGATGCTTAACGGTGTGCCGGGGATAGAGTTGATAAAGGTGTTCAGCCCCACCAAGGCCAATAGGGAGGCCTTTGCGGCAAGAATGTCAGAGATACATGGAATAGACGTTCAGGCGGTGGATTCCATTGAAGAGGCAGTGCGCGGAGCCGATATTGTTGATCTCTGCGCCCCCGGCCACTTTGACCTGAAGGAACCGCTCCTGGAGATCCCCTGGGTGAAGCCCGGAGCGCTGGTCATCTCTATGGCGGCCAGCCAGCTGACAGAGGAGTTCATACAGCAGGCCCGAGTTGCTGCGGTCAACTGGAACAGTCTGGCGGCAGAACCCGCTCCACGGCCTCCGTACAAGGAGCTTATAGAGAAGGGCCTCTTCTCCAAGGACGATGTCACGGAGCTTGGTCCCATCATGGATGGTAAGGCTGACCCACGCCGCACGCCCGACGATACGGTGGTCTATGACCTCACGGGCGGCAACGTCCACGACCTGTTCCTGGCTTCTTGGGCCTACGAGTGGGCGAAGGAGCGTGGTTTGGGCTCAACCTTCACCCTGACCGGAGAAGACCTTCCCAGGGATATGTAGACCAAAACAAGAGATTAGAAAGGGTGGCCTCATTGAGGCCACCCTTTTGTTTTGCCGTTTATGTTTCTATGGGCAGCCTGGACAACCCTCGGCAAGTCTCGTTTCATTCGGCATCATTCCTACCGGAGAGTGTGGTAGCCTTGCCGCGACATTAGATAGGGAGAGGGGCAGAACATGGCATCGCAGGCGGAGATAAACAGGCTCAAACGGCAGGTTGCAGAGAGTTCACAGATACTCGATCACGAGGGTCTGGTGGACTTCCACGGTCACGTCAGCGCCCGCATCCCCGGCACCAACTCCATGCTCATTAAGCCTGTGTTGAAGGCCCATAACCAGGTCACGGCCAAGGACATCGTCATCGTGGATATGGAGGCCTACGCAGCGGGCACCGGCAGCCAATGGAACCCCAACCTACAGAAGGGCCGAACGATTGACGCGCCCCTACCCCCGCGCGAGGCGATGATCCATGTATCCATCATGCTTGCCCGCCCTGATGTCAACTCCGTGGTGCACACCCATCAGCTGATCGCCACATCCATAGGAGCCGCCAACACCCCCATCATCCCGCTCTACAACCAGTCGATCCCCTTCGCGCCGGAGACACCCATTTTCCCCCACCCGCGACTCATCACGACGCGTGAAGACGGCGAAGCTGTGGCCGATTGCCTTGGCGATCGTACAGGCGTCCTGCTGCGAGGGCATGGTGTGGTGGTTGTAGGTGAGTCCATCGATCACGCGGTCACCAACACCATCTACCTGGAGCGAGCCGCCATCATGCAGGTGGTCGCCAGTATCGTGGGCACGCCCTACCCGTTGCCGGACGGTTACGTGGAAGAGTGGCTACCAGACTGGTCTCGCCGCGCCTCTCATGCGTACGAGTACTTTAAGTCGCTGGTGCCCTCGCTGAATGGCTCAAAGGGCAGAAGCTAGGGGCAGTCCGCTTCTTCCTTGGCCGAGTACCCCATAAACCGTTCGCGCTAGGTAACCGTTAGGCATAGAGGTCCAGGATGTACCCTGCCCTACCCCTCTGAGTAGCCCCGCTGCTTATTTGTGCATTTCATCACTACCCTCTAGCTACCCGTCTGTATCTTATGTGAATTCTATCACATTGATACTCTATAGGTGAAGTAATCGAGGAAGGGACGACCCGGAGGAACGAAACAATCAGAGACGGTCGAGAGGCCGGGAAGGAGACCTAAAATGACCACCATGAGAGAGATGGAGCAGGTAAGACCACTGGATGGCGACGAGCTTAAGGGTTTGGTAGCGCTCAGAGAAAAGTTCACAAAGAAGCCCCGCCACCTGGACAGGTATGTCTGGGGGCTGCTGCGGATTGGTATCGGATGGATATTCCTCTGGGGTTTCCTGGACAAACTCTTCGGATTTGGGTTCGCAACGGCTAGAGAGAGCGCCTGGATCAACGGTGGCAGCCCCACGTTCGGGTTCCTGAACTTCGGCACCAACGGTCCTTTCGCCGGGTTCTACCAGAGCATGGCTACAAGCGAAGCGGTTGAATGGATGTTCATGCTAGGGCTCCTGTTCATCGGTCTCCCCCTGATGTTGGGGATGGGCGTAAGACTCGCAGCGGCCGGCGGAGTGGCAATGGAGATCATGATGTACACGGCAGGGTTCATCCTCTCAGAGCACAACCCTGTAGTGGAAGAGCACATGATGTACGGGGTCATCTTCCTTGGACTCCTGGTGGTAGGTGGTGGTCAGTACCTCGGACTCGGAGGCTGGTGGAAGCAGCGGAGACTGGTGAAGCGGTTCCCGGTGCTTGAGTAACTGCCTTCCCGGCTTGAGTTAACCCTGCCAGAGCCCGCCCCGAGGAATCGGGGCGGGGCTCTCCTTAGATATGAATTAGAACAAATGAGTTGACAAATAACAAACACATGTTCTATTATTGTTTTTACAGTAGAACAACGGAAACGCATTCTATGGGGGGAGCGTCTCTTACAACGGAGGTAATTTGAAATGATGCAGATGACAGAAGAGCACATCCAGATCAAGGTACAACGACTCGAGGGCCTGAACGACCAGGTCAGGGTCAGCATAACTGATGAGACAAACAGGGGAGCCACCGGTAAATCCATATGTATGGATCCAGAGAACGCTGCCCACATCGTTGGTCAGCTCTACCAGGCCGGGCGACAGCGTGGAGCACGCATCTCGCTAGAGGTCGGCCTGCTTCCCATGAACTAGTTCCTGGTTACCAGCACAAAAGAATATAGATATACAGTCGGGCCTACGGGTGCGGCTGTTTATTTTGTCTAGCAGCTAACGCCCGGAAAGCTACGGTCGCCACGAGACGATCCCCAATCGTTGAGGCTTCACACCCTTAACAACCAGGCCGCCGGGCGTCTCCTGTAGCAGCTCTGTCATTGCCGATTGGAGTCTATCGTCCTCCGGGGTCCCTTCCACCACTGCGATTCGACGCCTCAGATACTCCAATGCGCCTACTTTGTCCGTTTCCAGGACGGGTGGCGTCGACGGAAACATCTCCAGATCAGGATAGATGTCCATCTCCCACAGGACCCGCATGATATCGGCAATTGCTGGCAGAGGAGTTGGGTTGGAGTCGTGCACCCGTTGGTAGAACGGCGACTCAATCATCCCGGGAAACTCCATCATCTCAACAGCCATCACACGGTGTTTCGCCTTCCGCCCCATTTTCCTGATGAATGGTTCTACATCCGATACGTGATGCAGCACCAACGAGCAGAGGACGATGTCCGCTTGTTCAACTTTTGTCGTGTCCCAATCAGATTGGATGACCGTGATGTTCGCGATGCCTCTTTCGGAAGCGATGCTCTCCAGTTCCTCTACCGAGCCACCTGACGGCTCAACCACCGTGACGTGTTTGGCGCGTGAAGCCAGAGGAATGGCGTAACGCCCGGCGCCGCCGCCGACGTCCAGCACTGTTGTAGATGCATCCACAACCTCGTACAGCGCGTTCAGAACGGGGTCGTCCGTCCTATCGGGATTATCCTGGCGTACCTGTGAACGAGCTCCACCGCCACCATGCCCGTGACCATGCCCGGGTTCGCCACCACGCAGCACAGCCGACTCGCTCTCGTGGGCGTTTATCTGCTCAAGCCATGCTTGTAGCGCTGATGCCATGCGACGTCTCCGTTCTTGTTTGACGATGCTAGAGGCCCAGCATATAGTGAACTTCCCTTGTCGTGAAGAGGAATACTTGGGTATGGAGGGATGGTATGACACAGACAACTAGCTACACATTAGAAGCATTCATTGAGGACGCTCGAAAGGTTTTCGCTGACTCGGATGATGGCAAGGTACAGGCTCAGGCCATCGCAGGACATATGGAAAAGCTCTTGCAGGTACCAAATCTCCTGGATGGGATTCTCGAGATTCCTGAGTCGGGTACAGCCGTTGCCAGCCTTCACCATGACGATGACTACGGCCATCCGGCACCCGGGTTCTATCTGATGTGTAATGCCCAAACAAAGACCGGGGCCACTGTGGGAGTCCATCCCCACGATCATGGTGCTGCATGGGTGGTGTACGGCGTGTACTCCGGCGCTATCCAACAGACCACGTGGCGATGGCAGTTCCACGAGCCCGACCGCACGGTGCCTCACCTCGACGAGGCAGGCCAGTGGATCCAAAAGCCCGGCGAGGTAGCCTTCTTCATGCCCGGTGCCATCCACGCGCAGAAAAACGTGAACGATGGCCCTTCAGTGGTCATTCGACTCGAAGGGCAGAAGCTAACCGGAGTAGCCCGGCATAGCTATGACCTGGAGACTGAGAGCGCGACGGTAGTCGCGTAACAACAAGGAGCAACCAACAATGGCTCTGAAAGACACTGTTTCCTTTGGTATGGCTACGCCCCAGGCTTTTTTGAGCAACCCCATAGACATGGAACAGGTTCGCACCGTGGCACAACGCTCAGAGGCCTTGGGCTTCCGTGATTTATGGACCACAGAGAGCACCTTGGGAAAGAACAACACCTTGGAGCCATCCGTGCTCCTGAGCTATGTCGCAGCCGTGACCACTACCATTCGCTTGGGCGTTTCAGTGATCGTATTCCCCCTTCAACACCCGGCGCACATAGCGCGACGCTACGGCAGCCTCGACCAGGTGAGTAGCGGGCGCCTCACCGTTGGACTGGGCATCGGCAGGGCTGATCCAAAGCAGTACGCCGTCTTCGGCATTCCGATGGAGCGAAGGGTGACCAGATTCACGGAGGGTGTGGAGTTGATGAAGGCGCTATGGACAGAACCCGTGGTCGACTTCAAGGGCGAGATATACCGGATTGAAGGCGCGACGATGGATCCGAAGTCGATACAGAAACCGCACATCCCTATATGGATGGGCGGCGGCGCCCCTGCGGTGCTCAAACGGACGGCGGCCATCGCCGATGGTTGGATGGGTGCAGGTGGAAGCCAGCTATCGAAGTATCCGGGCGAGGTTGCCATACTCCGGCAGGAGCTTGAGGCAATAGGCAAGGATCCGGCCTCGTTCCCCACATCCAAACGCATCTATGTGTCCATAAGCGAGAAGCCCGGTGAAGGGCTTGCGGAGATGACCAACTTCTGCCAAGCCGTCTACGGTACCGGAGACAGTGCTGCAGAACAGGGTATATCCGGCACGCCGGAAGAGGTACGGGAGCGGCTTGAGGCCCTTGTGGCAGCTACCGGCCCGAACCACCTCTTGCTTCATCCGGTCGGTCGGTTTGTTGATCAGTTGGAAGCTGTGGCAGAGGTTGTCGGGCTGAAATAACTTCGGCTTGCTAAACATGAACGGAAAGAACGTTCGTCCTGAGCTTATCGAAAGGTACAGACTCCCCGTGCTTAGGTAAGTGTGTAGACCTCGCCATCAATGGCTACGCGTCCTTCGTTGGTCAGCTTGATGAGGTTGCTTTCAACCTGCTCCTTGCCGATGCGCTGTCGCTCTTCAGGCAGGTTCGGGTAGATGGTATCGAATAGCTGATCGATGGTTTTGGGGGCCGTTTTAAGCTCGGCGACAATCTGCTCTTCCCTATGCATCCGGTGTTCGATGAGCTGCCTGATACGGTCGTCCGGGTCCGTCAGCGGCTCCCCATGCCCCGGGTAGATCAACCTGGGTTTCAGGTCACGCAGCATCCTCAGGCTCTCCACATACTTGCCAAGGTCGCCTTCGCTGGGGCGCACCACCGTGGTCGTCACACCCAACACCGTGTCCGCTGAAAGCATGACATTGCGCTCCGGGATGACCACTGCCAGACTCCCGGCCGTGTGCCCGGGGGCATGCACGACTTGCAGCGTCAGGCCGCCCAGGTCGTACGATTCACCACCGTCCAACACGCTGTTTAGAGTCGCTGCGCCGCCGAACCGCTCGGCCTCTATCGCCGCCTGGTCAAGCCTGTGCGCCGATATTGGAACGCCAGTGTCCTGGTGGATGTGGAGCGCGCCGCCGCCGTGGTCGGCATGCCTGTGGGTGATTAACAGCCCTGTCAGTGACGGCCCACCAACCTCTTTGAGGTATGCCATCCTCGCAGCGTGATCGTCCTCGTTGTCCCAGCCGGAATCGATAAACATGGACGCGTCAGTGCCCTGTATCAGGTAGACGTTGGGTGCGGGGATGCCGAAGGGTTTCCGTCCGTGGGCTAGCTGGTGGATGCCGGGTTCAAGTTCCAAGGTGTTCCGCCTTGCCGTAGGGTGTGGCATTACAAACGAGGGTGCAGGGGTTTAGAAAGCAGAGGCCGTCGGCCTCACTTGGTCTCGGTCTCAATGCCATAGAGAGTCTTAAGGACATCCTGGATCTTCCTGGCGGCCTCAACGCCCTTGCGAGCCCCTACCAGGTAGTGGGCGTCGTAGACGTGTGCACGAGCGGCGTAGAGTCGCTTGCTGATCTCCACGGTCTCTCGGCCTCTCTTTGCAAAGGCCACCTGGGCGTCCGCTTCTCGCCACACCAGGTTCATCTCGATCTCGCGACTGAAATAGCCCTCTTCGTCGCCAGTGTCAGCAAGCCTCGCAATGAAATTCAGCAGCGTATCGGCCGCCAAATCTTCAATAGGTTCAATGGGGTCGGTATTGTTCCATGACCAGTTCATGTCGTCCCTGCTCCCCTAGTACGTGATGGCACCAGCATAACGGAAACGCCGCAGCCTTGCCACGGAGCGGGGCTATAATGACCACAACAGTGACTCCATTCTCATCCAGGAGATGTGACGTTGAACCTGTCAGCTTCAGACATCCACAACCTCTACCAACCCAGCAAATGCAACCTGCGCGTCTACCTGCTGGCAAAAGGGGAGCAACAAGCTCCCCAGGGCGACTTCTCGACCATGCTCATGGCCCTTGGCAGCAAGCATGAGACCCAGTACCTGGAAACCCTGGGTGTTCACGTACAACCGGAGGGGAGAACCCAGGAAGAGCGATGGCGTGATACCCAGCGTCTGGTGAACGCCCTTACGCCCGTCATCTACCAGCCCGTCCTCCTTGCAGATGCGCCATCGGAGCTTGGTAGTCATAGGATCGTCGGCATCCCTGACTTGTTAGTCTTGCAGGACGGTCTGTACGTCATCCGCGATGTGAAGCTTGCCCGGAACGTGGAGGGGAACAAGCACCCGGAGATCGTGCGGCAGCTCAGTCTCTATGGCTGGTTGTTCCGTCAGGCCTTCGGCGTGCCACCGGCTGAGTTGCAGCTTCTGCTCGGCGACGGCACGATTGCGACACTCGCAGACGACGACGGCGCAGGTGCAATGAACGCCCTCAGTGAGGTGCTCCAACTTGGCGCGCTGCCCGAGGAGCCTTACGAGCCCGTGGGTTGGAGCAAGTGCAGCGATTGCGGTTATAAAAAACGGTGCTGGGACAGGGCAACCAAAGAACAGGACGTGGCCATCCTCCCGGGCGTTGATCAGGGATTTGCCCGGTTCTTGCGTGACGAGAAGGTCCTTAGTGTGACCCAGTTGCTGGAACGGTTCGATGCCCCGACCCTCGCGGTGGCCCAGCGTCAGTGGGGTCAGCGGATGCAGAAGGTGGGAAACAAGCTGGCTGACAACGTCCTGGCTCACGCCCGAGCGCGCATTACCAATGAAGTGCAGCATCTTGCCGCGCCGGAGTTCCCGGAGTCGCCGAACTACATCGTGTTCGATATCGAAGGCATGCCGGCGTACTTGGACGACGACGAACAGGCGTACCTGTGGGGCACCCAGCTATACGGAGAGGACGGTGGCGACTTCACCCCCGCGTTGGCCGGGTTCCATGATGGCGGCGACCGTGAAGGGTGGTTCGACTTCCTGGAGAACTGTCAGACGGTGTTTGCCGCCCATGGTGACCTGCCCATCCTCCACTGGGGCAGCTATGAGAAGACCAAGATCAACCAATACCTTGAGCGGTATGGCGACAAACAAGAGATCGCGCTGCGTATACGCGAGAACCTTGTGGACCTGCTGCCCATGACCCAGCGCTCCTTTGCCCTGCCGGACCCCTCGTACACGTTGAAGCTGGTGGAGTTGCGGGCGGGCTACAAACGCACCATGGACGAGTTCGGTGGGAACTGGGCCATCGTGAACTATGCCCTTGCCGTGGAGTCTGAGGACGAAGCGCTTCGTAAAGAGGTCATGGATCAGATTGTGCTGTACAACCGGGAGGACCTGGAGGCGACCTGGGCGGTTTTTGAATGGCTCCGCAGCCTCACTACGGCGTAAACGCTAAACTAAACGCGTATTCGTTGGAGGGTGTATACTCTCCGCAAATAGTTCGAACCAAATATAGGGGAGGGAATTCATGCTTACCGCTGAAGATAATGTTCTTTTGACTCGGACAGGCCCCGGAACTGCTATGGGAGACCTGTTCCGTCGATTCTGGCAGCCGGTGCTTTTGAGCGAGGAACTACCCACACCTGACTGCGACCCCGTTCGCATCAAGGTCCTCAGCGAGCAACTGGTGGCTTTCCGCGACACCGATGGCAACGTCGGCGCTATCGACAACTACTGCCCACATCGCCGAGCCAGCATGTTCTTCGGTCGTAACGAGGAATGTGGCCTGCGCTGCGTCTACCATGGTTGGAAGTTCGACGTGAACGGTGACTGTGTAGACATGCCGTCTGAGCCCGCAGAGAGCAACTTCAAAGATAAAGTGAAAATCACCTCCTACCCGGCGCGTGATTATGGCGATTGCATCTGGATCTTCATGGGGCCCATCGAGTTGATGCCTGAACTGCCGCAGCTGGAGTGGGCTACTGCTCCCGCCACCCACCGCAATGTGCGACGGTGGATTCAGGAGTCCAACTACATGCAGTCCACAGAGGGTGAGATCGATACATCCCACGTGTCCTTCAACCACCGTTGGTTTGACCTGGGCAAAGCCCCTCGACAGCAGATCGCACGTCGAATGAAGAACGGCCAGCCCATGAACAACATGGACGGTGCGCCGCAACTCACAGTGCGAGAGACCGACTACGGCTTCGTTTATGGCTCTCGACGGGACGTTGGCGACGGCGAGTACTACTGGCGGGTGACCCAGTTCATCCTGCCCTTCTACAGCCTCATCCCCAACCCGGGCGAACGAGAGGGTGGCCGTTGCTGGGTACCCATGGATGATGAGCACATCTCCGTGTTCCAGTACTCGCTCAGCACGGACAAGCCGTTCACGGACGAGCAGCGTGCCATGGCCAACATCAGCCCGGAGAAGCTGCTTCGAGTGAAGTACAAGTTTGAAGACGGCTCTGTCGTTGATACCTGGCAGCCAGAGCGTCAGCTGCACAACGACTTCCTCATCGATCGAGAGATGCAGCGCACGGTCAACTACACCGGCATCGCCAGCGGCCGCGAACAGGACATGGCCATGACGGACACCATGGGAGCAATCGGTGATCGCACCAAGGAGCACCTTGGCACCAGCGATACCGCAATCATCTCCGGTCGACGCATCCTGCTTCGCATGGCACGGGAGTTGCAGGAGGGCATTGAGCCCTACGCACCCTCGCATCCTGAGGTCTTCGCTGTACGCGCCATCGACGTGGTAGATACGCAGGGAGACTTCTTCAAGCTCCTTGAGAAGCAGGCGGAATTGGGCAAGGCGCAACCAATCGCCTAGGCTCGATAACCTGGTTTGAACAGAGGAATCCCGGCTCCGTTCAGGGGTCGGGATTCCTATTTGGATAGAGAGGCATAACGGATTGGAATACATCAGCCTAGCTGGGTTGTATTGAGTCTTTGAGTGTGGCCTGCTACTATCAACTACTAGTTAAAGGAACCGGGTGGCCGGTTTGGAGGGAAATTCATGGGAAAAACGATTGATATCTCAAAGGCAGAGAGGCCGACGCGTTATATGCAGGATGGGTCTATGGGGCCGCAGGAAGAGTCATTGGCCTTCCGTGCACAGTTCCCCCCCGATGCAACCAAGTACGGTTGGCTACAGCGAGAAGTCCTGTTTCCTCAGCGCACAGCGGATGTAAACCCCAACAAATCTGAGGTCACTGACTGGGCTGCAATGACGGAGCACATCAAAGAGTACGCCAAGTCTCTTGGTGCGGATGATGTCGGCATTGCTGATATGAACGAGGACTTCACGTTCACAGACCGTGACCCACTTCCACACACCCGGGTCATCGCCTTTGCAATGAACATGAAATATGACTCCATGGCGGACATCGGCCAGGCTTCCCAGACGGAAGTACACCGTGTCTACTTCAAGATGCTTGATGTGAGCGTCCAGCTTGCCCGATACATCGGTGGGTTCGGCTATCAGGCTACGGGCCACCCCAACCAGGGTGAGTACGCCCACGTCCCCTTCGCCTATTTGGCAGGACTGGGAGAGCTTGGCAAGCATGGCTCTCTCATCAGCCCCAAGCTTGGATCCTCTGTCCGTCTGGGCCTTGTGTCCACGGACATGCCGCTGGTGGTAGACGGCCCCCAGGACTACGGCATCGATGAGATGTGCACGCGCTGCACAGTCTGCACACGCTTCTGCCCGGCAGATGCCATCTCCAACGAGAAGCAGGTCATCAAGGGTGTGGAACGGTTCTATGTAGACACCAACGCATGCCGCCCGAAGTTCCAGCACCTCTGGGGCTGCAAGATCTGCTTAATGGTCTGCCCGTTCAATGGACGTGGAGTGTTCAAGGATCAATACCGCGTAGTGGCCAAGGACATTGCTGCTGCCAAGGAAAAGCACGGGTACTTGAAGATTCTGGCTCAGCGTACACCCGGTGCTGATACAAATAAGATTTTGTCCGAGTATCTCTAGCGCCTAGAAGCGAACCTGTAATGAACGAAGCCCGCGCTCCTTATATGGAGCGCGGGCTTCGCTTTTATTTCGCATTTACAGTGACGGAATCAGGACGTTCCGGGCTTACACTCCCCAGGTCTTGCTGAACTCTTCTCGATAGACGATGTTCCCTGTGAACGAGGCGCCCTGCCCGGCAAGCCAGATTACGGGTGGAACTACTGCTTTCGTAGATTCTTGATCAACGTCAGACGCCACAGCAGCAGCGGGATTGAGCTTACGGTCGTCGTCCGACTTGATGCGCCCGGGGCACAGTGCGTTCACTGCCACATTAGCCTCTTTGGTGAACGCCGCTATGTTCAACGTTAGACGGTTGAGCGCGGCCTTGGACGTCGAATACGCGAAAACCCTGGAAATCTCTCGTTCAGACACTCGCGAGGTAATGTTTACGATAGAGCCCTGCTTCCTCTCCATCATCCCGGGCAGGATAAGCTGACTGAGCAGGAACGGAGCACGTACGTTGGTGGCCATCATGGCATCCCAAGATTCAACGTCAAAATCGGGTATGGAGCCGGCCCCTGCTATGGCGGCATTGTTAACCAGGATGTCCACTTGCCCCACCTCAGCGTTGATGCGCTCCACGAGTTCACGTATCTGATCTTCCTTGGTGAGGTTGCATCGATAGCCGTGAACGGTTCCTCCAGCCTCCTGTATCTCTTTGACGGTCTCGTCCAGAGCGCTTGATGTGGATGTCGAGCCATCTGTCGAGGGTCTGGCTACAACGACAATTGTTGCTCGCTCCTTTGATAGTCCCATCGCAAGAGCGCGACCGATTCCCCTGCTTGCTCCTGTAACTACTGCGACTTTTCCTGAAAGCGACATGCCTCCCCCTAGTGCGTATACATAGATGTGTTCTGAGTAGGCACAGGATACAGGGTGAGAGGTATAGGCGAAAGGCTGCTAGCCTTGCTATCCTACAGGGGTCACTGAACAATAACGCCAGAGGGACAAGTGGGTTTGAGACCAACAACATGGATATGGGAGCAGCGATGGGGACTGTCCATCGCCGTCATGCTCATTGGCGCAGCGGTTCTGACGCTCATCGTGCGGAACTCGCAGCTTCTGGCGGGCGAGGTGCCCATCACCCGGTGGCTCAGCGAGCACGATGGCTACGGCCTGGGCGACATCGCTGAAGTCTGGGACGTGCTGGTAACGGGCAGAACTGCCCCTGCCCTGTGGATAGGTACGGTCATTGTGGCTTGGTGGGCGTGGGGTCGGTACGCCGGGGCAACCATTTTTGGCGCAGGGCTGCTGACGGCACCGATCAGCCTCATCGACCTTGCTGCGCGGCCTCGACCTACAGCATCGTTGGAATGGGTCACGGCAGGAGGCGTGGGTGGTTACCCCAGCGGCCACGTCATGTTCGTCATCCTGGTGTTCGGCGCACTCGCGTTCCTGGCGGGTCGACACATGGCGATACCCTGGCAGCGGAGGGCTGTGCAGTGGAGCATTTGGGCCTCCATCATTCTCATGGGCCCTGCTCGACTCATGAGCCTCACACACTGGCCTGCAGACATCGGCGCCAGTTATCTGATTGCCTTCCCGCAGCTGTTGTTCGCCTTCTGGATGTACCCCCGGGTGCTCCCGATACTGCGCGACTACCTGCCATGGGTATATAAGTTGTGCCATGGACACCGGGTGATTGAACCCAGCAGTGATCCTGCATAATAAAAGAAGAGGGGCACCAACCGGTGCCCCTCTTCAATGAGTCTGTGTTCCTGAGCTTAGCTTGCTGTAGCTTTTGCTCTCCGTTCGGCTACAAGCCTGCTGTCCTCGAAAGCACGCTCGCCGCCGAGAAGCCCCGGGCCTTCTGGCCGTGTGAGTCGTATGCCTACCGTCTCGCGGTAGAACTCATTCGCCATCTCACCCTTGACCTTCTTCTCGCGCAACGTGACTGCATCCTCAAGGGCTGCGTCGATGCCCACAGAGTCCGTCCATGACGCCTTGTAGGCCACGCGCCCGGTGTGATCGAGGACCCATGACATGTTCGGTAGTCCGCCGTACTGTCAGTGGATCTCTCCGTTCACGTCGTCCACAATGATCTGACGTGTGTTACCACGGTCGGCCAGCATCTTCGCCTAAGCAACCTTCTGCTCGTAGGTCTCATGCTCCGGAATAAGCTCTCCCGGGTGGGCTTCCCGCATGTAGATGAACAGGAAGTTCGCTTTGCCTTCATACTTCTTGACCAGGTCCTCCATTAGCGGCAACTCCGCTACGCAGGGTGGTCAGGTGATGCTACCAAACTCGATCATCAGCGGCATCCCGCGAAAGTCTGCAAGGTTGACTGTGTTGCCGTTGACGTCTTCCAGCGTGAAGTCAGGAGCCGGTTGTCCAGCCCTCACAATCTCGTTCCGGAAGTAAGGCTGAGTGCTTGGGTCCATGACCCAGTGGACATAGTTGTACGTCGACCCCAGGAAATCCGTGAGATTTGCAGCTTCTCTAACCATCTTCTTCCCCCCTTGATGCTTGTGCCCCGTGGCGATGCGTTTGAGCGACTACCCCAGTACACTAACTAGGTGTCAAGCAGTCTACTCATTAGAGTATTTAAATGCTGTGGAGGTTCAGGAATTCTAGGATGCGTTCCAGCGATGCCGGTGCCGTCTGCTGCTCTACCGTGGCGTCCCAGTACTCCACGTCCGGCAGGCACTCCTGTACGAAGCGTGCTGCCGACTGCGTGTGGTACTCGTCCCATCCGGGGATGACCAGCGATGGTGTTTTCATCGCCAACAACTCCTCGGTCTCCACACCGGGTACGCTGTCGCGGTCGAAGAACGTTCGACCCATGGTGCCCACCAGCGCCAGATAGCGGTCGATGTCCTGTGCCGCATACGCCTTGGCGAAATTCGCGTCATTGGCGATGACCGACGCCCATGGCCCCGATTCTTTGGATAGCATGAAGTTCGGCTTCTCCCCGGCGAGCTCAACCGTGGCCTGCAGCCCGTTCGTACGTACCTGTGCGATATGGGCGTCAAACCCTGCGATGTTGTCCAGGTGCCATCGTGCACCACCTACCGGGAAACGCAACACAAGCCCGGCTATCGAGTCCGGGTGCGCAACGGCAGTCGCCAGCGCCACGGAAACGCCCATGCAGGCGCCAAGGATGAACGCCCGTGGGATATCCAGCGCGTCCAACAACCCCTTTGCCTGATCCGAGTAGGAACCCCAGGTGACGCGTTCCACCCTGCCGCCGGAGGTGCCTGACTCTCGCCGGTCGTAGGCGATGCAGGTGTACCGTACGGACAGTGCTTCCAGTGGCAGCATGTCCTTCCACAGGCCCGTCGTCGACCATTTTTCGATGGTGGAGTCGAACCCGCCGGGCGCCATCATCAGCAGTGGCGGGCCAGAGCCTCGGACTTCGTAGGCTGTTTGGATTCCATTGACGTTGACTGTTGGCATAAGTACCTCTCACGTTTGGTTGGCATTCATTCTACGCTGTAGCCCCGTTGACTGCCGAAAGACCCACAGCTAAACTCGCTCTGACTAGGAAAGCGGTGCCTTTGCATCGATACATTGGAGGAACACGTGGGTGATTTGAGATTCGCATTGTGGGACGCATTCCCGGAGTCAGAAGTGGACGGCGGAACGCCCATAGCTGACGTGTATGACCGTCATATCCGGCTTGCCAGGCTTGTAGAAGAGATTGGATACCACTCCTACTTTGTGATTGAGCACCAGAACCGGGAACTCATCAGTTCACCCAGCGTGTACCTCACCGCCGTAGCCCGGGAGACCAGCGTTCTCCGTATCGGCGCGATGATTTGGCAGCTTCCCTTCCATCACCCCCTGCGACTCGCCGAAGAAGTCGGCATGCTTGACCAGCTCTCGCACGGTCGCGTCGAGTTCGGAACGGGCATCGGCATCCATGAACATGAGTTCCTGCGATGGGGCCTCGATTTCTATGCTCGAGGCGAGATGAGCAAAGAGTCGTTGGAGATCATCAAGATGGCCTGGACCCAGGACGAGGTCACCTACGAGGGTAAGTTCTGGCAATTCAATGAGGCGCTGCCGGCTCCCAAGCCGTTCCAGAAGCCTACGCCGCCCATCTGGGTAGGTGCCCACAGCAAGGCCGCGCTGGAGTTTGCCGCCAAGGGCAACTACCACGTCTCCCAGAACATCGACATTGACGACGTTGTTGCCGAGAAGTTCGACTACTATCGCAAGGTTTGGCGAGAGTGTAACCACGCTGGCCCCATGCCCGGCATCTTCCTCCAGCGCATCGTCCACGTAGCGGAGACAGACGCAAAGGCCCGTGAAGAAGCTGAAAAGCATCTGGTGGGTCGTGCAACACTCCCTGTAGCAGGCACTATGGCCACGGGCGGCAGCTTTGGTCGAAGTCGCATTACCGATTCCAAGATTGGTTGGGGTTCTACCCCCAGAGGCATGGGAACCGAGTCAGACCTGCCCGATAACATGGAGCGAGGGCGCGTATTCAAGATGATGGGGCAGTCTTACGATTTCTCTATCGAGAACGGTGTCGCCATCATCGGCAGCCCGGAGACGGTGGCGCGGAAGATACAGGAGCAGCAGAAGTACATCGGTTACGACCTTCTGGCCACCACCCACAACTTCGGCGATATGGATCCGGAGTTGGTGGAGAATTCGGTCAAACTCTTCGGCAAAGAGGTCATCCCCGCCTTCAAATAGGCAGGGCAGGGCTAGGCCCTGCACCCACGTGACCTGACGGTTACCAACACCGTTCGTGGTGAGTCTGCCGAACCATGGGCGGTCTCAATGTCATTCTGAGAATAACGAAGAATCCAGCCCCACCACCGGGTAGCGTTGGGTGCCCCGATTCATCGGGGCGGGCCTAACCCTGAACCGCCCAAGATTGAGCTAATCCCGGGAAATCCCGGGCCATTTCGTCCAAAATTTCTTGCGACAGCAGTGCGTAGGAGCCTGTGGCTTCCACAGCCACACGACCGTCAGGTAGCGTTATCCAGCCTTTGGTGTTGATGATGTTGCCTCGCCCTCCGCTCTTCTCCGCCGTAGCAGTGACAAGGTCTGTCGCGTTGATGGGCAGTCGGAAGCGGAGTTCCAGCCGTGCCGACATTCCCCAGCGGTTCTCCATCACCGGCACCCTACTCATAACTTCGTCCAGCAGGCCAGTAATAACCGCGCCGTGCAGGAACCCGGGGAACCCCTGGTGCTGCTCCTTCCCCTGGTACGTCGTCACAATCTGATCGCCCTGCCACTCAAAGGTGAGTTGCAAGCCGTTTTCGTTCTTTGGGCCGCAGGCAAAGCAGAGACCGTAGTCGGAATCGTCGTTCAAGGGCAGGTGCTGGGGTTCTGTGGTCAAAACGTCACCTCATTACAACATTACACCAGGTTCGCTCCCTCTGTAGGAACAAGCCCCGCCTGTGACTCAAAGCAGACTCGGATGGCCTAGGAAGGGATACTCCTAGGGTTTTACTTCATCTCGCATGAAGCCTAGCGCCTCTAGTATCGGTGTGTCCGTGTAGCTGAAGAGGAACGCAGGCTCCGTTGAGGACTCGTTCACATGCTCGTGGAAGGCCCAGCCCGGCAAGCAGAAGGTGTCTTTGGATTCCCAGTCCAGCTTCGTATCGCCCACCAGCGTGTGTCCTTTGCCCTCAACCACATGGTAGACAGCGCTGGTTGTGTGGCGGTGCGACTTCGTGCGTTCGCCTGGGCGTAACATCTGTATAAAGCAGGCAATCGTCGGCATGACATGACCGCCGGTGGCGGGGTTGGTGTATTCCATGAGCATACCGTCGTAGAGGCTGCCGTCCTCGCCCATGGCCAGTCGCTCCAGCGCTTCCCGAGTGCGGCTCCAGGGGTAGTACATCAACGGCGATGAGCCTTCGTCCTTGCGCTCTGTCCACGTGGGCTGCAGCGCCATACTGCCGTACTTGGCCAACGATGTGCCCGGAGATTCCGTGATGGGGTGCGTGGGCTCCGAGTACTGGTCATGGAAGGAAATTTCGAGGAAGTTCACCAGGGGTAGATCAAGTCCGTCCAACCAGATCATAGGGTTCTTGGTGTCGTTGCCGTGGTCGTGCCATGCCCACGGAGGCGTCAGCACTAGATCGCCAGGGAGCATGGGAAAACGCTCGCCGCCCACTGCCGTGTAGCCGCCATCACTTTCGATGATGAAGCGAAGAGCAGCAGGTGTGTGACGGTGGGCGGGGGAAATCTCGCCCGGCAACACCGTCTGGATGCCACCGAAGAGTGTCTGTGTTGTAGCAGTCCGCCCACCAAGGCCCGGATTCATGAGACGGAGCACACGACGTTCCGCTTGCTCCGTCCCAACCAGTTCAGATGCTCGAATGGCCTGAGGGCGGATATCCTTCCAGGGCCAGACGTAGGGCGTGACCTTGCTGGCCGGTTCTTTGCCCTGGATATCGGCCATGGCGGTCCAGAGGGGCGCGACGTTGTACTGTTCAAGCTCCTTGTAGTAGCTTTGCAGCTCCTCTTCAGTTGCCTGTTTGCTGGATATCTCCACGTCGGCCTCCTCTGGACTCAATGGTGCTTGCGCGTGTTGTTAGGCGTGGGCCTTTGCGGTGATTGGCCCAAGGTACTTCTCAAACCATGCGAAGCTCTTTGCCCAGCCGTCCATGGCTGCTGCCACGCGGTAGTTATCCCGACTTGTGATGAAGAAGGCGTGGCCTGCGCCATCATAGCGATGGAACTCATACGTCTTGTTGTGCTTTTTCAGTTCAGCCTCGTGGATGTCTACCTGCTCCGGGCTTGGCCTCTGATCGTCATTGCCGAATAATCCCAATAATGGGCATCCCAAATCAGCAGTCATGTCTAACGGCGCAATCGGTGCGTTTGCCGTCAGATCCTCCTTCGCGACGACTACGCCACCACCCCAGCAGTCGACGGCTGCGTCGAACTCAGGGATGTTGCATGCTGCGATGACGACCTGTCGACCGCCCGAGCAGAACCCGATGACGCCGACTTTGCCGTTCAGGTAAGGCTGTGCCAGCAGGTACTGGACCGTGCCTTTGGTATCACCGATAAACTGGGCATCCGGCACGCCTCCTGCTTCGCGCACCGCGGTAGCCATCTCGGCAGCGGTACCCGGCCCCTTACGGTGGTGCAGGTTCGGACAGATGGCCGCATAACCCTGAGCAGCAATCTTCCGTGTGATTTCTTTGATGTCCTGATCCCAGCCCGGTGCGTGGTTGATGACCACAACGCCGGGATGTGGCCCTGCGCCTGCGGGCCTAGCAAAATAAGCGTCAATCTGGTCACCATTGTCACCCTGGATGACAACGGTCTCCGCGATCATACCTTCAGACATAGCTATCCCTCCCAATAATTTGGCCTGGTAAATTTGTCGCCACAGTGTCCCACGCTCCTGCGATGTGTGCAAGCAATCCCTTCTTGCAAATGATGTAAGGTGTCGCTACTCTGGCTGTAGGACTTGGAAACGAAGGGGAGTGTGTGATGGCGAAAGTGAACAAAGTAGCCCACGTCGTATTAGCGGTGAAAGACGTGATGGCCTCAGTGAAGTTCTACACGGAAGTCCTTGGCATGGAAGCCGTAGACCTCAAGGAGAACCACAAGGCGTGCTTCCTGTCTTTCGGGACGCAGCACCACGACATCGCGGTGTTCGAGGCTCCTGAAGGCGCCGAGCGAGGGCAGATTGGGCTCAACCACTTCGCAATGCAGATAGAAGGTGGGATACCTGAGCTCAGCCAGTTGAAGCAGAAGCTGGGGGACATGGGCGCGACAATTACCCATACCACCGACCACACCATCACCAAGAGCGTGTACTTTCTGGATCCGGACGGCAACCAGCTGGAGATTTTCGCCGAGGGGTTTGATGAGCCGACCGAGGCTCTGGACTTCATTCGACAGGGTACCTACCGCGTGAAGCCCCTGGAGCTGGAAGTACCCTCCGCTGGCTAACCCTTTCTACATCCGTTCGTCCTGAGCATGTCGAAGGGCAAAACAACGTGAAATCAAACTGCCCGCCTTGGTGATAAAGCCAGGACGGGCAGTTCTTTTTAGCTTCGTTCAGTTGGGTAACCATCAGGCATTCGAGTTCAGGGTATTATCCTGGCTGGTACTCGGTCTCCATGGCGTAGACGTCTTGCAGCCCCAATAGGTCTGCAATCTCCTTCCGATGCTGCGGAGCACTGATCATCCCGTTGTCGCGCAGCTCCGTCATGGAACGTTTCACCGCATCGTAGACCACCGTTAACGTATAGCCGGCAAGCATCAGTTTGAAGCCGTAGTCCGCCACCTCGCTCGTCGTCGCCACAGGGTCGGCGCCGTTGAACACCTTGGGCAGGTCGCCCATCTCCTTCGCGCAGATGGCCAGGTCTTCCTTGGACTTTATCCCATCCACAAACACAAGATCCGCCCCGGCAGCGTAATACGCCTTGCACCGTTTTATCGCATCTTCCCAGCCGTTGACCTGCAGGGCGTCAGTCCGTGCGATGATGACGAAGTCCTTATCCGCCCTGGCATCCAACGCAGCCCGCACCTTTTGGACGTGCTCCTCCATGGGTATCACGTCCTTGCCTTCAAAGAAGCCACACTTCTTGGGGAACACCTGATCCTCTAAGTGGATGCCGCTCACTCCGACCGACTCGTATTCCTGTATCGCGCGATGTACGTTGATAACGTTGCCGTAGCCCGTATCGCAGTCGGCAATCACCGGCACGTCCACCGCGTTGGCGATGTAGCGAGCGTTGGCCACCATCTCCGTCTGGGTTAACAGACCAACATCGGAAAAGCCGTGTTCGGCCGATGTGCCTGACCCCGTCATGTACACCGCCTGGAATCCCACCGACTCCGCAATCTTCGCGTGGAGGGCGTTCAGACAGAACGGCGCTATCACCATTCCGTCATTGTTCAGCATTTCTCGTAGTGTGGCATTCCGTTCGTTAGGCATACCGGTCTCCTTCTATTAAATTGAGGTCTTCCCATAGCAAAACGTTTTGAAGTGGAAGCGCTGAAGGCAATGTTGAACAGCAACAATCACCCTTCGTGACCGTCAGGCATATGGGTGTAGGGCAGGGCATGCCCTAGAGGATCATAGATTCCGCGGCTACTTCTTTGAGGGGCATGTCCTGTGGTGCTTCCACGGCTGCGGAGCGTATGCGGTATAGCTCTCCGTGTTGCGGCGCGTACGGCTCTATGCCCTCCTGGAAGTTGCGCACCTCTCGAAGCAGCCTGCGCCTCGCACCTATGATGGCCGAGTCAGACGTGCCCAGGTGCTCTCTGTTCCTATCGCTGATAGCACCCATGCTCTCAATCACCGCCATGTCCTGCGCCTGGATACCCTTAATGCCGCTGTAGCTCACCGTGCGTTGTTTTTCCCTGTCGATGAGGTAATCGTTGTCCTTGTTGGCATATGTCCGGTAGGTCACAGGCATGACAGCCTCGTGGAAGTAGCCACCGGTCTCGTACTCGGTGCGCTCTGCCGTCGTAAGGGCTCTGTTTTGGTGCCAGGACGCTCGAAATACCAGTGCGGTATTGTCATCGGCAGGCACGTACATGTTGCCGGTCATTATGGCATCCTCTTCAGCGGGCACGATCATGCCGTAGGGCAGCATCCAGGGTGTTATGCGCCAGTAGTACTTCCCTTCCGGCGTTGTCCGTCTCGCCCCGATAGTGAGGCCGTAGTCTGTCTCATCAAGCACAAATCGCGGTGACTTGTCTTGCAGCGCCGTCCCCTGGGCCTCGGAGTTGGAGACGGTCAGTGTGTAGTCGGCGGGTTTCAAACTGCTGTGGAGGAAGCTGATGTGGCTGGAATCGATGCCGCCTTCCAGCGCCTGAAGCCAGTTGCACTCCTGGACGCACTTGGTCAGGAAACGGTTCTCGTCTGGGCATGATGCCCAACCAAGGTCAGGCATTTCCGGAGTGTGGCTGGCTGGCCCCATGTACGACCACACCACGCCGCCCCGCTCGATGGTGGAGTAGGCGCCGATCTTCACCTTGTCTTTGAAGTTGCTCTCTGCGGGCTCTGACGGCATATCGACGCAGTTGCCTGCAGCATCGAACTTCCACCCGTGGTAGACACACCGCAGACCGCATTCCTCGTTCCGACCGAAGAACATGCTTGCGCGACGGTGTGGGCAGTAGTTGTCCAGCAGCCCGACTACGCCGTCAGTGTCACGGTATGCGATGAGGGATTCTCCAAGGATAGTGACTCGTACGGGTGGGCAGTCCGGGTCGGGTACCTCTTCAGAGAGGAGCGTGGGAATCCAGTACCTGCGTAGGTACTCGCCCATGGGGGTACCCGGGCCAACGTGAGTGAGCAATTCATTATCTGCAATGCTGAGCATGTGCGGCCTCCCGCGTGGTCACAAAGGGGGTTAATGGCGTAAGAATACACCATCCATTGAGGGGGTGGAGAAATACCAAGCGGGCTGCTCACGAGCAGCCCGCTTGAGACAACACCATATTATTGCCTTACATGCGTCTTATCGACACACAGACATACAGTGTGGGGTATCCCCTAGGTGTGATGCGCGAACCTAAGTCCGCTCACTTCCTTCTCAGGAAGGTCACATCACCTGCTGTTAAGGCTTTCTAGCTCTTACCGATGCGGAAGAGCTTGGTGCCGCAGGTCCCACAGGTGCCCTGGGTGGCTGGTCGGCCATTCTTCAGGGTTACGGGGGTAGGGCCGCTGATCTCTCGCTTGGTTCGGCACTTGAAGCAATAGGCTTCCATGTTGGGGCCTCCTTCTTCTAGCTAATGTCGTAGCGACAATAATAGCTACGCGTAGCTTTGTCAACAGGTTTAGCGATTGATTATTAGCATATCTTGAAAAAAAGCCTAATCCAAACCTGTTGCAGCTAGCACTCCGTATACAAACTCAGGGATATATTAGATTCGTGTATCATAGCCACACTTTGAGCCGGGAGGGAAAACAGTATGTCTTGGATTAGAGAGACTGATTCTCAAAAGCCGCCAATCATCAGAGTAATGTCCATCAATCAAGCTGCCATGGACGCTGTCAGTGCAAACAATGCGAACATCACTTTTGGATCTTCTGCGCTCACACGGGTGCAGGAAGAGGCTGTTGCTGCAGCGGTCTCAGCGGCCCAACTCTGTAGATACTGAACCATGTCTCACGGAGGGTTCCTCCGCCAGCATTCAGACGATCCGGTACTTGCCAGCCACGTCATGCACGATTACACCAAAGCTGATCTCGACGCAGCCACAAGGGCGATGCTCGATTTCGCGGTCAAGCTCACCAAAGAACCATGGTCAATGGTGAAGGGTGATGTGGGGAAGCTTCGCGATGCCGGCTTGACCGACGAACAGGTACTTTCGGTTGTCCTCATCACATGCAACTTCAACTTCATGGCTCGCATGGCCAACGCTCTCGGCGTCGAGCTTGGCGAGGGTAGGCAGGAGCAGATTGAGGAGTGGCTGAGCCCGGAAGCGGCAGCTCAGGGGTGGCTGATGAAGGTCAAAGAAGCCTAAACACGGCCATCACGGATTAATCGGCCTCGTCTCGCGTCAGCGGGCGGGGCCGTTTCTGTTGTCTTCACCTCATCCCTCGAGGTGATATTCAGCTACGGCTCATAGCTGTCATTCGTAGGGAGGATGTGGATGGTAGGGGTTCTGCGCTTTAATGAATAGGTGATGAATGTGAACAAACCAACAACCACCAAGTTCTCAGCAAACTTTGCTGCCGCTTCCACCGTGAAGACCGCATTGGCGGTGGACGACGAGGCTGCCCTACTTCCGATCTATACCGAGTTCCTGGAGCGGATGGGGTACATTGTCGCCGCAGTCAGCAACAGAGCCGATGCCGTTACCGCGATGGAGAAGCGCTCCTACGACCTGGTGCTCCTGGATCTGCGGATGCCCGCAAAGACAGGGTTTGAAGTGCTCCGTGAATTGAGGCCTGCCCACCCGGACGCATGCATCATCATGGTTAGCGGGTGCGTCAGCGACGAGTTCGCAGCCACGGCCTTGCGTTTGGGCGCAGACAGCTACGTGACCAAGCCCTGCAGTCTGGGCTACCTGGCAGACCGCACCAAGAACGCTGAACAGCTCAGGTCCTCACTGCGCGGCCTGGGCAACGG
>JAPYRQ010000095.1 GCA_029936935.1 Dehalococcoidia bacterium | reverse complement strand
GCGGTACCGTAGCCATATTCAATTTATGCCTCGCAGGGGCGGGGTCGAGGATGATGGGAGGATACACCAATGCCGAAGGTAAGCTCACTGGGCCACATAGGCCTGCACGTCAATGATTTCCCAAAGATGTTCGACTTCTATACCCGCATCCTTGGCTTCACGGTCACAGACACGTTCCCGCCGGAGCGCGAGGCCGTGTTCCTATCGGCACAACCGGACACCGAGCACCATGAACTACTGCTGACATCGGGTCGCACGGCCCCGGAGGACGCCAAGCTCATCCAGCAGCTCTCCATGCACGTGGACAGCCTGGCTGACCTAAAGGGTTTCCACAAGCTCTTCCAGGAAGAGGGCATCAAAGAGGAGAGCATCATCACCCACGGCAACACCGCCAGCATCTACTTCCGGGATCCGGAGAACAACTATCTTGAGGTCTACTACACGACCCACAATACTTTCCCGCAGCCCTTCGGAAAGCCCATAGACATCACGCTGGACGACGACGCGCTGCTCAAGCAGATCGAGGACATCCGGCAGGAGTCGGGCAAGCTGTAGGCAGGATTCATGTGTCGCTGCGGCGAGGGGACTAAAGTCCGTGTTTCTGAGGCTGGCCTGCGGGCCAGAGGGGCCGTTGTTTGTTAGCCGGAATGACGTTGGGTCTTCAGTCCCCGCCGGAGACAATAAAGAAAGGTTAGCTATGTTTGAAGTTGAATAATTTCTGGATGATTGCCGAGCAGCCCTCGCCGAGAGCACGCCGGAGCTGGCAATGAAAGAGTTGATGGAGCGCACGGTCTCATCACCTGACGAGCTTCTGCGGGCGTTTGGTGAGCCGGATACGCTGGACAACATCAAACCCCTCTATCGAGCCGATGACCTCACGGTGATGGACTTCCCACTGCTTTCTTCAATGCGCTTTTGCATGTTCAGGATGAATGTCTCATCGTCCATGCTATGACGCTCGCGCGACAGTAGGAAGACCGCCAACGTACACACTCCGAAGCGTAGTCACCAGCAGGCTCAAAAGCATGACCACAACGAAACCGATACCCAGGGTGGTCAGGACGGCCGAAGAGCCGACAGCATCAGCGATGAAGCCGTTCCCCAGGTTGACCAGGGCCATTGTCCCGCCGATGTTGATCTGGTTGAGACCGCTGATGCGCCCCCTCATCTCGTCGGGTGCCATCATCTGCACCATTGCTGCCAGCAACGTCATGAACGCCGCCTGAGAAGCACCCATGACCGCAGCCGATAAGCTTGCCGTCAGGATGTTTGGTGACGCCGCAAGCGCGAGCATTGACGCGCCGCTGAGGACGCCCGAAACGAGCAGCAGTCTACCCCGCAGCTGCTCTTCCTGTATTCCTGCGATGAACAACGCCGACACCAACCCGCCCGCCCCTACTGACATCATCAAGTAGCTCACGCCCGCGCTTCCACTGCCCAACACATCGCGCGAGAAGATGGGAAACAAGGACTCGAAGGACATGGTCATGGCGCAGTGCAAAGCAACAATGATGAACAGGACGCGTAGCTTGGGGTTCTGGTAAACGACAACGGCCGCTGCACCAAGGCTGGCGAGCATGTTGGAGCCGGAGCCGACATTGCCTGTAGAGTGCGTCTGGATTCGGGTGACCATTATCAGGCCCAAGAGGTAGAAGCTCGCGCTGAGCAGGAAGGCAGCGTCCGGCCCGTAGAAGATCAACAATGGTGCAATGAGGCCCGGTCCGAACAGCCTTGACCCTTGCTGAGTGGCGGTGTTGAGGGATACCGCGTTGAGCATCTTTTCACGTGGGACCAGATTGGGCACCAGCGCTGCTGTAGAAGTCATCTGGAAGGTACGTGCAGAACCGTTTATCACGGAGAGGGTCATCAGGTGCCATAGTTCAAGGACATCTGCGAAGGCCAGGCCAGCCAGCAATACGGTGGTTCCCGTATTTATCCAATACACGGTGGCTAGGACGGTTTTGCGGTCGAACTTATCGGCCAGATAACCTGCTACGGGCGGGATAATGAATCGAGGCGCCATTGCGGCAAACGTGACGATGCCGACCATGCCGGAGGAGCCTGACATCTCCAGCACGAGGACGCCGCGAGCGACGATCAATGCCCAATACGCCGATGCTCCACTCATGGCGGCAAGCCAGAGCCACCGGTAGTCTTTGAACTCCAGCGCCGCCAGATACCGAGTCGCAAAGGCGTTCAAGAATCGCTACTCCTCATGTTCAGCAAGCAGGCGCATTCTAGCATAGAGATATGGCCTCCGGCGGAGACTAAAGCCCGTTATGCTCGGCCCCTCTGGCCCACAGGCCAGGCCCATGCATACGCGGCTAAAGTGTAATCTTGTAATGTTCCGTGCGTTCATCAGCGTTGGCCCCGGATTCTTCGGTCACTACGCTTCCTCAGAATGACAAGATTGTGCTCTTCGGCAGGCTCAGGACAAGCGGATTGGCAGTTGGCGAGCATTTTGGGTAACCGCAGGAATATAGGTCCAGGGTTAAACCCTGGTGCAGGGCGATGCCCTGCATGCTATAGTTGTTCCACTACAGGGAGGGTTGGACATGTCTGAAGGGTATGCCCTGAACTATATCGCAGTCGTATTGGCCGCAGTGGTCGGGCTTCTGGCCATGGGCGGGATGCTCATGGGAAGCTTCATGCTAGCGCCAAAACGGAAGTCGGCAGCCAAGGAACTTCCCTTTGAGTGCGGCATCCCCCCGATGCCCTTCAGCTGGTCGCAGATTCATATCCGCTACTACATCTTCGCCATCCTCTTCCTCCTGTTTGATGTTGAAGCTGTGTTCCTCTTTCCCTGGATACTGACGTTCCTGACAGGCGCGTCATGGGTTTTCTACGAAATGATTATGTTCATAGGCGTTTTGCTGTTCGGTGTACTCTACGGCTGGCGCAAAGGAGTCCTTGAGTGGCGATAGAGAAGAAACCCGTCAGCAAGGGCATCAGCCCGTCAGTCCCAACATGGGCCGAACCGTGGAGTAGAAATACCAGCCTTGAACTGCCTCCTACCTCTACCGCTGAAGGCAATGTAGCCCCTCCTGCGCAGTATAGGAGTGCAACTCCAGGCATCATCACCGCCCGTACCGAAGACCTCTTTGCGATGGCTAGGAAGAATTCACTGTGGCCGCTGACCTTCGGGCTGGCATGCTGCGCCATCGAAATGATGTCCACGTACATGGCTAACCACGACTTGGACCGCATGGGCGTCGTCACCTGGCCATCGCCTCGACAGTCGGACGTAATGATTGTTGCCGGCACGGTGGTGAAGAAGATGGAAGAGCCCATAAAACTCCTGTATGAGCAGATGCCTGAGCCCAAGTGGGTCATTGCCATGGGGAGTTGCGCCACCAACGGCGGCCCCTACTATCGTTCCTACTCCGTGGTCATGGGCGTAGACCACATTGTGCCCGTTGACGTATACATTCCCGGATGCCCCCCACGGCCGGAAGCGCTGATGGAAGGCATCCTGCGGCTCCAGGACAAGATTCAACACGATGCGAGGCGGTATGGCGGAAGAACAGCCGAAAGACCCCCAGCCATCACCGGAGACGAAACCGGCACCAGCAGCTAGCGGTCACGCGCCAGCAGCCCCGGTGGGACCCGGCTTGGACAAACGCGGTGAAGCGCTCATGGCAGTGTTGCCAGGGCCGCTGGCTCCGTTTCAGCCTGATGTAACCACAGCCTTGGATGAGGTTGTTGTGACCGTTACGGCCGATAAGCTCCTTGAAGCATGCGACATCCTGAAAGAAGGCAAATCCCTCTCCTTCGACTACCTGCGGTGCTTGTCGGTCGTCGACTACGAGACCAGCCTTCAGGTCGTCTACCACCTCTGGTCCAGGGAACACCGGCACAAGCTGGTGCTCAAGGTGGATACAGCTCCTGAGGTCTCCAAGGTGCCGTCTGTCATTAGTATATGGCGCGGCGCCGACTGGTTTGAGCGAGAAGGCCATGACCTCTTTGGTGTGGACTTTGAAGGTCACCCCGACCTGAAGGTTCTTCTATTGTATGAAGGGTTTGAAGGGCACCCAGGCCTCAAGTCCTTCCCATTCCATGACTACGAGGAGTGGTAGACACGTGGCCCTCACGGGAGCGCGCCGCGAAGCACCCGGCGAGAGGCATAGCTCGTTATCAAGTTATAGACTCTGTCTATACGTATAGACGATATCTAATCTGTATGTAAAAGTGATGCTATATTGGTCATTCTAGGGTAGATTTACGACTTTGAATCGGTATTCCATCCCGGGGGAGTTCATAGGAAGCACGGGCTTCCAGTGAAGAAAGGGAACAGTAATGACAACCAAGGAACGCGCCCGCCC
>JAPYRQ010000028.1 GCA_029936935.1 Dehalococcoidia bacterium | reverse complement strand
TATCTCTAATTGGACTGAATTGGACATTTGGCGCTACATCGCCGAGGAGAGCATTGACCTCCCGGAGGTCTATTATGCCCACGACCGTGCAGTCTTCGAACGTGATGGCATGCTCATGGCTGTTTCGGATGTGATGCAGCCTGGTCCTGGAGAAGAGATAGTCCATCGCAGCGTGCGCTTTCGAACGGTTGGCGACATGACTTCTACCGCCGCAGTTGCTTCAGAGGCGAACACCCCGGAAGCTGTGATTGCTGAGACCCTGTCCACACGCATCTCAGAACGTGGCGCGACCCGCGCGGACGACCGTACTGCGGACGCTGCAATGGAAGACCGCAAACGCGAAGGTTACTTCTAGATGGATCTACTGCGAGTAGCTACAGCTGGATCTGTTGACGACGGTAAAAGCACCCTGATTGGGCGTTTATTGTATGACTCTAAGTCCCTGGATGATGATGTAATTGCCGCCGTTGAGAACGCCAGTCGGCGTCAGCAGAGCGACTATCTGAACCTTGCGCTGCTCACTGATGGCCTTAGAGCCGAGCGGGAGCAAGGGATCACCATTGATGTTGCCTACCGCTATTTCTCTACGCCTGTACGGAAGTTTATCCTGGCAGATACGCCAGGGCATGTTCAGTACACGCGCAACATGGTCACAGGGGCTTCCACCGCTGAAGTTGCGCTGATTATCGTTGACGCGAGAAACGGGGTAGTGGAACAGTCGCGTCGGCATGCGGTGATCGCTTCATTGCTGGGAATCAACCATTCCATCATCTGCATCAATAAAATGGATCTTGTGGATTACGACCGCAATGTGTTTGAGGCCATACGGGACGAGTTTTCCCAACTGATGATTAAGTTGAACATGCACAACCCAACCTACATCCCAATGTCTGCTCTCCACGGTGACAACGTGGTGGAGCCCTCTGACAATATGCCGTGGTACGACGGCGAGCCGCTACTGCAGCATCTGGAGACGGTGCCTGTTCACGAGGGAATGGATGCGCTACCTCTACGCATGCCAGTACAGTACGTGATACGGCCATACCTCAAAGATCATCATGATTCTCGGGGGTATGCGGGGAGTATTGTTTCTGGAGTTCTGAGGAAAGGAAGCAGCGTCCGCTTCATGCCCTCTGGCCAGGAGAGTGTGATAACAGAGATTGAAGCTCCTTGGGGCCCTGTGGAAGAAGCCACGGCGCCTGATGCCGTAACTGTCCATATCAAGGATGACTTTGACATCGGCAGAGGAGAGTTGTTGTGCTCTCTTGATGGATTACCCCGAACCGAGCAGACGATATCTGCCGTGGTGTGCTGGATGGATGACCGCAGCGTCCTTCGTGAGGGCGATGTCTACCGCATCAAGCACGCTACCCGTACAGGCAAAGCGAAAGTTACGGGATTAGATGCACGTTTGAACATCGATTCCCTGAAAGGCGAAATCGGTGCTGACTCCTTAGGATTGAACGAGATTGGCAAAATTACCTTGAAACTCAGCACGCCCTTAGCTGTTGACGACTACACGTTGAACCGCGGCACTGGTAGCTTCATCCTGGTGAGCGAAGCTACCAATGCCACTGTGGCTGCCGGAACGATTGGCCCACCGCGCTTCTCATTCCTTTAAAGCCAACAGGGTGCCCACCTTGATTTATTGACATAATGACACCGCCGGCACCTCTCAACACTAGAGTAACGCCGGGCTTTTTTGAGGAGCCCGGTGTTACTATTCAGGTCAAATGTTATCTGTCCAAAAGCAGATTCAGGTTAGTCGTCAGTTTTCGAAACCGCCTCGACCTTATGGTTACCCTCAATGCTGATATTGGGCAGCCACTCCAGCCACTTGGGGAAGTACCAGTTCTTATCACCCAACAACTCCATGCTTGCGGGCACCAGTACCATCCGGACAACGGTGGCATCAAGGATTACTGCAACTGCCAGGCCAAACCCCATCCCCTATCCCCAATTCTTGGCTTTGAGCCCGGTGTTTGCTCCACCAAGGACATCCACGTGCGTTATCAGGATGTTCAGTGTTCCTTCCTGCCGTGAGACGGTGCCCTGTACCTTCAGCAGCGGATTCGCGAGTTGGTGGCGAAGTCGCTGATACTCTCGCTCCCAGATCATCATGGGTATGTGTCCAAACTCGTCTTCCAGCGTGATGAACACCGTCTTTCCCGATGGCCTCTGTCGACGAACCACAAGGCCGGCTACTACTACTTCCTGGCCATCTACCAGACCACTTAAGTCCTGACTGGTCAGCACTCCGGGCAATCCCAACCGCAGATGAACCATGACGTGACCGCTGGGATACATCCCCAAAGAGCGATATTCTCCCTCCATGACTTCGCCTGCATGGAGCTTCGGCAACAGCGTCGCATCTTGATCCACGGCCAATCCTAGCCCGATCTGCTTGCCAACCGGATGGTAGCGTAGGCCAACTTCCCACTTCATCGTTCTGCGGTCCGGGTTGAAGGTATCCAACGCTCCAGCATCTGCTAGCGACTCCAGCTCGTCCTGCAACAACCCGGTGCGCTCCATGAAGTCTGCCAGGGCAAGGAACTGAGCGCCACGCTCGCGTACGTCGACGATGTGTTTGGCTGCGTTTTGGCCGATGTCGCGGACATACCCGAACCCTAGCCGGATGGAGTCGTCTTCGATGATGCATAGGTCTCGACTCAAGTTCACGTCAGGGTTGAGGACGCGGATGCCGTGCCGTCGCGCATCCTCTTTCAGTGTCTCGGGCGAGTAGAAGCCCATCGGCTGCTGGTTCAGGAGACCGAGGTAGAACTCCAGTGGATAGTAACGTTTCAGCCACGACATCTGATAAGCCGTCACGCCGAAAGCGAAGGCGTGGGACTCCGGGAACATATAGCCGCCGTTGAACTTGCTGAAGATGCGCCGCGCTGTCTCTTCGTCCACGCCCTTGGTCGCAGAACCATCTCTGAACAACTCCCAGTAGTGGTCCAGCAGACCCTGGTTGTTACGACGGCCATAGGCTCTACGAAGTTGGTCAGCATCGCTGGGGCTAAGGCCTCCCACGTCGATGGCGAGCTGGTTCACCTGGTCTTGAAACAGGATGACGCCCAGCGTCCGCTCCAATGCCCGCTTTTCCAGGTCGTGGTCGAAGGCAACCGGCTCCTCGCCAGTGCGCCGGCGGATGTAGTGGCGTACACCATCGTTGGCACCCACACCGGGCCGCACTGCTGCGACTTCGCGGGCCATGTCCGTCAGGTTTAGAGGCTTGATGCGCGGGATGGTCTGAATCTGGGCTGCCGACTCCACCTGGAAGATGCCGATGGTGTCAGCCCTGTGGAGCATTGCGTAGACTTCTGGGTCTTCGAAGTCGATGCGAGTCAGGTCCACCGCCTCTCCCGTGCGCTGCTCGATCTCCCTGGTCGCGTCCTGCATCTGGGACAATGCGCCCAGAGCAAGGAAGTCGATCTTCACAAACCCCGCACCTTCGACGGCATTCTTGTCCCACTGGCAGATGTATCGACCCTCCATAGCGCTGGGCTGGACTGGCACCATATCGATGAGGGGCGAGGAGCTGATGATCATACCGCCAGGGTGTTGCGCGAGGCCTCGAGGAAAGCCGTCCAACTCGTACGCCAAATCCAGCAAGTCACGCCAGCCGGGAGCATCTGAGAGGCCCTTGAGCTCCGGTAGGTCTTCCATCTCGTAGCGCAACTTTCTGGCGCTGCGAGTCTCCACGCGCTTGGCAAACCTGTCTATCTGGTCGGGTGGCAACCCCAGCGCCTTGCCAAGGTCGCGGATGGCTCCCTTGCTCTGGTAGGTGACCAGCATCCCTGTCAGCGCGGCCCGATCCCATCCGTACTTCTTGTGGACTCGCAGGATCAGCTCCTCCCGGATGTTGCGAGGGAAGTCCAGATCGATGTCCGGCACCTTTGCCAAGGAGTCTTCCGGCAGGAACCGCTCCAGTGACAGGCCATATTGCAGCGGGTCTATGTGGCTCAGACCTATGAGGTACCCCACCAACATTGAGACGCTGGAACCTCGTCCTCTTCCCGGTGGAGCCTCTTCTATCGGCACTTCCCTATCCACAAGGCCCAGGTCCACCATGACCTCACGGCCTAGCTGAATGACCTCGTGATACAGGAGCATGAAGCCTGCCAGGTTGTGCTTCCTAATCAGCCGAAACTCCTGAGCCAACCGTTCCTCGACTTCTGGTGTGACCGCACCGTAGCGACGTACCGCAGCCTGGTTGCACAACTCTTCCAGGTAGCTCTCCTGCGTGTGGCCTTCTGAGACAGGGTAGTCAGGGAAGCTGTAGCCAAGGTCGCGGGACAGGTCGAAGGAACACTGTTCGGCGATGCGAAGGGTGTTGTCGATCGACTCCGGGATCTTAGCGAAGAGGTCGGCCATCTCTTCCGCCGACTTCAAATAGAACTCGCTGTTGGGTCGTCGCTCTCGGTGGGTCTCCTCCAGGCTCTTGTTGTGTTTGATGGCGACCAGGCAGTCCTGAAGGCGGTTCCGTTCCCTCACGTGGTAGTGGACGTTGTTGGTGGCCACTGTCCTTAGACCTAGCTCCCTGCCCAGACCGACCAGAGCTTTGATTCGGTTCGTATCACCATGGACGAGGTTCTGCTGGAGTTCAAGGTAGACGTTCTCCTCGCCAAACCACTCCCTGTACTCTGTGAGTCGCTTTCGCGCTGCTTCGAGGCGCCCTTGGTCTATCAATGACGGTACTTCTCCTTCAGCACAACCGGTAAGTAGCACCAACCCCTCCGTGTGGTCGGCAAGCAGGGCAGGGTCGAGTTGCGGGTCTTTGCGCTCGCCGAAGACGTAGGCGGCTGTAACCAGGCGACACAGGTTGGCGTAACCGTCACGGGTTGCTGCCAGCAGGGTCAGGTGAGCGCCGCCTTGAAGGGTCACCTCGCAGCCGATGATGGGTTGGATGCCCAAACTTCGGGCAGCCCTAGCGAACTCCATCGCCCCGCAGAGGTTGTCGTGGTCCGTCAACGCCAGGGCTGGATATTGAAGTTCCTTGGCACGCAGAAAAAGCTCCTCAATGGAAGATGCACCCTCCTGGAAGGAGTAGTTGCTGTGACAATGGAGTTCTGCGTACTCAATCATAGGTCTGTAAATACCATCCACGTTTTACCAAATCGCGGAAGATCGTGACCTCACGACCGTCCTCCAGCAGCACCTTGGCGTACATACGGCTGACCTCCTCGCTACGCCACCACTCATCGTCGATGCGCCACCGGTCTCGCCATTCGCTGACGACCAGCCATCTTCCCTTGACGCACAGTCGAACGGGGTCGTTATCATCCATCTCGATAGGGACTGGCTGGTTTACGGGGCGAAGGGGATCAGCGCGTGCCTCCGCTCTGGGATTCTCGACCATGGCTCCACCTCCCTCACTACATACACCGGCGGTCGCGTGCCCAACCGCTCCTCCATCTGCACCATGGCAACTTTGAGCTGGTCTCGCTTTCGGACATCTTCAAAGAGGCTTCCCTGCTCACCGGACTCTCCCGTGACGCCGCCCATGGTGAGTCTCAACCCGATCAGGGGGTGCGGTAGGACAACGGAATCCAATGCTCCCGCCAGCACCTTGAAGACGCGTTCTTTCGACCCGATGGCCTCGCGAAACGACACGGACCTCTGCCACGACGAGGACTCCTCACAGTCCCCTTCCAGCGTGACCGAGCGCACGTACCGACCCCGCATGTGCGCCAGTGAGAAGATGCGCCCCAACAACACTTCCACTGCCAGCAAGAGCGATGGCAACGTGGCGGAGGGCGAGGGGAACTCCAGGTATTCGGCCACGGCCTCTTGATTGCGACGTGGGGCAAGCGGTCTCTCGTCTACCCCGATTGATAACTCCCACATGAAACGACCTTCACGACCGAACTGGGCCTGCATGGGGCCAAGGCCCACGGCAGCAACCTGACCGAGGTGGTCGAGCCCGAAACTGTGGAGTCGAGTGACGGTCTTGAAGGGCACGGGGAGTACGTGTACTGGCTCGTTCGCAAGGTAGGTTCGAGCGTCATCCGAGACCTGGGCGGCTCTGTGGTAGTGGGCACGGGTCGCAGCAATATAGGCAGGGAACTTGCCATCGCCAATGCCTACCTGTGGGGCAAAGCCGTTAGGCACCGCCTGGAGCAGCGCTGTAACCATCCGGGCTTCGCCTCCGTACATCTCTGATAGGCCATGGACGTCCACGTAGGCGAGGCCGTTGCCGCCGTCTTCTATGATCGGGCTGACGTTGCCGAGGGCGTCTAGGAGCTTGTTGGAGGCGTTCTGGTAGAGAGGTAAGTCGGCGTCGAGGAGCACAGCTTCCTTGCAGTGGCCAAGAGCTGTGGAGAGCGCCATGCCTGGAGAAACGCCGGTCGCTCGTGGGGATGCGTCATAGATGATGCGCTTTGACCCTTTAGAGTTGACAAGCACCACCTGCTTCCCCTGAAGGTCAGGGGAACGTCGTACTTCAACCTGCACCGCGTAGTGCGGAATGAGGACACAGGCAATGCGCATAAAGACTCCTCGCCACAAGAAGGGATAAGGAGTATATCAGAATATATGTTCTTATTGTCAATAGGGGTGGTTAGAGATCAGCAGTAAGATACTTCAAATAGAAACCACCCTCTGACATCACGTCAGAGGGTGGCCTTTTCTGTCTCTCTGGTGGAGACGGGGGAGAGTCGAACTCCCCGTCCAAAGAGCGCTCAAGGGGATATACTCCAGGCGTAGTCACTGATTTGGTTCTTACCGCACTATCCCCCAGTGACAGGGTCTAGGTTGGCCAGCCGGATTAAGTCTTTGACCGTCGCTTATCGGCGTCTGCTTAGGTCGCACCCTGATTTAGTTGCGCCCGGAGCTCCCCTTCAGGGAAGAAGAGGCCAGACGGGCTGCCTTTTTAGGCAGCCAGAGCGTATTCGCGCTCGCCAGTTACTTTTGTTCCGCCTGTTTAACGAGGAGGGCGGACCTCGGCCTGCAATCCCGCTCTGCTACCCCCTGTCGAAACCACGCGTCCCCATATACAACCAGTATAGCATTGCGATGGCATGGTAGCTAGACATAATGCTTTGAATTAATCGACTGCTCGAGTGAGGTAGTTATCTGCCGCCTTTGAGTTCTCTGCGGATGTCACGGTCAGCTTCTCGAGCGATCAGGTTGTCCTTCTTATCGTAACGACGCTTACCCTTGGCAAGACCTAGGAGCACTTTGGCTACTCTTCCCTTGATGTACAACCGCAGCGGCAACACGGTTAACCCCTTTTGGGTCAACTGCGCACCCCAGTCGTCCGCCTGCTTCCGGTGGAGCAGGAGTTTGCGAGGTCGCTTGGGCTCGTGGTTGTTCGTGTTCCCCTGCTCGTAGATGGCCAGGTGCATGCCCTCCAACCAAAGTTCGCGCTTGAGTTCTCTCGCGTAGGCGCCGCGCAAGTCTACCTTACCGTTACGTATGGACTTGATTTCTGTGCCCGTGAGCACCAGGCCGGCTTCTATTGTCTCCAAGATGTGGTAGTCGTAAGACGCGCGACGGTTTACCGCAACAGGGCCAGCCTGTTTTGCGGGAGCAGAAGCTGCTTTTGCGGCCTTTCGACCTGATTTAGTAGGCATGATTAGTTAAACACCAAAATTATTCTAGGAACTTGCGGCTGCAACGGCCTCTTCAAGTAGCTCTAAGGCCTTTTCTAGTTGAGGATCGCCCTGGACATCCTGGCCCTGGGGCACGATCACGTCCGGCTCAAGGCCGCTACCTTCAATGAGTCGACCATCTGGAGTGTACCACCGGCCGTACGTGTAGTAGAGTCCTCCACCGTCCGATAGTGGCTTCAGCCTATTGACGCTTCCCTTGCCGAAGGTTGTAGTCCCTACAACCAGGGCACGACCTTTGTCCTGAAGGGCACCGGAAAGCACCTCGCTAGCGCTTGCGGAGAACTGGTTAACCAGCACTACCATGGGAATGTCTTGAGCGACTCCATCGCTCTCAACATCCCAGTCCTTGCGATTGCCGTCACCATCCACCTCGTACACCACAACGCCATCATCCAAGAACTGACTTGCGATGGTAACCACCGTAGTCAGGAGCCCACCGGGGTTGTTTCGGATGTCGAGCACAAGGCCTCGCGCGCCTAGCTCATTGATCTCTTCGATAGTCTCGATGAGCGACTCGTCGCTATTGCGATAGAAAGCCCTGAGGTTAAGGTAAGCGAACCCGTCTGAGGTCATGTTCCAAAAGACGCTGGTCAAGTCTATCTCACCGCGTTTGATGGTGATGTCCTCAACCTGTTCCTTGCCTAGGTGGATGATCCCCAAGACCACCGTCGTGTCCTTGGCTCCTCTGATCGTTTGAACGACTTCGAGTATTGCCCAGCCTTCCACGTCCACGCCATCGACAGTCATAAGCAAATCGCCGGGACGAATCCCCGCCTCCTCAGCCGGGCTGTTGGGCATGGGACTGAGGATGAACCGCCCTCCCCGGTTGTGGACCTCCGACCCGATGCCTTGGTAGGCGCCGGTGAAGTCGAGTTCCTCCAATGCGTATCGCTCCGGAGATATGTACGTCGTGTGAGGGTCATCCAGTGCGACTATGAGGCCACGAACGGTAGCCTGAGAGAGAAAAATGGGGTCCAGTGGCCTGTCAGCCGTGTTGTACTCCTGGAAGAGTCCGGCCCAGGCGTCCCAGATGGCTTCTAACTCCTTGGGTACCTCGCCAGGTCGATCGAGGGATGTCTCCTCGAATGTGTGGTTCTCTCGAAGCGCTGGGATACCTGAAGCCTGGAGAAGCGCATCCACTGCTCCGTCCGCCAGAGCATTGGGGTCTAACTCATCTCGGAGAACGAACTCGGTCTCCAGAATCCTCCAGATGTCCCCTATGGGCGACAGGGCCTTCTCTGGGACATCACCTGGTTCAAGGGATGCCGCCTCAGCCTCAATGGCCTCCTGGGAAGCAACAACGTCCTGCTCGACATCCAGTAAGGAACATGCCGCGGTAAGGGCAAGGACGGCCAACAGGGCAGCCAAAAGGCTCCACAGTCTTCCTTTGGTTTTTACATAATTATGATGTCTTGCGGTTGGTGGTCGATACATGACAGTGTTCCTAACGTACTTAATTAACGTCCCGGAGTGACCTGAAGGTAGGATGTCAGACCCTTTTAATTGTAGCACGATGCCCAACCTGTTCAGCTACACATGCCTACGGAACCAGCTTCGTTGACACTTTAGCTAGGCAAGTGTAGGATTATGGACACTTAAAGGGCGTCCATTTGGGCATTGTATGACGTTGTTTTGGGTATCCCGGCGAGTACTGGAATTATGAAGACTTCAGTGAAGCGCAAAGGCAATTCTAGTGGTGATACGCAGAGGTGGTTGTGATGGATTGCCGGAGGAAAGGGCTTGGGGAACACTCCAGGCCCTCTGTTATGAGAAATGTAGCTGTTTCAGGAGGTAATTGACCATGGCGACCCGGGGCGTGGAGCTTAAGCGAGGCCTGAAAGACGTCTATCTTGATAGGACGCAGGCCAGCTTTATTGACGGCGGGGAAGGGAAGCTGCTGTATCGCGGCTACAACATCCATGACCTCGCAGAGAAATCCACCTTTGAAGAGGTGGTATACCTACTTCTGTACGGTAGCCTGCCAAGCCAACCTCAGCTTGATGAGATGGATGCCAGTTTGAAGGCAAACAGGGCTATTCCGGAAGAGGTTTACCATATCATTGAGGCAACAAAGGCCGGACATCCCATGGATGTTCTCCGTACGGCTGTCTCTGCATTGGCATCCTTCGATCCTGAAGTAGAGGACAACTCGCCTGAGGCCGTCCTTCGCAAAGGGATTCGCCTAACCTCTCAGACCGCAACAATCATCTGCGCCAACCATCGAATCCGCCAGGGGAAGCAGCCGATAGCCCCTAGCGCCACACTGAGCCACTCCGCCAACTTCCTCTACATGATGCGTGGCGAAGTACCGGACGACGATGAAGCCAAGTTGATGGATGTGGACTTCATCCTCCACGCGGAGCATGGTGCAAACGCATCGGCATTCGCTTCCAGGGTGACAGCGTCCACGCTTGCTGATCTGCATGCAGCGGTGGTTACCGGCATTGGCACGCTCAAGGGCCCGCTCCACGGCGGCGCGGCAGAGTCCGTCATGGCCATGGCTGAGGAGATAGGCGACCCCTCCCAAGCAACGGCATACGCCAAGAAGGTTCTTGATGGCCACGGACGTATTATGGGCTTCGGCCACCGGGTGTACCGCGCGGAAGACCCCAGAGCACAGCATCTCCGTGAACGATCAAAGGCCCTGGGTGAGAAGCTTGGGCAGCCTAAGTGGATTCAGATCCTGGACGCACTGGTTGAGGCGATGGCCCCGTATCGTGCCAAGGGCATTCACGTGAACGTGGACTTCTTCGCCGGATCCATCTACCAGCTCATGGGCATCCCTGAAGAGATGTTCATCCCCATCTTCGCTCTGGGACGCATCCCTGGGTGGACACTGCAGGTTCTGGAGCAGTACGAGAACAACATCCTTATCCGCCCGCTCCTGTACTATGAAGGGCCGATGGACTTGGAGTACGTGCCCATGGAAGCGCGCTCCTAGTCAACATAACTAGAACAAGTGAGAGAGGCCTCGGGGTGACCAGGGCCTCTCTTTTTATGGCCCTGAAAGGGCGTGGATGGCCCAAGCCCTCCCGACTAGTTCAGCCGAGGCCCCGTCCTGGACATGCCGGTGGCTGGGCGCAGCATTGGGGTTGACGTAATGAGAGTGGTGCTCAGAGGTAATTCATTTCCACCATTACATAACGCAAATGCGAATGGTTCGCATAAATTAGTGATCTGTAGCTGATACATCGACATAACCCATTATATTATGTAAATAACCTCTTGTGTAAATTACATAATATATATAGTGCGAACTAATTAGTGAAACAATGTTTGAGACCTGGATTCATAGAAAAAGAAAATAAAGAAGCTATCCGGTAATGGCTTTAAGGATATCGGTGTCCGCCGGGATGCCCCGTTTGAAGTACACGACCGTTCCCTGCTTATCGATGGCCACTACGGTGCGTTCGATGCTCCTATCGTTCTCTTTAAGGGCATCGTATGCGGCAGCAACACTGCGGTCGGCATCCACCAGCAAAGGGAAGGGGAATGCGTTGTTGTCCACGAACTTCTGGTGGGAATCCATAGAGCCTGGGTTCACCCCAAAGGTCACAGTGTCTGCGGCCTCAAACTGGACCCTGTCATCACGCAGGGCCGATAGTTGGCGGGTTCACCCGGATGTACTGTCCGCGGTGTAAAACACCAGGACGACGTTCTGGGCACCCTGGAAACCTGAGAGGCTGACTTCTGCGCCGGATGTTCCGGGTAATTTGAAGTCAGGTGCTTGGTCACCTACTGAAAGACTCATGGCTTCCTCCTGTTGGTCTGCAAGGCAGCCTAACCGACGAAGTGCACACCTTGCTCGCTGGTCGACTCGCTGCTCGTGATTTCGTGCAATCGTTCCAGAATGGCTGTCTGTAACAGCTCCACGCCCCAGCCCTTCTCCGCTGAGATCATGACGCCGCCCTCAGCACTTTCACCCAACGCCGATAGGTCCGGGGCGGATGATTCTTCATCGCTCATTGCCAGGTCCATCTTGTTCAGAACCAACAACCGGGGCTTGTCCAGCATCTTGAGTTGCTTCAACGTGTCCTCCACCACCTGGATGTGATCGGAGGCGTTGCGATGACTTATGTCTACAACGTGGAGTAGCAGGTCGGCCTCGGACAGCTCCTCCAGCGTGGCGCGGAACGCAGCGACAAGGGCGTGAGGTAGCTTGTGGATGAACCCCACGGTGTCAGTCAAAAGCGCGCGAGTCCCATCTGGCATATACATCTGTCGTGTGATGGGGTCCAGCGTGGTGAAGGGCTTGGACTCAGCCTCAACACCCGCTTTGACCAGCGTGTTGAAGAGGGTGCTCTTGCCAGCGTTGGTATAACCCACCAAGGATACTACAGGGACCCGCGATGTCTCTCTTCGACTGCGATGGCGTGATCGATGGGCTATGACGTCTGCCAACTCACGCTTGAGTTTGCTGATCCTCCCCCGAGCCAATCGACGGTCTGTTTCCAGCTGGGATTCTCCGGGGCCTCTCGTGCCGATGCCACCGCCCAGACGTTCCAAGTGAGACCATTGCCCTGAGAGCCTGGGCAAGAGGTATACGCTTTGAGCGAGGTCCACCTGCAGGACACCCTCTTTAGTGCGTGCTCTGTCCGCAAAGATATCCAGGATGAGGGCGCTGCGGTCCAGGACTTTGACTTCCAGCTCCCGCTCAAGGTTCCGTTGTTGTGCGGGGGTGAGTTCATCATTGAACACGGCCACGGTGTAGCCAACCTTCTCACCGATCTCTTTCAGCTCCGCTATCTTCCCGTGGCCCATGTACACAGAGGTTGGCCGGTCTACGGATTGCGTGACCTCTTCCACCACCTCACCGCCAGCGCTGTGAACCAGCTGCACAAGCTCGCTCATGGTGTCAGCCAACTCCCAACGACCGCTGCGGTCTCCTTTGAGAGAAATACCCGCCACCAACACACGTTCTCGTTCCGGTTTAGTGGAGATGGTGCTTTCTGTAGAGGCTTTAACTCTAATTCTAGGCAGGACTATCTCCTGTTCTCAGGGGCAACGTATGTTCACCGTTGTGTCGTTATGTGAACCTAATATACTTCGAGCCTATTCGATTCTACTACCGACGGCAAGCTCCGACACTGGTGCAGCAGGCGGATGAGCAAGGAGCGCGGCAATTGCGCACGTTATGGGCATGACCAGGAATACCAGAATGACCGTGGAATATGAACCTGCCAAATCGAATGCGATGCCGAAAGGCAGCGGCCCCAATGCAGCAGCAGCCACCATGCCAGCTGTTGCAATACCCCGTATGCTGCCAATATGGGCTCTGCCGTAGTAGTTGGGCCAGATGACGGCGGTGGTGGTCATGGTGAATCCCGCGCTGAACCCTAACAGCCCACCAAAGACGTAAGCCTGCCAATTGGCATCGATGGTCAGCGCCCAGAGCATGGCAATGGCTAACCCCATTTGGCTCACTGCCAGGAGATAGCGATTGGGAATCTTGTCCGATAGATAACCTGATATGAACATGGACGACAACGCCAGAGGGGCCATGATGCTGAGTGTCACTGCTGCTGCACCGTCACCCACACCCCTCGTCTCAAAGAAGGAAATCAAGTGAAATACCAGGGCTGTGCCTATCAATGATTGGGATGAACCCGCATAGAGGAGCAGCCAGAAACTCCGCGTGTGCATTGCCTGCTTGAGGGTGAACCCCTCGCTGCTTGCCACCGTGGCACTGACCGCCCCTGGCTCGCTAGGCGTTGTCGCTACCGGTCGATCGCCGTCCGGCAGCACTCCAATCGACTCAGGACTCCGCCGAATCAGGAAGACTGCAACGGGCAGAACGATAACCCAAACGATTATCGCGAGGGCTATCCAAGCCCATCGCCATCCGAAGTCGTCGACAAAGAAGTGAATCAGCAGGGGGAACGATATCTGACCGCCTGCGCTGCCTAACGCAGTCAATGCCGTTGCTCTGCCTCGCATTCTGACGAACCACATGGCCACCATGGTGGTGGAAATGAGTACCATAGAGCCCTGGCCCAACGTGCGGATGGCAGCGTAGCCGATGTAGAGCTGAATGGGGTGGTTGACGGTGCTCATCCAGACCAAAGCAATGCCAAAGACAGTTCCAACGACTGCCATCATGACGCGTGCGCCGTACTTATCCAGCAGTCGACCCACGAACACGACCAATACGGCAGCGGTCAGCGAGCCCGCGGTGTACAAACCGGAAGCCATGGTACGGGACCAACCCAACTCCTCCAACATGGGGTCAAGGAACACGGAGGCTGAGAAGGTCTGACCGGGTCCTGATGCGAACATTCCCAGAGTTGCAGACGCCAGGATGACCCATCCATAGAAGAATGGTATTCGTGAGGGTAGTCCAGACAGGCGGGATCGGGGGGATTTGGGTGTGGGAGATGCCATAGGTAGAGTATAGCTGTCAGTGGGCCTGCTGGCGATTAGTGACGCCAGCCATATTGAAGGCAGGTCGCAATGAGAGGGTTGGCTGCTACTGGGCGGCAGTGTCCTCTTGGAATACTCCCTGGATGTTCCCCTCAGGGTCAGTGACGAATGCAGACCAGCCGATGCCAGGGACTGCCATTTTCGGCTCGGTCACCTTTCCACCAGAGGACTCGACCTTCCGGAGGGTCTCGTCTATCGATGAAACGCCGCTAAAGCTGCGCGGTTTGTCGTCAACATCGAAACGTTTGTACATACCGCCGGGAATACAGGGTGTTTTTCATCAGCCGTCTCAATGAGGATGTACTCCCCGCCAGGTATGCCCGGCATCGGCGTCCGATTAAACGCCCAACCGAAGGCGCTGGAATAGAACTCCATCATCGTTTCAGGGTCGTCTGCGGGTAATTGGAAGTGAACGTATGTATCGGCCATGCTCTCCCCCTTACTGTGCTGCGCTCTAAGCTGTTGGCACCTTCCAGGTCTCCAACCGACGAACTCCCTCTTCCAAATCGTCGTCGGACAATGTGAGGGAGAGCCTGATGTAGCCCTCGCCGAACTTGCCGTAGCCAGTACCTGGCGTCACTACCATGTCCAGGTCGTCCAGAATCGCCGTGGCGAAGGACGCCGCTGTGAATCCCGCTGGCACTGGAGCCCATACATAGAGGCTCGCCTTTGGAGGCTCCACGTTCAGCCCAACCCCCTTGAGGGCGCTGATGACGTTGTCGCGACGCACCTGGTAATGGGCGTTACGCTCATCCAGGTACGACTGTGGCGTATCCATTGCGCGGATGCCCATCTGCTGCACCGCTTGGGATACGCCTGAGTCCAGGTTGGACTTCACCAGGAACAACGCCCGGATCAGGTCTGCGTTGCCCACGGCCATACCCACGCGCCAGCCGGTCATGTTGTAGCTCTTGGAGAGGGAGTGGAACTCAAGGCAGATGTCCTTCGCCCCCGGAATCTCGAGGGCAGACACGGGCTGGTAGCCATCAAAAGCTACTTCGGTGTAGCAGGCGTCGTGCAGGAGCGCGATATCGTTGCGCTTGCAGTAGGAGACAGCCCTATCGAAGAAGTCCAGGTCGGCTACTGCGCCCGTGGGGTTGTTGGGATAGTTCAGCCACATGACCTGCGCCTTCTCAGCCACACCGGTGGGGATGGCGTCCAGGTTCGGTAGCCAGCCACCCTCCTCGTTCAGCGGCATCCAGTACGGTTCGGCACCGGCAAACAGCGTGCCAACGTTGTACACGGGATAGGACGGGTCAGGCTGCAGCGCGACATCGCCAGGCTCTAGTAGTCCCAGGGCGATGTGGCCGATGCCTTCCTTCGCGCCGATGAGTGACAAGACTTCGGTCTTAGGGTCCAGCCCGACGCCGAAACGCTTCTCATACCAACCAGCAACAGCCTCACGGAACTCGGGTAGCCCTTCTGTCTCCGGGTAGCGATGGTTCGGCCTATCGTGGGACGCCTCGGCCAACCGTTCGAGCACCGGATCAGGCGTCGCGAGGTCAGGGTCGCCGATGCCGAAGCTGACGACACGCTTGCCCTCCGCCTTCTTGGCCGCAATGCGACGGGATATCTCTACGAAGAGGTACGGGGGCAACTGCTGGACGCGCTGGGTGAATTTCATAGTTATTCCTTCGAAGTTTGGAGATAGGGATTACTTGGCCTATTCCGACCACTCGCCCTCGTAGACAAGCTCCACCGGGCCTTCCAGGAACACATCGCCCTGGCCATCCCAAGTGAGTGAGAGGGTGCCGCCAGGAAGTTTTATGTCAACATTATCGTCGGTGTAGCCGTGCAATCGCGCTGCTACTGCTATCGCGCACGCGCCGCTGCCACATGCCAACGTCAGGCCTGCGCCGCGCTCCCACACTCGCGCTGTCAGGTGGGTGCGGTCTACCACGTTCACCACTTCGAAATTGACGCGGTTGGGAAAGAGTGCATGGTGTTCCACCAGAGGGCCGAAGTCCGCTAGCGCCAGCTCATCTACCGGCGTGTCAGTGAACGTTACCGCGTGGGGATTGCCCATGGATACGCCTGTTACGGCAAATGAATGGCCTGGAACTGCGACCGGCCAATCGAACACGATCTCTTCCGGGTTGAAGAACTCCGCGCCGCTGCCGGTGGACCGTTGAGCCGTGGAGTGACCTAGGCCGATAGGCACCAAACGTTGGGCCGGGTCTACTGGCACGTCTTCAGGTATCAGGATGGGAGCGCCCTGGTTCACGCGAGCGCGCACTACCTTACCGCCTTCCATGATGGGCTGAACCTCAAGGGCGCCAATCATGGTCTCAGCCTTGAACTTGCCGTCGGTCAATGTGACGAGGCCGCGTTCAACAGCGAACTTGGTGAAGCACCGGATACCGTTGGCGCACATCTCGGCTTCTGAGCCATCAGGGTTGAACATGCGCATCCGCAGGTCGCCCTTTTCTGAAGGCAACACCAGAAGCAGCCCATCAGAGCCGACGCCGAAATGTCGGTCGCCCATTGCGACTGACAGCGCACCCCAATCACGATCCAACCCGTGGGCATCGATAACGACGAAATCGTTTCCCGCGCCGTGCATTTTGGCGAATTTCATTACGGTCTCCCAAAGTACTCTGGCCTATCCTCAGTGTAGTAGCCATGGGGTTTGCCAGCAAGGGCCAGCTATCTCACGGCGATGTGGTACCATCCGCCTATGGATGCAGAAGCGCTTCTAATTCTCTATGATACACCTGACCCGGACCAGCCAGGTCGTATGCTGCCCGGCTATGATCGGGACCACGCAAGACGCACTACAGCAATCGTGCTGCGTGTTGCGCCGGAGGTGGGGATTGGCAGCGAGTGGTTGGAGCGACTGGAAGTCACCGCGTTGCTGCACGACCTCGGAAGGGCCGGCGTGGATCCTGTGCTGTTTGGACAAATCTTCACCCTTGCTCAGGAGGTTGGACTTCCGGTACGCCTGCCGGAGTTCAAAGAACTCTATCCAAACGCCAAGGAAGAGTTGGTTCCTGACCTGTGGCTTGATATGGCAAGGACTGTTCTTGAAGAGAATCATACCTATGTGACGTCACAATTACGCGGTCACATAGCTATGCGCATGGACTATAAAGGCAGGTTCCGTGGGCAACTAGAGCGACATGCAGGGCTGCTTGTTTCCCTGGGGGCGATGGTAGAACCGTGGATGGAGAAGATCATCCTCTACTACTACTATCCGCACCTGATGGAAGGCGAAGATAGTATCGTCCGACGGATGAGTATGCTGCTTGTGGCTTGCGAGAACTTTGAGGTTTACAACAACGCTCGCAGAGAACGTGATTACTACGGTAGGGACCGTGAGACCATGAAGGATGCGTTCACCACGTTGGAGTCGTTTCGGAAGCGAGGTCTGGTAGACGCTGACATCATCGCCTCGTTGGCGTGCGTGGCGGCCACTGGTGCGTTGTAAGCGATTGTGCAGGAGGCCCGTGAGAAGCCTTCCAACGAACCGCTTCCGGAAGAAGATAAATCATTCTTGGAGTCACTCTGCAAGGCGAACGGCTAGCTAACTTACCCCAACCATCCACTCACAAGTGCTTCTGCCTCTTTCGTACACTCATCGCCAACGACCAGCCAGTGAATTCGAGGGTCGGTTGCTTTGAACCAGGTGTACTGGTTTCGTGCCAATCGATGATGCGCCACTTTGATAAGTCGCGTAGCCTCTTCCAACGGCAGTTCCCCTGCCAGGTGCTGTACCAACTCCCGGTAGCCCATGCTGGACAGCGCCGGCAAATCCCCCGAATGGCCTTTGGCCAACAGTGAACGCACTTCCTCAATCCAGCCTTCAGCGGTCATCTTATCTACGCGCTCGTCGATGCGATGGTGAAGCTCAGCACGCGATGGCGTGGTCAATCCAAGGATGAGCGTGTCATACGGCGGCGTTTGTTTTCGAGACTCATCGCTCGTTGGCCCGGTGGCTTCTGCTACCTCGATGGCTCGGATCACTCGACGGGGGTTACGTCTATCGATGCGGGCTGCTGCCGTCGGATCGAGGACTTCCAACCGTTTGGCCAATGCCTCAACGCCGTCGTTGGCCAGCAGTGTTTCCAGTCGCTCCCGAAGCGCCGGGTTCGGTGGCACCTGAGGGGCTGTCCAACCCTGTACAAGCCCGTTGATGTACTGGCCTGTGCCTCCAACCAGGATGGGTAGGCAGTGCCTGTCATGAATATCTTTGATTGTCTGTGCTGCTAGAGGCAGGAACTGGGCCAGACTAAACCCGTCGGAGGGGTCAGCAATCCCGTAGAGGTGATGGGGGATTGTAGTGCGATCGGCGTCGGACGGTGCCGCTGTGCCGACTTCCATGCCTCGATAGACCTGACGGCTGTCACCATTGATGACCTCGCCGTTATAGCGGGCTGCCAGCTGCATCGCCAGGGTGCTTTTGCCCACGGCGGTAGGCCCAACGATAACCAGGAGGGGAGCGTTCGTGTGTGGTGAGGTGGTCACCGTGTAGGCCTGGTGTCCGTCATTCGGAGGTTGGGGTTTCAGACTCGGAGTCGCCGCCGGTCTCGTCGGCGCTGTCCGCGGGGGGCTTCCACGTCGCTTTGTCGATCCCTTGAAGAAAGGCATAGTAGGTGGAGTTGGCGACCGATCGAGCCTCGACTGCCCCCGTCTCGACAACCTTTTGAAGGGCGATGTCCAGGTGAGAGGTGTCGATGTAGGTCCCTGGATCGCTGACCCCGAACTGCTGATACAACTCTTCCTCGGCGTAGGCTGTCTCCTGGTGCTCAATGAGGAAGTCGTAGAGGGCGACCATCAGCGATTCAATGCCGCCGTCGATTCCCATCTCGAACTGGAGTTTGGTGATGGGCATGGATTCTTCTCCGCTCCTACCGTTTAGGAAACGCCTTTGACTTTCGCAACGGTCTTGATGATCTGTGTGAAGTCATCGATCTTGAGGCTTGCGCCGCCCACCAGCGCGCCATGGATGCAGGCCTGCTCCACGAATCCCTGCACGGAATCAGGGGTCACGCTCCCCCCATAGAGGAGCGGCACCTCCAGCGCAGCGGGTTCTCCGTAGAGCGATATCAGGCAACGCTGAATGACGCCTTCCATGATCTCCGCAGCTAGCTCAGGGGTGGCTGGGACTCCCGTACCAATGGCCCATACCGGCTCGTAAGCGACTACTAGGTCACCGGCTTTATCGACGCCGTCCAGAGCCTTGGTGATCTGCTTCTCTATAATCGATTCTGCTGCACCCGCCTCACGCTGGGCCAGGGTTTCACCAACGCAGATGATGGGTTTCAGTCCTACCTTGAGCGCAGCCTCTACTTTCAGGTTCACGCTCTCATCGGTCTCGCCATAGAGCGCTCGACGCTCCGAGTGGCCGAGGATTACGTAGTCGCACAGTTCAGCAACCATGTTGGGGGCCACCTCTCCGGTGAACGCGCCCTTTTCCTGGTAGTTCATGTTCTGTGCGCTGATGCCTATTGATGAACCCGCAACGGCTTCTCTAACCAGTGTGAGGTAAGGGAAGGGCGGGCAGAGGACACGGGATATCCCGTTCATATCGCCTATAGATACCTTGAGGGCAGAGGCCAGGGATTGAGCTTCTGCCAGTGATGTATTCATCTTCCAGTTGCCAGCCACGGTAGGTCGCGCCATGGAACTCCTTTTGACCGCGAAATATGGTGGGCTAATCCGTCCTAAAGCCCTGGCTATGGCCCGAACTTCGTGAGTTTTTCTGCGTGGGACATTGCTTGGAGCATGATGTGTTCAGCCTGGAATTGTCCCAGCGAACCGGTACCCAGCACACGCTCGCTGAAGCACTCAACGCCCTCACCCAGGGTTAGTTTGGAGTGCAGCAAGAAGGGCACCGGGTGCCATGAGTGGCTTGCCATGATGGCCGGAGTAGCGTGGTCGCCAGCGACCATAAACACGTCCGGTTTCATATCCAGCAAAGCCGGGATGTGGCGGTCAAGCTCTTCAAGGGTGCGCACTTTGGCGTCGAAGTCGCCGTCTTCACCTGCAGCATCGGCCGGCTTGTAATGGATGTAGAAGAAGTCGTGCTCGTCCCAGTGCTCTCGCATGGTCTCAATCTCTTCTTCAAAGGTTGTTCCAGTTGGAATCACCTTCATACCGAGAAGACTGGCCAATCCTCGATACATGGGGTAAGCCGCAATGGCCGCAGGAGTCAGGAGATAGCGGTCATTCATGGAGGGCAGGTTTGGCAGGATGGAGAACCCGCGCAGGGTAAGCATGTTAGCTTTGGGCTGCTCTGCCAGGATCTGTTGGGCCTCTGCGACGAAGGCGTTGACCGCGTCAGCCGTCAGGGCACCTTCACTAGTAATAGGCTTGACAGTCAGTGGCTTTTCACCAACTCGCTGAGGGTCGGTCTCCGTAATCTGATCACTGAGGCCTGTGCCCGAGAGTTTCAGCACGAACCTGTAGTCCTTTACAGGATGGACGGAGGCTTTGACGCCGGGGACATCGATCTTGTCGAGCATCTCTACCAGTGGGGCGCTCTCTTCTGAGGAGATGCGGCCAGCTCGACGGTCGATAATGGTTCCTGAGCTATCGACTGTACAGAAGTTGCCTCGTGCCGCCACGTCGCCGTGCTCCAGGCCCACGCCGACGCCCAGTGCCTCAAGCACGCCCCGCCCAATAAGGTACTTCACCGGATCGTAGCCGAAGAGGCCAAGGTGTCCTGGCCCGCTCCCCGGTGCGATTCCTGGCAGCACGGGAATGGTGAGGCCGGTTGCGCTCATGCCTGCCAGCTTGTCCAGGTTGGGGATGTTTGCCGTCTCAAGTTCGGACTTGCGGGTGTCTGGGTGGGCCAACCCGCCAAGGCCGTCTGACACCAGCATCACAATCTTGGATGGCGTCTTGGTGACGATGTCTGCGAGGGCAGGGAAATCTATCATGGTTCTCTGTTTTCTCCTGCTATTTGTCCATCAGTGCGGCTACTCCTGGCAGCTCTTTGCCTTCAAAGAACTCCAGCGATGCGCCTCCGCCCGTGGATACGTGGGTCATCTTGTCGGCCAGGCCCAACTCCGCAACAGCCTCCGCCGTGGAGCCTCCGCCTACAATGGTAACAGCGTCTTCCATGGATGCTAAGGCCTGACCCAGTGCGCGAGTGCCCTGGGAGAAGGCTGGGAACTCAAAGACACCCATAGGCCCGTTCCACAGGATCGTCTTGCAATCCTCCAACTCGCTGATGAAGGTTGACGTTGCCTCCGGGCCGATGTCCATGATACGCCAGCCATCGGGGATTTCCATGGCATCGACTACTTGCGTTGGTGAGTCTGCGCTGAATTCGCTGGCTACCACCACGTCTTGAGGGAGCACTAGGTCAACCGTCCAGTGCATGCACCGTGTTATGACTTCTTGCGCGAACTCGACACGTTCCTCTTCCAGGAGCGAATCGCCCACAGACGCGCCCATGGCCTTGATGAATGTGGCCGCCATGCCGCCGCCGATGACCAGTTTGTCTACTTTGCCCAGCAGGTTTTCCAGCACTGCAATCTTGTCGCTGACTTTGGCTCCACCCATGACGGCGGCAAGTGGTTTGCGAGGGTTGGTCAACACGCCACCCAACATCTCCAGTTCCCGCTGCATGAGGAATCCGCTCACGGCCGGGAGGAAGCTGGCAACGCCCACTGTTGATGCGTGAACGCGGTGAGCGGTCCCAAAGGCATCGTTGACGTAGACATCTGCCAGATTCGCCAATTCTTTGGCAAAAGCGGAGTCATTCTTCTCTTCGCCGGGATGGAAGCGTACGTTTTCCAGCAGCAGCACATCGCCGGGAGAGAGGGCCTCTACGGCAGCAACAGCCACCGGGCCGATGCACTCCTGCGCGTAGGCGACCGGGTCTCCGAGCACTTGCTCTAACCTTTTTGCGATGAGGGCAAGTCGTGTGCCTTCGTCCACCGCGCCGTTAGGTCGACCGAAGTGGGAGCACAGGATGACTTTCGCCCCCTGATTTCGTAGGTGCTGGATTGTCGGTAGCGCCGCCCGAATTCGGTTGCCATCGCTGATGGATCCACCGGTCATAGGAACATTGAAGTCCACACGTACAAGCACGCGCTTCCCTTTGACATCGATGTCATTCAGTGTCTGTTTTGGCATGGTTGTGGGTTAGGCTCCTGTCGTTCCATGTTGGATGAGGTGCGCGCCGAATGCTGCTAGCTCATCAAGGGATGCCGATGGTACTCCGGCGCTCTCGAGCGATGCGCGATATGCAGCACTGGCTGATTCAGCCGCCTCTATGCAGTGGGTACGCGCTCCAGCCTCTCCGAGTAATTCCGCCAACCGTGGCATATCCTGGGGATCCATCACGCGGGTCATGAACAATGTACCGATCTCTCGCTTCACAGCCACAGGCGCGGTTTCAATTGCGTAGATTATCGGAAGGCTCTTCCGGACAATGGTCAGCGGGGCGTCATCGGGAGTCGCATTCCAGAGTTCATTTATGTCACCCTGGAGGTGCTGAGCCAGACCCAGCTTGCGTCCGGCTTGCCTGCACTGCTCTTGTACCGTTTCATCCGCACCGGCAATCAATGCGCCGAGTTGTGCTGCACAGCCCATCAAAGCTCCGGCGCGACGTTCGGCCATCTCGAGGTACGTGCTCTGGCTAACCGCCACCTGTCCTTGGATCTGTAGGTCTTGATGTTGGCCCTCGAACAGTTCCAGCGATGCAGCGTCCATTACCTTTGTGGCAGCAAGCACTTGTTCGGTGGAAACGCCGTGGTTAACCATGCTGAACAGCGATAGCCGAGCCAGCACATGGAGTGCATCGCCCGCGTTGATCGCCTGTGCTGGGCCCCATACCCACCACACGCTGGGACGAGGGCCGTGATCCGGGGTGCCGTCCTGGATATCGTCATGGACACAGGCGAACTGGTAGAGCAACTCCACCGCTACTGCAGCGGGCATGGCGCTCTCTACGCTTCCACCCAAAGCCTCGCAGACACCAAGAGTGAGTGTGGGATGCGCTCGCAACATCGATGATGTCACCGAGGTTCCAGTCTCATCCACCCAACCCATCTGGTATTCCATCATGCGGTATAGCGGGTCTTTCCGGCCCTCCACCGTTGCTTGGAGAGTGGCCTCCACGGCTTCCTGGTGTCTAGTAATCAGGTCAGGTAGCGTCATGCGTTTTGCCCCGCGGTCTCGCCTACGCCAATAGGGCCGCCGTATACGCGCTGAAGGTCTTCGATAGATACGGCTCCCTGGCGTAACACCCGTGGGTGTTCACCAGTTATGTCTACAACGGTCGAGGATCGACCGGTCGGTGCTGGACCACCTTCAAGAATCATATCGACCGCGTCGCCGAGTTGACTGCGGACTTCGTCTGCTGATGTTGATTCCGCTCCGCCACTGCGGTTTGCGCTGGTGCCGGTGATCGGCCTGCCCAGTTGTAAGGCCAATTCTCTTGGTATGGGATGACCCGGCAACCGGACGGCCACCTTCCAGCCCCGGGCGGTCACCAGTGCGGGAACGTTAGGGCCTACCGGGAGGACGAGGGTCAGCCCGCCGGGCCAGAAGGCCTCTGCAAGCTTCCACGCTGAGTCCGGTACGGTTTCGACAACCGATGAAAGCTGGATCTGTTCACCGATGAGCAACGGAAGTGGCATGCCCCGGGGGCGACCCTTCGCCTCGAAAACGTTTTCTACGGCGGCCTCGTTCAGCGCATCAGCACCCAGGCCATACAGCGTGTCAGTAGGGTATGCCACCAGCCCGCCACTCCGTAATATTGCAACAGCGGCTTCTATAGAGTTTGTATCTACATGTGACGTCACAAATAAACTCCGGTGGTGGGTTGCGTCTGACGGCATGAGTATAGCATGCGGAAACACGGCCTAACGCTATTTCCACCACCGGTTTACAAGGCCAGGAATACCGTGCCCGCCACTGTGCACAGGATGCCGATGACCACTGAGAGGCTGAAGACTTCCAGATGACGGTTGACCAGGAAGGAGAACACCAGGACGAAGACCGGCACCGTACGCATCAACGGTACTACGACCGTCACCGGGGCGATGGCCAGTGCCAGGTATCGACTCAACTGGGCGGAGAATGTGAGCAACGAACTCAGCGCGAACCAGCGGATGGCCGGTTTGGGAGTCTGACGCACGGCGGCTATTTGCTTGGTCAGGATCACTATCGGGGCCAGGACGAGGCCTGCTGCTAGATAGCTAAGCATCCCACCGGCTAGGCCCAGACCGGTACCTGCCAGGACTGACCGCGCCAGTCCGTCACCAGCACTGAATGCAAGCACGGCCAGCAATCCGTACAGACTGCCCTCTTTAGCCCGTGTCTGCGTTGACCCTGGAACCTGTGTGGCGCGGGCACGACTTACTAGGACTAGCCCCGGCCCAATCATGATGAAGACAAGCGCAACAGATATGGCTACGGTCATGCTCTCGTTCAAGAATGACAATCCCACAACGACGCTTGCCGGGACTTGAAGGGCTTGGACTAGCTCTGCCTGGTTGGCTCCCAGGCAACCGATGGAGCGGTAGAAGCAGTAACGACCAATCACCAGTTGAAATACCCCGATTGCTGCCAGGCTGAGCAAATCGTGCCAGGGCAGGCCGGAGAGTCGAGAGAACTGACCCATGATGCCAACAGCTATGAGGAACAGCGGCATACCAATCAAGACCGTCAGGAATGTGCCCGTCAGTGGAGAGCCGGTCAACACGCCCCTGCGGACGGTTATGGCCGTAGCTCCCAGACTGCCGGCGGAAACCAAAGCGATAGCAAAGCCAAGCATAGGATGACCTCCCCAAAATGGTGTGGAAACTTGCGATGCCTGTTAGGGGATGCTAGATGGGTGTTCGCTTGTTCGAGGGTTGAAGGGCCTTCATAAACCGATGTCGCAAAGCTACTTGCTGGACATCTTTCGGCAGGCCCGGCACAGGTGTTACC
>JAPYRQ010000094.1 GCA_029936935.1 Dehalococcoidia bacterium | reverse complement strand
TGGCCGTGGGCCTCCCAGCCGCTTTTACGTAGGTGGATCTCCACATCGCCGCGGAACACCTCGCCAGAGGGTCGTTAATGTAGGTGCAGGACGAGTCCTGCGGGCATGTGGGTCAAGGGCATTGCCCTTGTGATACCATCGCCACCTGTTCGGGCAGCACTGTTGAGGGTTCGCTAGCAGGCCTACATCGCCGTCCGACAGGTCATATAAGTGCCGGACGAGTCCTGCCGGACGGTAGGGCACCAGGGTCCAGGGCTTCACCCTGGAGGAGGGGAACATGGCGAGTAAAACGGAACAACAGACGCAATTCCTTGGTAGAACGTACAACTACGTAGACTGGGTTGTGACCACCAGAGAGAGGGATCTCTTCAAGACCGGTGTAGCCCGGGCCGGTGATATAGCCCCCGACTTCACCCTTCCTGACATGGAAGGCGGTGAGCTGACCCTCTCTGACCTGCGAGGAAAGCCCGTGATGATCGAGTTCGGCAGCATTACCTGACCCCCTTGTGTAGCGGAGGTTCCGCTAATGGAAGAGCTGGCCAAAGAGTACGCGGACAGGGTTCATTTCCTCTTCGTCTATTCACGGGAGGCCCACCCCGGAGAGCTGATTCCTGCCCACACATCCATCGAACAGAAGGTGCTCCAGGCAAAGATGCTGCAGGAGCGCGGGATGACGAGGCGAATGGTGGTGGATGGGTTGGACGGTCACGTACATCAGGCCTACGCAGGTGTGGCTAACATGTCATGGATCATCGACCATACAGGTCGGGTCGCGTACAAGGCCTCCTGGACGGACTCCAAAGACATCCGAGCTGGGTTAGAAGAAGTGGTCACACTACGGGAACGAAAGGTTGCCGGCGGTACGTCGGGAGAGTTCTACAGGGAGATTGCAGGCATTCGCCTGGAAAGACCAGAAGGGCCAGGGTTGCTGGGTGGAGAGAAGGCCAAGGAAGATATGCGACTGCGCAGACCCGGATAGATATATGGCCTCAGGCGGAGACTAAAGCCCGCTTGGTCCGGGGAGTCTAGAGGGGTTCCCCTCTAGCAAAGGGTTCCAGGGGATGTGCCCCGGCATGTGCAAGGCTCAGCCTTGCTGAAACCCTTGCCTGGGGTTGGCGTCCACAGCCATGTCCGGTTGAAGACCTCGTTGGATGCCGTAGAAAGCCACTGTGGCAATCATTGCGCCGTTGTCCGTGCAGAGGACAGGACGGGGTATGGCCACAGGGACCGGCGACTTCGCTTGAATGGTCGCTCGCAGCGATGCGTTGGCGGAAACCCCGCCACCCACAATGATGCCTCGTGCGCTGTGCTGTTCAACTGCTTCAAAGGCCTTCGTCACCAGCACGTCCACCACCGCCTCCTGGAACCCGGCCGCCAGCGCGTTTCGACGTTCCTCACCAGCTTCGTCCAGGCCCTCAGGCCTGCCTTGGTCAAGGCCTACAGCTACATTTTGGTCTCTCGCTTTGTTCAACAGCGCCGTCTTGAGGCCGCTGAAGCTGAACTCCAATGTCCCACGCATCCACGCTCGTGGCAGCGGTTCAATGCGTGTTGCTAGCTCAGCCGTCTTCTGGATGGCCGGACCGCCGGGGTAGCCGAGTCCCAACACCCTCGCAGCTTTGTCGAAAGCCTCGCCCGCCGCATCGTCCCGCGTGCTGCCCAGGAGTTGGTAGTCGCCGTGGCCTCGCATCAGCACAAGCTCCGTGTGGCCTCCCGATACCAGCAGACACACCATGGGGAAGCCGATAGCCTCCTCCGGTGTGGGGCCGTCCTCCAGCCACCCGGCGTACATGTGTCCTTCAAGGTGGTTCATGCCGTACAGTGGCGCTCCAAGGCCCAGGGCGATGCCTTTGGCGTAGTTGACGCCCACCAGCAGCGACCCCGCCAGTCCGGGGCCTGCAGTGACGGCGATGGCGTCCAGGTCATTGGGGGCCACGCCAGCTTCGGCGAGGGCGGCTCGATAGATGGGTGTGATGGCCAGCATGTGCTGTCGAGATGCCACTTCGGGGACGACGCCGCCGTATCGAGCGTGCACCTCTACCTGGGAGCTGATGACGTTGGAGAGGATTTCGCGACCGTCACGGAGAACGGCCACAGCCGTCTCGTCGCAGGAGGTCTCAATGCCAAGAACCAGCATACTAGCTGGCTGGCGCGTTGAGGATGATTGCCAGGAAGAGGGGGTCTTCACCCATCATGATGGCCAGCTTCTCAATCGCTGCCTGGGGAGATGTGGCCATGATGTTCTCAAGGGCATCGTAGCCAGCTGCGTCCTCAAGGGAACCACTGGCCACCAGCATGGACTCGCCGTCCTTCAACGCAGGGCGAGCCATCGTCACTTCAATCGGGTCGGAAGAGGTGCCCAACACCGGGGAAGACGTCCCCTGCACGGCTGGCGTGACCTTGGTGACGCCGTGTTGGTCTCGTATGTACATGATGGAATCGCCTACCGCTGCCAGGTACGCTTCATCGCCTCGAACGGCCAGGCAGGCAACGCCGACACCCACTCTGCTGGCGATGTCATGGGGCGCGTTGGCAGCCTCAAGGGCTTTATGGCAGTCCTGGAACGCCTCGTTCAGCAAAGAGGTCAGGGACGCTCGACCGCCGCCGGTCAGGCTTTTCTGGAAGGAGCCAAGGGCAAGCTGGCAGAGGGCCTGGGCTTCAGTGGCGCTGGATTCTATCAACAGGTGGAACTGCACGGAGTCCTGGTTCCCCTTGCCGGAGAAGGTGGAGTAGAACGGAGAGGGGCTTCCCACGGGATTGCCGTCACGGACTACCAGGGGTGTGATCTGTGGTGAGCCAGCCATGAGAACCTCCATATGAGAGTGGTGTCCTCATCATACGTGGCAGCTTGAAGGCGGGCAAGTCCCCGGGATATGTCGCTGCGGCGAGGAGACTAAAGCCGTCTGTCCATCTGCCAACACTGGGGAGTCCAGAGGGGTTCCCCTCTGGCATGGGGCTCCGGGGGATGTGCCCCCGGCGGAGACTAAAGACCACTCTTGGGGCTCCCGGAGGCACGGGTAAAAAGCCTCGAGACAAGTAGAACCCGTGTGATATCCTTCACTGGGATATTCTGTGGTGTCTGAGGTTGCCCACAACAACAACGGGGCTGATTAAGTAAAAATTGATAGGTTTGTATCCAAAGAGGTAAAACATGGCTTCATTCACACGACTTGCAATGCTCATGACTACCATGACTCTTTTGGCGGTCATGCTGATGACATCGCCCGTAACGTTGATGGCAAACCTGCTTTTTCTTACAGTATATGGATGGGCATTCCGCGGGAGTCTATTTGGCGAAGGCCCCCTGGTTTTGGAGAATCTGGGCCCGTACTTCGTCCTGGTCTACATACCCATACCAACCCTTCTTGCTGGCGCATGGGCTTGGCGCTTCTGGCTACCGAAGGGTGTCTTCATCCCTAAGGCATAGATACAACAGTAGCTTCTGAGAACCCAAACGCGTAGCTAAAGACTTAAGCGCCAAACGTTCTTCTAAACCGTTGGAGGTTCTCCTCGATGGAGACTTCTGGTCGATTCGGCTTGTCACCGCCCTCAACGTCCGCCACGATGCACCACGGTCCATCCTCGGTCATTGCCCTATCGAATGCCTCTTCCAGCCCCTCTAGCGTCGATACAGCTTCAACCTTGGGTATGCCCGCCCCACGCGCCATAGCAGCCAAGTTGGTCACGCCTGCCGTGTGTGTCGGCTGACCGCCGGTGCCGGCCCATTGGTGGTTGTCCCAAACGATGTGGATGAGGTTCTTCGGGTCTTGCCGCGCGATGGTTCCCAGCGAACCCAAATTCATGAGCAACGAGCCATCGCCGTCCATGACGATGACCTTCTTATCGGGAGCGGCAAGGGCCACCCCAAGGCCAATCGACGACGATAACCCCATCGCGCCCCATGTGTATAGGTTGGCGTCACGCCCCTCCGATAGGTTGTGGAGGTGGAACGTGGTGCCGCCCAGGTTGGAGATGATGGGCTCGTCCTTCACCCGATCCAGCACCGCCTGTATAGCATCAACCCTAAGCATCCCTACCTCCTGTGAGCAGGGTGGAGAGGAGGTTGGCTACGGGGAGCCTACCGGCGTAGCACAGCTCAATCCCGCCCTTGAGTATCTGGGGAAGTTCGTCCTCACGGGTCAGGTTGAAGTACTGGAGTCCCAGCGAGTCCAGGATGCCGGGGATGGCCGTAGCACCGGGTATCTGCGCCATGTTGAACTCGCCTGGCCCGCCTCGCATGCCGATGAACATGGGGATGGGGATGCGATAGGGGATGTTTAGCGTTGCCAGCGCGTTGATGCAGTTGCCGAAGCCGCTGCTTTGCATGAAGAGGGCGCCGCGCTTCCCGGCAGCGTATGCACCGGAGATGATGCCGACCGCTTCCTCTTCCCTCGATGATGGCA
>JAPYRQ010000093.1 GCA_029936935.1 Dehalococcoidia bacterium | reverse complement strand
GTGTTGGGTGGAGCGTCGGCTGGCGGCAACCTCTCGTTACTCGCAGCAGGCACGCCTCGCAATGCAGACTTCGAGGGTGATGGCGGCAACGCCGGAGTCAGCAGCGAAGTGGCAGCGGTCATAGGCGTGTATCCGGTAACAGACGTCACCAACAGGGGCCAGGACGAAAGCCGGGAGAAGCTGTACGGCAAAAACCCAAGTGCAGAGTTCCTCAAAGCTGCAAGCCCCATCTACCACGTGACACCAAGCTTCCCGCCGACCATGCTGGTTCACGGTACGGCAGACACCCAGGTGGATTACTCAAACTCCATGCGCTTTTTCCAGGCGTTGGAAGAAGCTGGAGTGCCGGTAGATATGCACTTGTATGCAGGCCAGGACCACATCTTCGATAGGGAGCCAATGTTCGCCGATGCCGTTTGCGACGCGATGGCGCTGTTCATTGAGCGCTATGTCCCGGTACCTGCAACGGCTGGTTAAGACTAAATCGGGTTACGTCCGAATCAGCAAGAACAGTCTCCCTCTGGGGAGGCTGTTCTTATATGGTGCACTTATCAATCAAGCCCCTTAGGGAGCCGCAGGCATACGGGTCCAGGGTTCAACCCTGCTTAGCCCTCAATCCAGACATATTTCAGCTTGGGAACAATGAGGGGCGTGACCCTGTAGTCATGCACGTAGGGTTTCAGCAACAACACGTTCTCCCCGCTGAACCAAAGGGGTATCCACGGCACGTCGTCGACGATGAGCTGCTCAGCCTTGTTGTAGAGCGACTTCCGGGCCTCCCACTCAGTGGCCACTCGGGCCTGCTCCAGCAAGTCATCCACTTCCGGATTTATGTATGCGCTGTGGTTCAATCGACTCTCTGAGTGGAAGAGGATGTCCAGGAAGTCCTGCGGGTCAGGGTAATCCGCCTGCCAGCCAAGACCGGCAAAGGCCTGCAATCGCTGTTCGTTCAAGTCCTGAAGGAACGTGGCCCACTCAACTTGCTGGATCTCCACATCGATACCCAGCATTGTTCGCCACATTTCTAAGATTACCTCTAGGTCCAGGCCTACCGAGCCACCTGTGCCCGGGACGGTAACGATGATGCGAGGCACGTTGTTTGCGTAGGCTGACTGAGCGAGTAGTGCCACGGCTCGTTCAGCATCGTAAGACGGACCCTGAACGCTCGTGCTGTAGCCCGGGAAGTCCGGGGGAAGGATGCCGGTAGCAGGCACTACAAGGTTCGCAAGCACCTGATCGGCGATGAGCTGCTTGTTGATGGAAAGAGCTAGAGCCATGCGGAAGTTGGCGTCATCAAAGGGCGGCTGCTCTACGTTGAATCCTATGTAGCTAAGGCTGAATCCAGGGGGTGAGGCGATCAACTCCCGGTTCAGCGACTCTTGGGGGTTGGACACCCTGTCCAAATCAGCAAGACCAACGCCGGTGATGTCGATCTCGCCGTTCTCGTACATTGCCATGGCGGAGCCGCCGCTGAGAATCAGTTCAACCCTATCAAGCAGCGCGGGGCCACGGTAGTAGTGGGGGTTACGCTCCAGGATGATCTCCTCACCAATCTTGTAGGACGTCAGCTTGAAAGGCCCCGTACCATTGGGTTTCCGCGTCCAGTCATCACCCTCTTTTTCGATGTTCACTCGATCGACGACGAAGGCCGTGGGATACGTGAGTTTGGCCAGGAAATACGCCTTGGGAGCATCGATTGTAATCTCGATGGTGCTGTCGTTGATGACCCGCAAGCCCGATATTTCCTGAGCGGTGCCGTTAATCCTCTCGGCAGCACCTACGATATCGTCCAGATACGTCTCGACCTGGGGCGAGTAAGACTCAGGGTCCAAAGCCCGTTCCAGAGAGTACTTGACGTCCTGAGCGGTAACCTGCTTCCCGTCGTGGAACTTGGCATTGCTGCGAAGGAAGAATGTATAGGTCATGCCGTCATCGCTGACGTCCCATCGCTCCGCCAGATCCGCTTCAACCTGCAGGTCTGTGTTGAGCGTTACCAGACCGCTGAACACCTCTACCAGGACGCCTGCGGAATCAACATCGCCTACCTGATGGGGATCCAACGTGGGTGGCTCGTTCCACAGTCGACGGAACACCCCGCCTTCACCGGCTGTGGCGGGCGCATCGCCCAATGTGGGTGCAAGCTGGGATGCCACTGTAGCCTGTCGCACGGGTGAAGTTTCTGAATCGCCGCCACAAGCAACAATCAAACTCACCAGACCAATGAGTGCCAACGCTGGGAATGCTCGTAGCCATCGCCTCATACCAGACTCCTTACATGTTTCAATGCTACCCTGGGCCGTGTCGCTAAGACACGTCTTCCTGACCCACCAGGTTCATCAACTCGGCCCGCAGCAGTTCGTCTATCTCCCCATCCAACACAGCTTGGGAGTCGCTGGTTTGATAACCGCTACGGTGATCCTTCACCATCTTATACGGATGAAGTACATAGCTTCGGATTTGATTTCCCCAACCGGCAGAGACATGGGCACCCTTGATCTTAGCCTGCTCCTCTGCCCGGATTTGCTCTTCCCGATCAATGAGGCGCGCCTGGAGAACCTTCATTGCCACGTCACGGTTCTGGCCCTGAGAACGCTCGTTCTGGCACGTCACCACTATGCCCGTTGGGAGGTGGGTGATACGTACGGCGGTCTCCAGCTTCTGGACGTTCTGCCCGCCATGACCGCTTGCGCGATACGTGTCTATGCGCAAGTCCTCGCTATTGATCTGGACTTCCAGGTTTCCGTCCGCTTCCGGAAGCACTTCGACTAACGCGAACGAGGTGTGCCGTAGGTGGTCGGCATCGAAGGGCGAGAGCCTGACGAGTCGATGGACGCCGCGTTCCACCTTCAACCAGCCGTAAGCGAAGGGACCGGTGACTTCCACCGTTGCACTCTTGATGCCCGTCTCCTCACCCGGGGACGTTTCAAGGATGGTGGTTTTGCACTTCTTACGCTCAGCCCACCTCAGATACATACGGAGGAGCATTTGCGCCCAATCCTGAGAGTCGGAACCGCCAGCGCCGGCGTGGATGGCAAAAATCGCGCTGCGATCGTCGTGGGGGCCGGAAAAGACGAGTTGGAACTCAAGCTCGCCTATCTTTTCCGTGAGTTCAGCGGTCTCCCGGGCGATGTCATCGGCTACGTCGCCTGCGCCCTCTTCCATGCTAAGTTCAAGCAGCTCAGCAAGCGACGCTGTTTGGGCCTCCAAGTCGCGCCACGTCGATATCTCTTCATCCAACGTAGCCAGCCGCTGCATGACCGCTTGAGCGCCCATGGTGTCGTCCCAGAACTTTGGCACTACGGACTGGGTTTGGAGCCGTCCAAGCTCCTGTTCTTTGCCAGCTACGTCAAAGACGCTCCAGGAGATAGGCTATGCGCCCCTGGAGTTCCTGTATCTGTGACCGTAGCTCTAGCATGATGTCCTTTAATTCAGCCTTCCAGAAAGGTTGATTCCTTTTTGTTATAACGAGATTGCCACAAGTTTCAGTTCCTGCTACTACCCATTTCCGTACAGGCCTTCCGGGTATTTGCCTGCGGCAGCCAGGTGGGCGAACCGCGTCGTTTCTGGTAATCGATACTTCCCGCAGCTCTTCAACACGATGGCCACTGCTGTTTCAATGTCCATTTTATGCCCAACCGACACGTATACGGGCGAGACGTCGGTCCTGGTGCGAACGACCTTGCCCATTGCATCGCCCTTGTCGATGAGGAGCGACGATGCCCCTCGCTCGGCGGCTAAAGTCTCGTAGCGACCAAGTAGCCTGGTTTTGGCGCACCCGATGGTAGGCACTTCTGTCACGAGCCCCATGTGGCAGGCCAGGCCGAATCGACGAGGATGGGCGGTTCCCTGACCGTCTACCAGGATAACATCCGGTGTTAGTTGCAGCTTTTCCAATGCATCGATGGCAGCCGGTACTTCCCGAAAGGCGAGGTAGCCGGGGATGTAGGGAATTGGTGGCTTTGCCCGGCCGATTCGAACCTCTGCAAGCTCCAGTTCGGGCCACTTGAGGACGACTACAGCGCCATGCACCCAACCGTCACCGTCAGGTGGTGAGATGTCTATGCCAGCTACGTATCGGAGTTGCTCAGGTACTTCGTTGACGTGGGAGACCTGGCCCGCAAGTTCAAGCTGAAGCGACTTGGCTTCTTCCAAACTTCCAGGCCATGGATATGCGACAGAGAGTTTCACGAGTGGAGTATATCAGCTTGACACGCTATGTGAGCGACCCCTATCCTAGATACCGTCGCCGAGGTAGCTCAGTGGTAGAGCAACGGACTGAAAATCCGTGTGTCGGCAGTTCGACCCTGCCCCTCGGCACGTTCACCCAGCAATTGAAAACCAGCGGCCATATCGGCTGCTGGTTTTTCGTTTCTAAACTGGCACCATTGCATGACCGATTGCAGTTACGTTGGATTGACCAGTGGTTTATCATTTGCATGGTGTTATTTTAAAATACTTAGAAGAAATGGACGAAG
>JAPYRQ010000027.1 GCA_029936935.1 Dehalococcoidia bacterium | reverse complement strand
TTGACCCCGGCAACGATTGATAGGACTGCCTGGTTTGCCGTCAGCGTTCCCTTCAAGCTTGCCATAGCGTTTGGCAGGTCTTGAGGCTTCACGGCCAGGACGATGATGTCGCCTGAAGCCGTAGCCGTTTTAGCGTCGTCAGTCGTGACAACACCGTATTGTTCTGTAAGGTGCTTGCGTCTGGCTTCCACGGGCTCGACTACCCCGATGTCAGCGGGTGCTGCGAGTTTTTTATCCAGCACTCCACTCAGGATAGCTTCGGCCATGGTGCCGCCACCGATAAAGGCGATGCGCATACCAACTCCATACGAAAGATGACACTATTGTAGCACCTGACGTTATGTCATGCTACGAAAACATGTACAAGATTTACGCTGGTGATTTTGCCAGTCCGGTGCCGTTTGCCAGGTCTGCTGCCGCATATATAGCCTCGACCATGCTGGTGGGGTCTGCGATGCCCTGCCACGCGATGTCGAAGGCTGTCCCGTGATCAACAGAGGTGCGGATGAACGGCAGGCCAAGGTTCACGGTGATGCTTTCCTCGAATCCGTAGACCTTTACAGGGATATGGCCCTGGTCGTGGTACATGGCCAGTACGGCGTCGTAGTCGCCACGAATGCCCTGCAGAAACACAGTGTCAGCCGGAACCGGGCCCGTTGCTTTGATGCCCAACCGTTTGGCCTCTTCCACTGCCGGAGCGATCTCAGTAGCTTCTTCGTCGCCGATGAGTCCGCCGTCGGAGGCATGGGGGTTGAGGGCTGCCACGCCTAGACGTGGCTCCTTGATTCCCCACTGTTGAAACGCCTTGTTCGTGAGGACCAGTGCCTCAAGGATATTGTCCTTCGTGACGTACTCGCATGCCCGTTTAAGCGACCTGTGCGTTGTGAGGTGTACAACTCGGAGGCCCTTGGACGTCAGCATGGTCAAAACCTTGGGCGCACCCGAAAGACGTTGCAACACTTCCATGTGGCCGATGTCTTTGAAACCACCAAGGCTCGCTGCTTCTTTATGAAGGGGAGCTGTTGCCATGCCGGCTACGGAGCCGTCCATGCAGAGTTCGCCCGCCCGGACTGCCCATTCCATTGCGGCTTTGCCTGTGACTGCCGATATCTCTCCGGGTTGCACGTCGCCAGCGTCCAGGTTGCCTGTGTCCAGCACCGCCACCGAGCCCTGCGCCACGGCCGCTTCTCGAGGTGATTCAACTGCTTCGACCGTCAGGCCTGCATTGGTGAGTGTCACCGCTTTTCGCAGCATCTCCGCGTTTCCGATGACCAAAGGGATGCATCGGGAAGCGACTTCAGGCATGGAGAGCGCTTTCGCAATGACCTCCGGACCTATACCGCTGGGATCGCCCATAGTTATAGCAATAATGGGTCGTTCTGCCACAATGTTCCCCCAGGTTGTTTTCATGCACCCGGATGACTCCAGGATCACAGTCTCAACTAGTATACTCGGGCGCTGCATTTGCTGAATATACGGCTGCGAGCAAGATAACGACTAGATAAGAGATTCAGAGGTGAATTTATACGGGAGCCTTTCTTGACACCCCCTTCGACGTTCTACTAGTATTACGGTAACAACTGCATACTGGCACAATGCTTTTATCAAGAGTGGCAGAGGGAACGGCCCAGTGATGCCCGGCAACCGGCTTTCATGGTGTAGACCAGGAAGCAACGGTGCCAACGCCGTCAAGTCGACACTCGACTTGAATCGATGAGAGTACAGATCGGCTAAGAGCTTCTCTTGTCGAGAAGCTTTTTTTATTGCCCGAAAGGGAAGGGGTACTGTTTGACCTCCGGCGCAACCACAACCCAGGAAGTCAGGGCTCTGGAGTGGACCAACAATCGATTACGATTGCTGGATCAAACGCTGTTACCCACCAGGGTTGAATACCATGAACTGGAACGTTGGCCCCAGGTAGTCACAGCAATCACGTCCATGCAGGTACGCGGAGCGCCAGCCCTGGGTGTGGCCGGAGCATACGCGGTCGTCCTTGCTGCTCAGGAACTACAACTTCTTCCGCTGCCAGAGTTTCGTGAGAAGCTTACGCACGCTGCAACAACCATCTCAGCGGCAAGACCCACAGCTGTAAACCTGGGTTGGGCCGTTTCCTGCACGATGGGCGCTTGGGATGCAGCTACTGACACATCCCAAGCAATCGCCCTCTTTCTTGCCGAAGCACAGAAGATTGAACGTGAGGATATTGAAGCCAACCATGCCATCGGCGAACACGGCTCAGCCCTCATCCCCGCTGGCGCTACCGTAATGACCCACTGCAACGCTGGTGCGCTGGCTACCGCGGGATACGGCACGGCGTTAGGCGTTATCAGAACCGCATGGGCTCAGGGCAAACTGAAGGGTGTCATCGCCACAGAGACGCGTCCCCTCTTGCAGGGTGCTCGACTCACCACGTGGGAGCTTACACAAGCTGGTATCCCCACCACCCTCATCGTCGATAGTGCCGCCGCGTCCGTTATGCGGAACGGTAAGGTGTCAGCCATTGTAGTGGGAGCCGACCGCATCGCAGCTAATGGCGATGTAGCCAACAAGATAGGCACATACAGCCTGGCGGTTCTTGCGAAAGCCCATAACATCCCCTTCTACGTTGCCGCGCCTATGAGCACCGTAGACCTGGACACGCAAACAGGCGACCAAATAGTGGTTGAAGAGCGAGCGGCGGCAGAGGTCTCATCGCCCCAAGGTGTCAAAGCCGCACCGGACGAAGTAGGCATATTCAACCCGGCCTTTGATGTGACTCCTGCAGAGTACGTCAGTGCAATCATCACGGAGAATGGGGCATTTACTGCGCCGTACAGCGATTCCCTCCAGGTAGGAGCCAAGAGTCGTGGCTAGTGCGCGCATCGGTGTTATCGGCGGCAGTGGGCTCTACGAGATGCCCGGTCTTTCCGATTTGGAAGAGGTCACCATCAACACACCCTTTGGCTCGCCCAGCGATTCGATAGTGGTGGGTAAGTTGGAAGGGGTTTACGTGGCGTTCCTGCCCAGACATGGACGTGGACATCGCCTGAACCCAACCGAAGTACCGTCCAAAGCAAACATCTACGCATTGAAATCCTTGGGCGTGGAACAGGTCATTTCCATCAGCGCCGTTGGAAGCTTGCAGGAGCCCATCAGGCCATTGGACATGGTAGTGCCCGACCAGATTATCGATCGGACCCGCGGGCGACCGTCCACGTTCTTCGAGAACGGGATCGTTGCTCATGTCAGCTTCGCAGAGCCTTTTTGCCCGGTGATGCGATCTCTTCTGGTTGAAGGCATCAAAGAAACCGGCACAGCCGTCCATGACGGTGGAACCTACGTGGTGATGGAAGGTCCGCCATTCTCCACTATCGCGGAATCGAAGCTGTATCGGACTTGGGGCGCAAGCATCATCGGCATGACTGCGCTCCCTGAAGCGAAGCTCGCCCGCGAGGCGGAGATGTGCTACGCGACACTCGCCTGCGCTACCGACTATGATGTATGGCACGATGACCACGATTCGGTGACTGTGGAAATGGTCATTGCAAATTTGCTGCAGAATGTAGCAGTAGCCCAGGATGTTTTACTCCGCATCGTTGCCCGCTTACCTGAACATCGCGATTGCGTATGCGCTACGGCTCTGACCAACGCCGTTATCACGTCTCCGGACGCAATGACCCCGTCCGCAAAATACCGTTTAAAACTTCTTTTGGGAGACCGTGTAAACTAGTACGGCTGATTGTTTAGGAATCACTGGAAGTAATAGGGAGGACAACCATGCCAAGGCAGGAACCAGGGGAGCCATTTTCCCGACTCAGTTCAGAGGAAGCAAAGCAGATGCTCGATAACGATTCTGACACCGTGATTATCGATGTGCGCAACCCTGACGAGTACGAAGGCGGCCACGCGAAGAGCGCTACGCTGATCCCCCACGACCAGGTTCTGGCCAGGTTTGAAGAATTACCCAAGGACAAGACTATCCTGTTCATCTGCGCCATGGGGCAGCGTAGCGCTGTTGCATGCGAGATGGCCGCAGCCATGGGTATACCATCAGAGAAGCTGTTCAACGTTGAAGACGGTACACCCGGCTGGATTGGAAACAACTACCCGGTCACATACGGCAAAGAACCTTAAGCCCATCAGAGAACAAAGGAAGAGGAAACATGTTCAAGAAAAGTAGACTCACAGACCTTAAGCACCGGATCACTCGGAAGAAGCAGCAGGCCCGGCGACAGTGGGCACGTCAGCTCATCAAAGGTGACATCACGGTCGATCAGCTTGGAAGAATTGCCGGGGAGGCCAGCAATGGCGTCCTCCGCGCAGTCAACCACCTGAGTGAGACCGAGGGCATTACCCTTGCAACCAATCTGTCCCAGGCAGTAGCTGCTGCAGTCGCTCCTGCTTCCAGCAGTGCGACAGCCATTCTTCAGCACAGGGTAGCCGCAATTGCAGCCGCCCCTAAGCCCCCTCCGGCAACTGTTGAAGCCCCAGTTGCTGAAGCTTCTGTAGCGGAAGCACCCGCAGCAGAGGCGCCAGTAGCTGAAGCTCCGGTAGCAGAAGCACCTGTTGAAGTTACAGAGGCCGCACCGGCTCCTGCAGAAGAGGCCGAGGCTCCTGCACCTGTAAAGCGCACTCGAGTAGCCGCCAAGGTTGCTGCTGCACCTGAGGCCGAAACCGCACCCGCACCCAAGAAGCGTGCGACCCGCGCAACAGCCAAGACCGTGGAAGCCCCTGCGGCTGAAGCAGCCGAAAAGGCGCCGAAGAAACGTGCCACCCGTGCAACAGCCAAGAAGGAAAAATCTTCTACCGATGAGGCCGGGGCTGTTCCTAAAAAGCGCACACGCGCAGCGGCCAAACCAAAGGAATAGACACCACCGTTCAGAATGAGGAAGTTGCAGCATCTCAATGGCGTTGCAACTGAAATGAAGATATTGGTATGCCCCAGATTCATGTTACTGAGAACCAAATTGAAAGGGAGCAAGTATGACCACCCAAGGGAATGCCTTTGCAGAGGCAAGTAGTTACCTCTATACCTCAGAATCCGTCACAGAGGGCCACCCCGATAAGGTGTGTGACCAGGTTAGCGATAGCATCCTGGATGCTATTTACGCACAGGATCCCCAGGCCCGCGTGGCTTGTGAGACCGCAACAGGTACCAACTTCATCGCAGTGATTGGTGAAATCACCACCACGGCAAAAGTCGATTATGAGCAGGTAGTGCGAGACACCCTCAAACGCATCGGCTATGACAACACTGAGACAGGCATCGACTATAAGAGTTGCGAAGTGCTGGTACGCCTTCATGAGCAGTCACCGGACATCAGCCAGGGCGTCACCACTGCCCTTGAGCACCGTGACAGCGATAAGAAGATGGACGAAGTGGATGCATTGGGCGCAGGCGACCAGGGAATGATGGTCGGCTTCGCATGCAATGAGACAGAGGAGCTAATGCCCCTAACCATCTCACTGGCCCATCACCTAACCAAGCAGCTTGCCGTAGCGCGGAAAGAGGGAGTACTTCCCTGGTTGAAGCCGGACGGCAAGTCTCAGGTCACAGTGGAGTACGCATTCGGCAAGCCGAAGCGTGTGCACACCATCGTCGTCAGCACCCAACATGCCGCAGAAGTATCACAGGAGCAGATCGCCAAGGAAGTCCGGGAGCACATCATCAACCCAGTCGTACCGGCTAACTTGATCGATAAAGATACAAAGATCTACGTGAACCCCTCCGGTCGATTTGTGACTGGTGGCCCTCACGGTGACGCCGGCCTAACCGGACGGAAGATTCTTGTAGACACCTACGGCAGCGTTGCCCGCCACGGCGGAGGCGCATTCTCTGGCAAGGATCCCACCAAGGTTGACCGCTCCGCCGCCTACGCCTCCCGATGGGTGGCCAAGAACGTGGTAGCAGCGGGCCTGGCAGATCGTTGCGAGGTCCAGGTCTCCTATGCCATTGGACTGGCAGAGCCGATCAACGTTTCAATCGAGACCTTCGGCACTGGCAACATCCCGAACGACAGGATCGCAGAGCTCGTCGCCGAGCACTTTGACCTTCGCCCGGGCGCCATCATCCACGACCTGGAACTGCGCAACCCGATTTATGCCCAGACGGCAGCGTATGGCCACTTCGGCCGGACAGACGTTGACCTGCCCTGGGAGCGCACTGACCGTGCCAGCCTCCTCCGCAGGGACGCAGGCATTTAGGCACACGCGTTGGGCCGCGGCCACATTTGTGTCGCGGTAAGTAATGAAATACCATGCTCCTCGTTCAGCCCGATATTTCGGACTGGCCGGGGAGTTTGTGTTTTACTGTATTCGAGAGGGGTTTGATGGAACCGGAAAAGATAACATTTGGCACTGATGGCTGGCGCGCTATCATCGCGGAGGACTACACCTTCGATAACGTCCGCGCCTGTGCCCAGGGCGTTGCGGCCTACCACATTGCTGAAGGGATGCAGGCTGACCCCGTTATTGTGGGCTACGACACCCGCTTCGGTTCTGCCGATTTCGCCGATGCAGTGGTTGAAGTCCTTGCGGGCAACGGCCTTAAAGTCCTTCGGTGTACAGCGCCCGCTCCTACTCCTGCTGTCGGCTACAACCTTGTTAACCGTGGGGCTGCAGGGGGCATCATTATCACGGCCAGCCACAATCCGGCCCAGTGGAACGGCTTCAAGTACCGCACGAGCTCAGGCGGCAGCGCCCCGCCGGAAGTACTGGCAAAAGTTGAAGATGCTATTCACCAGGTGAAAACCCTGGCCGACGTCCATCGAACCACCCTCAATGGGGGACGAAGTGCCGGGCTCATCACTGATATCGACCCCGCTCCCGCCTACCTCGCTCATATAGCCACTCTCGTAGACCTTGATGCGTTGCGCGCTGCAGGGTGCCAGGTGGTCGTAGACCCCATGCACGGTGCAGGTGCGGGCTACTTCGCCGGGCTGCTTAGTGGTGGTACCACGAAGGTCCTTGAGGTCAGGGGCACAGTGAACCCGTCCTTCCCCGATATGCACAACCCGGAGCCGATCGAACACAACCTCGGCCCACTGCGCGATGCCGTCCTTTCGAGCAAAGCACTGGTTGGCGTAGCGATGGATGGCGATGCCGACCGTGTAGGCGCGATAGACGCCACGGGGCAGTACCTCACATCGCTCCAGGTCTATGCATTGCTTGCCTACTACTTCCTGGAAGTGCGAGGCCTGCGCGGTCCTATCATCAAATCGCTCACCCTCAGCAATATGGTCTGGCGACTCGGTGAGAAGTACGAAGTTCCTGTTCATGAGACGGGCGTGGGGTTCAAGTATATTGCTCCGGTCATGGTGGAGACGGACGCATTGATGGGCGGTGAAGAGTCCGGCGGTTTCGCCTTCAAGGGCCATATACCCGAGCGCGACGGCGTCCTCAGTGCCCTCTACCTGCTAGACCTTGTTGCCCGCACCGGGATAACGCTTTCTGAGAACATGGACGAGATATACGAATTGGTGGGGCCGCACCACTATGGCCGCACTGATGTCGTCTTTGACGCCTCGTTTCGCCCGGATGTGGAAGGTAGGCTGAGTGAGTCATACCCCACGGAGATCGCAGGCATCTCAGTTGTTGGAGTCGACACAATTGATGGCATTCGGTATCGAATGGAAGGCGGGCAGTGGTCGGTGGTGAGATTCTCCGGCACAGAACCACTCCTTCGCATATACGCTGAAGCCCCTTCCCCGGAGCAAGTTCAGAAGTTGTTGGCAGCCACTCGCTTGCTGACTGGTGTATAAAAGCCCGCCAAAGGGTTGGGCATAATGGGCTGTTTTGGTATGATGGCCTTGGGATACAAGGGGACGAGGGAACGGGAGGTGGCGGTTGAGCGCCCTGGAATTGCCCGTGTTGCTTCTTAATCAGAATTATGAAGCTCTCAACATCTGCAACGTCCGCCGCGCGGTAGGCCTCCTGGGTGGAGGCAAAGCGGAGATGCTGGAGAATGGAAGAGGAGATCTCCATACGTCTCAAGCGGCCTTTGACATCCCAACGGTCATCAGACTTATTTACATGGTGAAGCGCCCAATGCAGCAGCATCGCCTGTCACGGCAGGAGGTGTTCATCAGGGACGGCTACATCTGCCAGTACTGTGGCAAGAAGACCAAGGACCTCACCATTGACCATGTGATGCCCAGACACAGAGGCGGGCCCCACGTCTGGGAGAACGTTACCAGCGCGTGCGTCCCGTGCAACCATCGGAAAGCGGGCAACACGCTCCAGGAAGCCAGGATGCAGCTGCTCCATGAGCCTAAGGCGCCCAAGCCAAACCCGTACATCCTGTTCCATCGGAAATCCATCCTGGACGAGTGGCGGAAGTTCCTTCCCTGGCTGCCCTAGCCCCTTCAGGGGTTTTGCTCCGTACCGCTTGCCCACATTCCGGCCCAACCAACAGAGGCGAACTGTGCAATCTAATAAAAGAGGTCATCAATGATTCGGTCTTGGAACGGCTACACCCCGGTGATTCATCCCGATGCCTTCATAAGCGAGTTCGCCTACGTGGTCGGCAATGTAGAGATAGGCGCTGGCAGCAGCGTATGGCCGGGGACGGTGATCCGTGGCGATGTGGGTAAGATCGTCATCGGGAAGAACACGTGCATCCAGGACAACAGCACCGTGCACTCAGACGGACGTGGCGCTGTCATAGGCGATAACGTGGTCATGGGCCACCGTGTCCTCTGCCATGCCGACAAGGTTGGCGACAGCGTGGTCATAGGCAACGGAGCCGTGCTGAACGGTGGTACGACGGAGGTTGGCGATTTCAGTCTCATAGCATCTGGCGCTGTCCTGCGAGAGAACGCCAAGGTACAGCCACATACCTTCATGGTGGGTGTGCCAGCCGAAGTCAAAGGCGTGGTGAGCGAAGAGCAGATGGCTCGATTCAAACTCAACGCTGAGCACTACGTAGAACTTGGTCAGCAGTACAAGGCGGAAGAGATACTTAACTCTCCAACAGAGGCCTAGCGCTGATAAGGACTTCTACTTGAACCTCGTCTTCTACGGAGACAGTCCCTCTGCTACTGGGTACGTCCATACCAATGTCGGCCCACTCGAACGTCGTCCTGCCAAGGATGAACAGTACATCGCCATCGTCCCTTGCTTCAATCTCAAACTCCAGAGGAATTGAGATGCCATTGATCTCAAGCGTCCCGGAGATGGTGAAGGAACTTGCCTCGCCGTCAGAGAAGCCATCGGGCAGTGGTGCCGCGGTGTCTAGGATGAACGTTGCCGTCTTGTTTACGGGGAACATCCGCGTCCTGACCCAGTTGTCCCTCTGTGATGAATCGCTGGAGAGTCTGTGGATATCAATAGTGATTGATGATGGTCTCCCATCCAGGAACACCTCACCGGTCAGAGCATTCGTCCGCATGACAGCATCGTTGGGCAGCGGCAAACGCACCAGTTGCTCACCCACCGTGAACGTGGCTTCAGATTCGTCGGTCACTACGAATGTTACGTCATCAACATCGCCGATGGCTCGGGCATCGTTGAAGAACGGCGCTGCAGGTTGAGTCGGAGCTTCCGTAGCGATTACAGTAGCCGGGGTGTCCGCGTCAACGGCAGTCGCAGGTATGCCCACAGTCGGCTGTGGAGCCGTAGTGGCGTTTGCAGAAGCCGCCTGGGTTGGTGAAGCAGCTGCCGCGCTACTAACTGCGGCTTCACTGCCGGATGAACTACACGCTGCTATCAGCACCACCAAAACCAGCAATGAACCCGTCACAGCAAAACGATAACCCCTGGTTCCTATCTGCGTCAGTGCTTCTCCTGCCATAAGTGTGAATGTTTTCTAAGTCTGTAAGCTCGAGTCCCAATTGGCAGACCGTGGTGGAATCTCTAATCTCCCGCTTTCCTGGTCGCGGTTGCCAGCGAGCACTGCCCCAAGGGTTACAACAATGACCACTGCTATACCCGTCACCCACCAGCTATGCAATCGCTCAGCCCTGGCAAGAAGCGGAATGCCAACGGCCTGAATTCCAATGATTATTCCCGCCAAAGGTAAGATGAACGAAATGGCTCTATCGATGCTGGTTTCTGCGGCAAAGACCATCCCGGCGACAATCCCAAACGCCACAAGCCCCAGCAACATGAAACGCACCGTTCCTGACTGCCCGGGTGCCAACCTCTTCCAACCTAACCCGGCTACGGCTCCTGTCGCCAGCGCGGCGAACACCACGGAGCCTGTATTCAGCAATCCATCGTGAGGCGATTCAAGGGGCAGGGAGACCAGCGCGCCAGCAACTCCTGAAACGGATCCGGCCACCAGGCCCAATCGAAGGGCTAATCCGGAATTATAGGTATGCTCTGCCACTTTCGTACGTTACTCCTGACCCTGGGAACTCCCACTTAGTGCGACTCACACTGAAAACAACGAACATCGGCTGAAAAGGTTATTGGCTTCTTGGTACAGGCTAACTCTGCCTACATCTTGTCCGGAGCGTTCATGCCCATCAAGGATAGGCAGCGGGCAAAGCCGATTCGAGCAGCTTCACACAGCTTGAGGCGGGCGCTCGTCAACGCTTCATCGTCGGTAATCACCCTGCATCGGTCGTAGAAGGAATGGAACGCAGTGGCAAGCTCCATTGTGTAATGGGGCAGATGGTGCGGCTCCATGGTCTCGACGATAGAATCCACTACCTCTGGCAACATCAGCAGATGCCGAATCAGCGTCAACTCCTCCGGTGTGGAGAGAAGGTGGACGTCACCCTGGTCGAATGTCTTGCCGCCCTCCGCTGCGTTGCTCAGGATGCCCGCCAGTCGTGCGTGAGCGTACTGCAGGTAGTACACAGGATTGTCCTGCGATTCCTTGACCGCCAACTCCAGATCGAAGTCCATCTGTGCATCAGCGGACCTCGCAAGGAAGAAGAACCGGCAGGCATCAGAGCCCACTTCTTCTACCAACTCTTTCAGCGAAATCATGTCACCGGTGCGCTTTGAGATCTTCACCGTTTCGCCGCCGCGCTTCAACGTCACCATCTGCCCGATAATAACCTCAAGTTTTCCGGAATCTATACCCAGGGCACCCACAACCGCTTTGACACGATCGATGTGGCCCATGTGGTCTGCGCCCCAGATGTCTATGACGCGATCAAAGCCCCGGATTACAAATTTGTGATAGTGATAGGCGGCGTCAGAAGCAAAATACGTTGGCACGCCCGTTGACCTAATGAGGACGTTGTCCTTCTCCTCACCCAATGCACTGGAACCAAACCAGGTTGCGCCTTCTCGTTGGGTGACGTGACCTCCGTCCGTGAGCATTTTCATCACAGTGTCGTAGTAGTTGTCCGTGTAGAGGCTGGTCTCACTGAACCAGACATCGAATCCTACCTGTAGAGACCCCAGGTCCTCTTTGATGTTCTCGATCATCCGCTCAATGCCGATCGCCCCAAGCGCGACTGCTCCCTTGTCGCTCTTCATATCGAAGAACTTGGCCCCGTGGATTTCAGCCATCTCCTGGCCCAGGTCTATCAGGTACTGGCCTCGGTAGCCGTTGTCCGGCATATCGCCGTCTTTTTCGAGGGCCTGTAGATATCGGGCGAACAACGATTGATGGAAGAGGTCAATCTGGTTGCCGGCATCATTTAGGTAGTACTCGCGAGACACCTCGTAGCCCGCGGCCCCCAGAACCGATGACAACACGCTGCCAAGGACTGCCCCCCTGGCGTGACCGACATGGAGGGGGCCGGTGGGGTTGACACTCACGTACTCTACCTGGATTGTTTGGCCCTTCCCGGTCTCTGTAGAGCCGAAGGCGTCACCTTGAGCCAGTATATCGTTCACCTGTTCTTGTAGCCACCCAGGTGCAATGGTGATGTTGATAAACCCGGGAGCAGCTACTTCAACCGCACTGATTTCCTGGTCGGTTCCCACCAACGCTGCCAGCTTTTCCGCGATCTCCATGGGGTTCATGTGCATGGTGCGTGCCAGCTTCAATGGAGCGCTGCTGGCAAAATCGCCATGATCAACGTTCTGTGGACGTTCAACCATCGCATCGGGCACCGGCACAGACGGCAATGTCTGGTCAGACTGCGCGCGGTTCAGGGCTTCTACCAGCCGGGAAGCTACCAGGTCACGAAGATGCATTGGTGTGCTTATCTCTCAGGTGGCATTGCCACCGCTAAAAATACAATGGCCTCACCCCATTTAGCAGGATAAGGTCATTGGGAAACTTGACCACTCAAAGTATAACGCAACCTATTCCCTATGCGCGAGACTTCCCCTTTGCTGCAAGGGCTTCTGCCTCTTCTTCGTCGGCTTTTGCCGTCAATCGATGGAGCGCTTCTCCAATCAACTTGTGCTCAGGCAGCTCTAACGTGGCGTCACGCAGGAGGACTCCATTGGCTTCCTCTCTCGCCGCGGATAAAAGGTCCGTGTCCTGGAGGCTTGCTAGCTTCATGTCAGGTATCCCGCTCTGTCGAGTCCCGGTCAGTTCACCCGGCCCACGCAGCTTCAGGTCTTCTTCAGCTATGCGAAAGCCGTCAGACTCCTGCTCCATTACGGACAAACGCGCCTGAGCGTCTTCCGATGGTTTGTCAGCCATCAAGATGCAGTAGCCTTGGGCATCGCTGCGACCCACCCTGCCCCTAAGTTGGTGCAGCGCAGAGAGTCCGAAGCGGTCGGCCCCCTCCACCATCATGACCGTGGCGTTTGGAATATCCACGCCCACCTCTACCACAGGGGTAGCTACCAACACGTCTATCTCGCCTGACCTGAACCGCTCCATGACTGAGCCCTTTTCCTTCAGGTTCATTCTGCCGTGTAGGAGGCCGACGTTCAGGTCAGCGAAGGTTTCTTCTGAAAGGCGTTTATACTCTTCCACGGCGGCGCTCGTTTGCAGCGAGTCTGACTCGTCGATGAGAGGGCACACCACGAACGCCTGGTGCCCCGCAGCAACCTCTTTGCGGATGAACCGGTTGGCTTGGTCCCGTTGATCGGGGCGTAGCCATCGAGTCTGGTTAGGCGTTCGGCCGAGAGGAAGCTCATCGATGATGGAAATGTCCATATCGCCGTAGAACGTCAGCGCCAGGCTGCGTGGGATGGGCGTTGCCGACATGCTGATCAAGTGGGGTCGCCTTCCTTTGCCGCCCAGGGCACCACGCTGTGCCACACCGAACCGGTGTTCTTCGTCCACCACCGCCAGCGCCAGATCAGGGATGTTGACATCGCCCTGGATGAGCGCATGGGTCCCCACCAGGATATCCACGGCGTGGTCTTCCATCTTGCGCTTCATCTCGTCCTTCTGGCGCTTGGTGTGACTGCCAAGCATCAACCCGATGGACATGGGCTTCGGCAGGGAATCCATCTCGATGACCAGGTTGTTCGGCTCGTTGATGGGTCTGACCATTCCTTCCAGGAGCCCGGAAATGGTCTGGAAGTGCTGCTGTGCAAGGATCTCTGTAGGGGCCATGATGGCCGCCTGATGGCCATGAGCCACCGCGGCAATCATTGCTGCCAAGGCGACTACAGTCTTTCCGCTGCCTACCTCTCCCTCCACCAATCGACGTGCCGGAACCTCTGAGGCGATGTCAGCCAGCACCTCTTTCAGCGAGCGTGCCTGTGCCTTGGTCAGGGTGAAGGGAAGCGCATCGATAAACGACTGCATGACGGCTTTGATCGTAGTAAGTGGCATTGCCCGGTCGGCTTGCCACTCGTGCTTCCTGGTGAGCATGAATATTTGTCGGATGAACATCTCGTCGAACGCCAGGCGGTACCGTGCGGAGACTTTGGCCTCTGGAGACCCTGGCTGATGGTAGTCGCGTAGGGCATCTGCAACGCCCAGAAGGTTCTGGCGCGCCAGTATCTCCTCGGGAAAATGATCGGAAAGTCTGGGCAGCCAGGTCGTCAAAGCATTGGCGATGATGCGCCGAAGTGTGCGTTGTGGCATTCCTTTGGTGGCCGGGTACACAGGCAGCAGACTACCAGGTGCAAGGCGGTCATCATCGTCCTGGACCACCTCATAGCCGTTCGCCTCAAAGGTCGGCTGCCCTCGATACCCGCGGAAGTAGCCGTTGACGATGATGCGGTTTCCCGGGCGCACATAGCGTGCGACATACGGTTGGTTGAACCACATGACCCGTATGTTGCCTGTCTCGTCGCCCAGCACGGCTTCCGTCGATTGGAGCGCCCCGCCCTTGCCCATGCGTATCAGCCCAACATCCCACACGGACCCAACAATGGCAGTCTCCTCACCCTGAGGGAGGTTTGCGATCTGCGATACTGCGAGGTGTCTGCTTGGGTAGTGGTACAGCAACCCACGGATCGTATCAATGCCCAAGGCCTCCAACTTTACCGCGATGCCCGGGCCAACGCCCTTGATCACGGTTGGTGGAGAGTCCAGGGATATGCCTTCAGGCACCGGCTTGGGCTGTTTGGGTTTCGCGACGCGTGTCGCACGGGGTTTGACCGGCATAGGCTGCTCCGGTGCCACGATGGTCTCACGGAAAGCGTCTTGATCGTCCAGCGATGCCAGCGCCTCGTACACCCACCGCTCTCGCTGCTCCATCGACAGGGCGTCGTATTTTCGCTGTGCCAGGATGCTCGTCAGGCTTGTAGAGAGTTGCTTGACCTCATCGTCGGTGAGGTCGCCACGCCAGCGGTCCAGGAAGCGATCCAGCCCACCAACCACCGCCTTGTTCTCATGACCGCGATCGGCTTCAAGTTGCAGCACACGACGGAACGCCGCCATGCGCATTGATATGGGATCAGCCGCCTTCTGGGTCAAAGAGCCACCTCGTCGAAATATCGAGGATATTATCGCACAGTGATTCGTCTGAATTGCATACGTTTATGGCGCTATCTCAAGGGATTAATGCTTCACGCCAGAGAGCCTGCAACCCGGGCCATCCCTGTTGACGTTATGTTATCGCCATGATACGTTGGCTGTACGGCATTGACGGAGACGAGTAAGCGGGAACGCAACCTTCAGCGAGTCCGGATTGGTGAGAGCGGACAGGTGAAGCACCCGATGAAAATCACTCCCGAGCTTTACGCTGAATCCCTACCATGCGGGACTAGGCGCAACGGTTCCCCACCGTTATCGGGAAGGGGCGTGATAGCGTCCTGAGAGAGCCTCGAAAGTATCGGGGAACAAGGGTGGTACCGCGGGTCACACGACTCGTCCCTTCAAGGGGCGGGTTTTTTTATTGGAACAAATCAGCATGCAGACCGTCACAAGAACATAAAGGGGCTAGGGAGAGGGAACCATGGCGCACGTTGAACTGTACGACACCACTCTAAGGGACGGCACCCAACAAGAGGGGATATCGTTGTCCGTAGAAGACAAGCTCAAAATCGCACGCAAGCTGGACGATCTTGGCATCGACTACATTGAGGGCGGTTGGCCCGGCGCGAATCCCAAGGACGTGGAGTTCTTTGAGAAGGCCAAATCCCTGAAACTAAACCATGCCAGGATGGTCGCATTCGGTAGTACCCGTCGCGCCAACGGATCAGCAGAAACCGACCCCACTTTGAAACATGTGCTTGAGGCAGAAACGCCCGTAGTCACCCTTGTAGGCAAGACCTGGGATATGCATGTGACAGAGGTGCTGGGAACCAACCTGGAAGAAAACCTGGCCATGATCAGCGATAGCATCTCCTTTCTCAAGAAACATGGCCGAACGGTGTTCCTGGATGCGGAGCACTTCTTCGATGGGTTTAAGGCCAATCCGGAATACGCCACCCAGTGCGTCAAAGTTGGGGTATCTGCTGGTGCGGACGGTGTGGTGCTGTGCGATACTAACGGCGGCGCTCTACCCCACGAGGTGACCGCTATTGTGACCAAGCTGCGGGAGGATGCGCCGGAAGCGACATTGGCCATCCATCCCCACAACGATGGCGATGTTGCCGTTGCAAACGCCCTGGCAGGGATCATGGCTGGAGCCACCCAGGTGCAGGGAACCATCAACGGCATTGGTGAGCGCTGTGGCAACGCTAACCTCGTCTCCGTCATCGCTGACCTCAAGATGAAGATGGGAATTGATTGCGTCACCGACGAACAACTGGGTTCGCTGGCTGAGGTATCGCATTTCGTGAGCGAAATCGTCAATCGGACTCCCAACCCGTACCAACCATACGTAGGCTCCAGCGCCTTCACCCACAAGGCAGGCCTCCACGCATCGGCGGTGGCTAAGGTTGCTGAAAGCTACCAGCACATAGCCCCGGAACGCGTAGGCAACGTGAACCACGTCCTTGTCTCAGAGTTGGCGGGCCGTAGCAACGTGCTGCAGAAGCTGGAGGAGATGGGGATACCCGCATCGCCTGAGATCGTTCAAAACGCCCTTGAATTGATAAAACAGCAAGAGAACCGTGGGTTCCAGTACGAAGGCGCCGAAGCCTCGTTTGAGATGCTGGTTCGTCGCGCCCTTCCCGACTACAAACCACCCTTTGAGTTGGTCGATTTCATGGTGATCGTCGAGAAGCACAGACGCCCAACGGACATCACCGACGAGAGTGTTGCCTGCGAGGCCACCGTCAAAATACAGGTCGATGGCCAGGTAAAGCACACTGCAGCTGGCGGCAACGGCCCGGTCAACGCGATGGACGTGGCCGCGCGAAAAGCGTTGATGGAGTTCTACCCCGCAGTGGAGGCCATCAGGCTGCTCGACTACAAGGTGCGAGTCGTTGACCAAGGCACCGGGACTGAAGCGATGGTGCGCGTGCTCATCGATTCCACGGACGGCGATAAAACATGGCACACCGTGGGCTGCTCTGCCAACATCATTGAGGCGTCATGGATGGCACTGCAGGACAGTCTTGAGTGGTGGCTTCTTGGTCGCCAGTAGTCTTAGGTAAGCAACACAAAAAAAGAGGCCCTGTTGCCTATTGAGCTTCAGGGCCTCTTTCTATTCAGCCACTACCTATCTAACGAAGATGTCTTCTTGTACTGAGGGATCTTCAGTGAAATAGACGTCCCGTGGAAGCACAGCGCCACCGGAACGGACTTTGTAGACCTCCGGATGGCTTGCTGCGTACGGCTCTGTCCCCTCTTGCAGGGCTTGTGCCGCCTGAATCAAGCGCCTACGCATTCGGATGATAGCCATGTCCGTGGTGCCCAGGTGCTCGTTGTCCCTATCGGAAATGGCACCCATGCTGTCCGTCATTGCGGCGTCCTGAGCACGGGCGTTATTCTGCGGTATCCCCGTGTAGTTCACCGTTCGCTGCATTTCACGATCAATCATGTAGTCGTTGCGCTTGTTGGCTTGCCCAAGGTAGGTCACCGGTGCCAGGCTGGCCTGCATGAGCTTGTAGGTGTCTATCTCACCCTGGGTGAGAGGGCCAAAGGGGTTCCAGCGTACCCAGAAGAACCAACAGTTCTCGTCATCTATGGGCACAATGAGTGCGGAACGTGCGGACCCCTGTGGCTCGCGAGGAATCATGGTGATGTACGGGAAGAGCCAGCGGGAAATGCGCCAGTAGTAGCTGTCAGCCTCCGCGTCACGTCGAGCGCCGATTAGGATGCCGCTGTCAGTGTCCTCAACAAAGAACCGGGGCGGGCGGTCCCTGTACGAGTATTTTCCGCCTACCGTGGTTGCCGTGTCAGATTTGGAAAGGGAATCCAGGCTGCTATGGAGGAGGGACGCGTGTACCGTATCGATCTCGCCCTCAATCACCTGCACGAAGTTTGACTCGTACATGACCTTGGTGGATACGAACTGGCCTTCAGGCATGTCCAGGTATTCCAGCTGAGGCATTCCCGGCTGCAACTCTTTGGGCCCCATATACGCCCAGATCATTCCCGCCCCCTCGTTGGTGGGGTATGCGGTGATTTTCACCTTATCCTTGAAGTTACTTTCAGCGGGCTCCGAAGGCATATCGATGCAATCGCCATTTATGTCAAATTTCCAACCATGGTAGACGCACCGCAAGCCGCACTCTTCGTTCCTGCCGAAGAACATGCTCGCCCTGCGATGTGGGCAGTAGTTGTCGATGAGGCCTACGTCACCGTTGGTGTCACGGAAGGCGATCAACTCTTCGCCAAGGATCTTGGTCCGCTTGGGCGGGCAGTCGGGCTCCGGAAGTTCCTCTGAAAGCAACACCGGGTGCCAGAACCGCCGCATCATGTCGCCCATGGGTGTACCGGGGCCCACCCTCGCCATGAACATATTTTCTTCGTGCGTAAGCATGCCAACCCTCCCCTTCTCCATTCGTTTAGCGGAAATAGTGAACCGAGAATACACACAGGCTCTTCCAACGTCAATTCAATGAAGGCCACAAAGCAGAACACCCCCGGAGAGATTCTCCGGGGGTGTTCTGCTTTGCCAGGTTTAGGAATCTATTGGGCAGCCTTGATGTTGTACAAGTGTGTCCAGCTGCCTGAGATGTTACCCGCGAAGACATAGTCAGAGACCACGTCTGGGCTGTAGGCAATTTGGATCGGCAGCCAGTATAGAGGAATGCTGGCATTCATACTGAAAGCTAACTCCCCCATCTGCTTCAGTGCTGCGGCTTGAACTGAAGCTACAAGCGTGCTTGCCGCTTCCAGTCGAAGTACGTTTATCGCAGAATCCTGGTGGTTACCAGAAGTCGGGTGAGATGAACTCATATACACCCGTCCTGCCAGGAATATGTCTGAGGCAGTGGAGACGAGGCTGATATGGTTGTCAAACTCATGAGCCCGCGCTTGAGCGTTCCTGCTTGCGCCATCCATGACTACCAATTTAGCCTCTACACCAATTTCCCGATAGAACCCCTGCACCGCTTCAATCATGTCCATAGAACCGGCGTAGGTGGACAGGTTGATAGAGTGGATATTCGTTTCCAGCGGGTTGCTGGAGTTATAACCTGCCTCAGCCAAGAGGGCCTTGGCGGCGGCAGGGTCATACCCATATTGATCATCGAATCTGGTTTCCCAGGATGCATCCCAACCTGGCCGTGTCACGTGGAAATGGTTGTTGACCATGGCGTCCGCTTCACCTTTAAAGAAGGCGGTGTTGAGCGCATCCCTATCAATAGCCTTGCTCAACGCCTGACGAACCTTCTGGTCTAGCAATGGACTGTCTGGGAACTTCCTGCCAGAGGTTTCATCACCATGGGTGTTCCACCATGATCCTTGGAAGTTGAAGAACGTGCGGAATCCTGGGACGTTCCCCTTGGCGAGCTTCATCCCTACACCCTTCGCCTGGGCCTCCTGGTCAGGAATGATGGTGGTCAGGTGAACTTCTCCGGCCAACAAGGCAGCTAACCGGGTAGAAGCTTCTGAGGACCAGCGGAGTTCAAGCTCCGGGAAATCCGGTGAGTGTCTCCAGTGGCGACCGGAAACACGTTCAAACCGAACAAAGGAACCTTGAGAACGCTCCTTGAACTGGTAAGCACCGGTTCCGACAATGGGCACATCAGCAAGGGTAGGCTGACCAACAGCGTCGTACATAGCCTTGCTCTGGATTTCCATGCCACCGATAAGCTGAGAGATTCCATTGAATACCGTTGGGTTCGCGCCGTTTAGGCGGAAAACTACCTCGTAGTCATTTATGATCTGGATTTCACTGACGTCCCTAGCAAAGGTGCCTCGGAGTCCATGCAGAGAATCCGCTCGACTAATGCTCCAAAGAACGTGCTCAACGTCCTTAGCTGTGAATTCACCCCATCCGCCCTGGAACTGGACGCCTTGGCGAAGCTGATAACGGATACCAAGGCCGTCAGGCTCAATGTTCCATTCCGTGGCCAATTGGGGGTCAAACCCACCATTTACGGAGTTTACTCCAACCAGATACTCATACATCGGCCGAAGTTGAACACTGGGGGGAGAGCTGAAGTCAAAGTTGGAGTCGTTTCCCTCTGATGATGGTGCAGGGAATGCAATGACGACACGATCTACCTTCGGCTCTACCACCATTACTGGTGATGTACCGCCGCTGGGCTGCGCAGGTGCATCGGCTGCCACAGGTGCAGACGGTGAAGAACTATCACCCGTTGCCGCTGCTGCTGCTGCCGGGGCGTCCGGCTGCTGTACCGTGCCGGAAGAACTTGATGTGGTGACCGTATCGTCACCACTGGAACAGGCTGCCAGGGCTATCGCGCTGATCAGGGTCACTGAAAGCGCCATTATCCATTTCTGTCGAAATTCTTTGAACATGAATTTCCTCCTATGAATTTTATTCTGCCGTACTCCCATGAGTGGACTACCTACGTGTAGGCATCCGCAAACTGTGGCAGGTACAAAACAAACCATGGTGAGCATATCTATATGCTATCTAACTGTCAATGTACTCCCTCATCGTATGTCTCGACTTTGGCCAGGGATTTGATTTTATGGAGACTTTCCAATCTTTACGAGGCTTCGTTAGTTTTGGTTTCGTCTAGTGTTCGTAACACCCAGGAGTACACCCGCTCAGCGGTATCTTTCATCCTACGGACGAGGCTTCCAGCCTTGGGGCCACAGTCACGATGATATAGCCCTTTCCTCACTCGCTTTCGCGCTAGCCGCAGACCACACTTGGGGCATTCGAGGCCCCACAGGGAATACGTTGCTTTCCTGACAGGTGCGTTCGCGGGGCCGTTCGCTGAGGCTCGAACCGGAGGAGCCCCCAACTCTATCGCCCACTTCTTCCACTGTGGGCCGTGGGGATGTCTTGCGCCGTTCTTGCCTGTTGCGATGTGGGCAAGCTCGTGTCGAAGGGTGGATTCCGCCTGCTCCGGGTTCAGCCAGGCGGATAATCGGATGACATTCTTGGTTGGGTAGGCAAGGCCCAGCGTCTTCACCATGCGCTTTGACCACTCCAGCTTAGGGACGGGCTTGAAGCCATATCGATCGCATAGATCGATTAATAACTTGTCCAACGCACGTGCTGTAGCGGTCTCATTCAGCGGCTGCACACTAACCTTCTGGTCGATTGCCAAGGTCAATTACTGCATGGAGTTCTTCCTGGCCCCGGTAGAACGTAACAGTCACTCGCTCGCCGGGCTGGTGCTCGGCCAGGAAGCGCGAGAGGTAAGCGGTGTTCACAATCGGGGCATCATCAAGGGCCACAATGATATCAGCTTGTTGAAGCCCTGCCGCCGCCGCCGGAAACCCGGGCACAATGGAGCCTATAGCTATTCCTTGCTCAACCGGGAGACCCAGGTTCTCTGCGATCCCTCGAGTAATATTTACCGGGACTATTCCAAGAAATGCGCGCTCTACAAATCCGAATTCAATCAGCTCACCCATGATCTCTTTGGCTTCATTGGAGTTGATGGCAAACCCAATGCCCTGCCCGCTTTCAATGATGGCCGTATTGATACCAATGACCTCACCGTGCATGTTTAAAAGTGGCCCGCCGCTGTTCCCCGGGTTAATGGCGGCATCGGTCTGGATGAGGCCGGCAATCGTAGTCTGGGCATCCGCTTGGAGGACGCGGTCCAGCGCACTGACAACGCCTTTGCTGACGGTAGGGCCGCCCTCCAGGTCAAGGGCATGGCCGATTGCCACCACATCAGAACCCACGAGCAATTGCGACGAGTCTCCCAGCGCGGCTGGATGCAGGTCAGGTGCATCGATGCGAAGCACTGCGAGGTCTGTCGTTGGGTCGAGCCCAACCACCTCAGCCGACACCACTCTGCTGTCGCTCAGCGTAACGGTAATCCGTGATGCGTCCTCAACCACGTGGTTGTTGGTCAAGATATGCCCATCGGCATCGACGATAACGCCGGTGCCCACCCCGCGCGATGTCCGACCTGTAAATCGACCCATCAGGTCTGCTTCCGCCGCAATGTGGACCACGGAGGGTGTAACGGCTTGAACCAGGTCAGGGGTGCTTAGCCCGTTAGCGGATGTACTCGAGCCATTCCCGCTGGTGCACCCCACGAGGACGAGGAGTGATACTAGACCTACCACCAAGCCCGCTATCAAGAAATACCGTTTCACGTATCTGTCCCCAAGGGCAGACTGGACCGATAAGTCTGCAAAATGATTCCCTCCGCAGTATAGCGGGGCGCTATCCAAGGAATACTATGATTTAGATGCTTGTTATAACCAATTAACTGCATATCCTCGTGCGGCCACTCTGGGCAATAAAAAAGGGGGCGACATCGTCGCCCCCCTTATGCATTCACATCGGTCTAACTAGAGGCTTGAGGTGCCCGATGGTGCGGGGTCAGCCTGGCTTGGTGCAGGGACAGTGTTCTCGCTGCGGTCTCCGCGACGAGGGCCGTTACCCTGGAAGCGCTGGCGAACCTGGCCTTGAGGCCGACTGGACCGCTCCTGAAACTCGCCAAACCGCTCTTGGAGGTCACCGAAGACGTCAGGGGCGTTGCCACGCGATCGTTGGCCATTCCCACGCTGGAACTGGCCAAACCGCTCCTGCAGCTCACCGAACCGCTCTTCAAGCTCACCAAAGGCCTCAGGTGCATTGCCACGGAACGAGAACTGCTCCTGAAGTTGTCCCCTGTTACCGAAGAGTCGGGGCTGCTGGCCGGTCTGGTCACCCTCACCGCCTGGCCGGAAGGAGAAGTTCTGCCCCTGCCGGTTACGGTTTAACGGCTTGACCATCACTGCGACGAGTTCCCCGTCCTTGATCACTACGATGACCTCGTCATCGACTGCCAGGTCTTCAAGAGACCCCTTGCTGCCGTCTTTGACGATGACTGTGTCTTCACCGATGGTCAGAGCCGGGTCGCCGCTGCCGTCAGCAGCCGGAACGATGACCAGGCCGTTTACGCCCACTTCGATGATTGCGCCGGTGACCACGGTCAGCGTGATCTGGTTGTCGTCCTTATCATTGACGGTGAACTCACCCTCAAGCAGGTGGCCGGTCATAGGGGTGATGAGTCTCAAGTAAGGAATACCATGACCTTCGCCACCGCGCTGAGGCTCCTCAGACACGGTGATATCTATGGAAACCGGGAGCGCTTCACCCTGTCGTGCAATGGTGAAGGTCAGGACATCTCCTGCCTCCGCCTCTCGGACAGACTGCACAATGGCCGCAATCTTCTCAACTGTGACATTGCCAACGGTAAGGATGATGTCACCCGCAGCCATGCCAGCAGCACCGGCGGGGCTATCTTCTCTGACCTGGAGCACCACGATACCCTCAGCGGCGTCTAGCTCCAATCGTTCTGCCAGGTTCTCATTGAGGGGCACAAGCACCATTCCGACCCACGGCTTCGATTTGGCATTAGACGGCCTATGCTCGGGTCGATCCTGGTGCTGAGGGGCAGGCCGCTCGCCTACCGCTACGCTCAGCGCCACGTTATCGACGCCTCGCAGGACACCAAAGTCCAGTGTGCCGCCGATGGTTGAAGCACCTACGGCCTGAACAACGTCTACCACTTCATCAACGGCATCAGTCCCAACTGTGAGGACGATGTCGCCGCGTTCAAACCCTGCCTCTGCGGCGGGGCTTTCGGGATGGACTCGCACCACCACGGTGCCCTCTTCGACATCGAGTTCCAGGTGCTCAGCCAGTCGCTCGTTCAGGGGAACCAGTGAGATGCCGACCCAGGGTCGAGCCTCAAGTTCAGTGTTGTCGCCTTCTTGATGAGAAACACTCGTGTCTGCAGCGCCTGCTGGCGACCCGTTTGTGTACGCAAATACCGCTGTGGGCACCAACATCGCCAGTGCCAGAACCATTAATCCGAATGCAAATATCCTTGGCATGATTTCCTCCTCGTGTTGTTGAACGCGTTCAGAAATCTATAACGCCGGGGTAGTGCCGGGGTTAGCAGCCCCATGCAGAATACACGGAGTTGTTTGGAGGTTAGGGTGCATTGAGGAGGTCATCTTCATAGTGTTGCGATTATGCGCAAGAGACCCTATGTTTAACAGGACATACATCCTTGAACGGAGACCCCCATGCCTGACGTGCCCTCACCCATCAATATTCCTCAAGCTATCCTCGACGAAGTGTTCGCCCATGCCCGCGAGGCGTTCCCTGCCGAGTGCTGTGGATGGCTTGAAGGCCCAAAGGACGGCGATGCTGTGGTTAGCGCCCACCCATGCGTGAACGTGCAGTCCCAGGGCACGCACCCGACGGTTGCCGGGCGTGGCGAGGAGCGGGCGTACATCTTCAGCGCCGCAGATGTGATTGCTTTTAACGAGGGTATGGATGCTGATGCCCCTCCGCTGATCATCTACCACTCCCACCCGAACGGCAGGGCATACTTCTCAGAAACCGATACCAAAGTGGCGTCCAACGCATGGGACGGGGGGAAGATGTACCCGGTGCAGCAGCTGGTGGTTGGGATTGATGAGTCGCGCGTGGTGGAGGCGGTCTTGTTTGATTGGTCTGAGGGTGAACAGGCCTTCGTGGAGATTCAGCGGTTCGCCGGGGAAGGGTAGGCTAATCCGGTCGCCTGAACCACTCCGGTGGTGTATCGATGGTCTTCTCGTCGTCTTCGTCCGCCTGCACTAGGTGGCACTTATCCGGATTAATACCGTACTCAGTCACCATTGCCAGCATATCGTTGACGGTGTCCTCTCCAAGCCCCTCCACAAGCTTCTCTCTTCCAGCCTGGCACCAGAAAACCAGGAAGTAGTGCAGTTGCCCGGCCAATTCCATTGGGTACGCTTCGATTAGCCTCGGCAGCACCTGTTCGTTGAAGCCATGCTCAAGTTCCTGCACAACCGCTAACACGTAACACCACCACCTTCGTTGACTACTGGGTCGCATTATCTCCCTAGCATCGGACAGAAACAAGGTTGTCAGGTACACCCCGTTGACACCGATAGAGCCACAGGCGTAGAATCCTAAATAGTTAAGGAGTGCCCTACGGAATGAGTTTCATCAATCTACAGCTAATCGCAACAGACGCTAACACGTCTGGCTGCCGCATGTGTTGCTGTTGTTGTTGCACACCCACATCCGCCGGGGTGGAGGTTCTTAGCGTGTAACGCGTAGACCACAGTAGATACAGGAACCACCAATCGCCCGGCTAGTAGCCAGGGCGATTTTTTATTGGCTGAGATTAGGGAACGACACAAAGGAGAACCAGGTGCAACAGTTACAGACACCGGCGCAAAGGGAAGCTCGCAACCCGGCGGCGTTGGAGGATGAGAATCAGGAGCTAGAGAGCTTTACCCCAGGAGACATTGGTCCACGGACGTTGAAGGTGAATCTGGGAGACACCAAACCCAGCTTCCTCAGTGTTCTAAAGAACCTGATCCCGGGTAGCTAACCAGCCGGTTCGATCTGGTTCAGGACTTGCCGCTTTTCAGTGGTCTCGTTCAACCAGTCGGAACCCTCGGTTAGCAATGCCCCTATCGGTCTAATGGCGTAAACCTCCGGCTCATCCACACCAGGTGGGATCGTCCCATCCTCAGCAAATGCCCTTGCCGCATCTATCAACCGCCTGCGTACCCGTATGATTATGGCGTCTGCAGTGCCCTGATTTATGAATAGGCTATTTGTCGCTTTTAGTGCTCTCGCCTTCCACGTTCAATTCAGGCAACCAATGAAGAAACTTCGGGAAATACCAGTTCCAATCGCCCAGGAGTTTCATTGATGCGCGTCCCCCCTGACCGCCTCAGCTACGGGCTAGCTAGGATAGTGGGGATGCCGGGATTCGAACCCGGACGCCTTGCATGCAAAATACCCCTAGGTTATTTAAGTCTTAAGCTGTCCATATATTTCAACCATCGCTTCCGTGTCACGCTTGCAATAGGCCAGCAACGATTCCCTAATCTTCGCCTTCTCTTCTCTCGAGGTTTCGTGGGAGATCATTTGCCCAAACGACAAGGATGCCAGAGTGCCGTCCTTGATGTCTAAGTCTGCATAACTCATGTTGGGCACCAGGGCTGGCAACACCGCTTTGATGGACCAACTGCCGTGGAATTCCGGATGATAATAGTGGGCATTCAAGACCTTATGAAGGTCAAATATTCTGCCACAGAGGTCCAGCAAGGAGCGGCGATACCGTGGTAGGGCATCCGCCATCTCTTTTATACGCGCTTCCTCAAAACCGGTGTACACCATAATTGAACCCTGATTGCCCAATGCCTCAAGCATGCGTGCCGCCAACATTTCTCTTGGGTCATCAGGTCCATCATGCAGGTATTCTACATGGCGCAGATTACTCGATGAGTCCAGCGTATGAATCGACCATTGAAACGGTATTTGAC
>JAPYRQ010000092.1 GCA_029936935.1 Dehalococcoidia bacterium | reverse complement strand
GTCAGAATCCGGGCTACCAACTGCTGACGCAGCCTCCCCCCCCTCAAACAGGGCAGTGTGTACTGGTTTTCGGTACGTATCGGGTATGAAAACCTGGTTGACACCTCTTGGAAATTGAGACTAGACTCTTCGCACCGGTTAACTGAATCTCGTTCAGAGATAGCGGTGCTCCTTTAAATAGGACTGTTGTGTTGTTGAACTTGGATCAAAATATTGAAAGGCATGACGATGTTCAAGGCTCTCAGGAAGTTCAAATTGATTGCTACTGTTCTCCTCGTTGTAGCGTTGTTCATGACGATTGTCGCCTGTGGAAGTGACGAACCAGCGGCTCCGGCCAAGCCCGCTACAGATCCGACCGCCAAGCCTGCTGTTACAGAAAAGGAAGCGGCGACGGCGACGTCAGTTCCCGCACCAGAAAAACCCGCTGAGCCCGTCGCCAAAACTCGCTCATTGAGGCTAGTTGGCATCGCCCGGGGTGGCGTATTCGACGATATCGACAACATGAACCCGTTCATCCTCGGAAACGAGTTTCGTTCGGGACTCCATTTTGCCCTTCCACAGCTCTTTTACATCAACCTCGTAAAGGGTGAAGTGGTACCCTGGGCGGCGACAGGTTGGTCGGCTAACAGTGACTTCACCGAATACACCATCAACATCCGTAAAGGAGTCGAGTGGAGCGACGGTGAGGCATTCACTGCCCATGATGTCCAATATACCTATCACCTGCTGAGGGACAACCCAACCTTGGCAAACTGGGGCAGAGGCGCCGACATACCCCGTTGGGTCAAGGAAGTCGTAGTCGTCGATGACTTGACGTTGACAATAGTTCTGAACGAACCCAACGCTAGGTTTCCTGACCCCTTCCTGTGGACACACCAGGGGAAAGCACCGTACATAGTCCCCGAGCACGTCTGGTCGACAATGGACGACCCTACTACTGACATGAACTATGACCCTGCCAAGGGTTGGCCGGTGGTGACCGGGCCTTTGACTTTGGTAGAAAACAGCCCACAGCAAAGAATCTGGGACCAAAGGAGTGACTGGTGGGGTGCAAAAACAGGCTTCCATGACCTTCCGGAGTGGAATCAGCTTGTGCATATCCCTAACACAGACACCGCCAACAACGTGGCGTTGATGATGACCGATGGGGCAGACGCTACGAACGGCATAACTGGCCCCCAGATGAAAAACCTGCTGGCTAAGACCGACTACGTAACTTCGTATACAGGCGACCAGCCGCCGTGGGGCAGTCTTGACTGGTGGATCACGAGTCTCTTCTTCAACACTGAGAATGCACCATACGACAACCCAGATGTCAGATGGGCCATAGCAAACGCAATAAACCATCAGGAGTTGGTAGACGTAGCCGAAGGCGCAATGATTCCGACCCGGCACCTGTTTCCAGAATTCGGGTCACTGTCGCCGTACATTGACGCCATACAGGATTTGCTCGATGAATACGATGTCACAACGTTCGACCTGGACAAGACGGATGAGTTGATGATGAAAGCCGGCTACACGAAGAAAGACGGTGTTTGGATAGACTCGAATGGCGATCCCTTCACTATTCTCATAGAATCGGCGGGGTATCTTAGTGACCTTCTGGCTCCACTTGCAGAACAGTTGAAGCGCGCCGGATTCGACTCCAACTTCAAAGTTAGTTCTGACATGGGTTCCAGGATCGTCACGGGCAAGCCTGATGCGTGGCTCACGGGACGACCTTCCTCAACAACCCATCCCTGGGATAGCCTGGAGCATTACCACAGTCGTAACACTCCTCTCGTTGGAGAGCAGGCGTCCCTGGGCAGTGCCGGGCGTTGGAAGGGTGGCGCCGAGTATGACAAATTGATTGATAAGATGGAGCCTATTCCCCAGGCCAATACTGCTGAGCTGGTCCCGCTTGTCAGGGAGGCTTACTCAATATGGTTGAAGGAGTTGCCAGATGTTCCGATCAAGCAGTGGATGCAGGTAACCCCGTTCAACGAAACACACTTTACGAACTGGCCCCACCATGTAGATAACCCAATGCAGGGTGCCTACTGGCCCCGGCATGGGTGGCTCATGATCAAAGACCTTAAAGTAGTGGACTAAGTAGGGGTACACGGGCAGTCGGTCTCCTCGTTGCGGCGTAATAGCTGTAGGGGGAGGTCGACAGAGTTCGGATAATCAGTGTGATCGACCCAATCGGGGTTCGCCTTGGAGAAGACATGGCAAGGGGAGGCGCAGTGGCCTCCGCGCCTCGAGTAACAACGGTTTAGGCGGACGTCGGTCCGTTCTGGAGGAAAAACCGCTATATATACCTACAATCCTGCAACACGTCTGCACTTCGCTGATAAATACGAGATGATCAGAGACCGCGTGCAGATGGAATCCCTGAAGTGGGTTCACGACGTGGCCCGACAGCGCTGTCGATTACCAGTTCCGTGGTTGCGAGACTGGACAGGTATTGAATGACTCTCGACTACGTAATCAGACGAGTAGGTATTTTCCTCCTCGTGATATGGGCTGCTGCCAGTATCAACTTTTTCATTCCAAAGTTGGCGCCTGGACAAGATCCTATCGTTGGGGCGTTATTAGAGGCGACCCAGGACGGCGGAGTGGCCGGCGACGCGATGGTAGAAATCGCTAAGGAGTACCGTGCTCGCTATGGATTGGATAAACCACTCTGGCAACAATACGTAATTTACCTAGGGGCTATGGCGCAGTTGGACTTCGGCGTCTCTTTTGTCAGTTTTTCCAGCGTAAATGACATCATTCTGGCCAGGCTGCCCTGGACCATCGGGCTGCTTGGCACCTCAACACTTATAGGGTTCATCGCCGGCAGTATCTTCGGCGCGCTCATAGGGTGGCCCTATTCCCCCCGGTTCCTACAGGGATTCATCGTGCCGTCGTTTCTATTTTCTGCCGTACCTCCTTATCTCATGGGATTGATATTGGTTTACCTGCTAGCCGTGACGTTTTCTGTGCTGCCGTACGGCGGAGGATACGAACCCGGCGTCATCCAGGGCTGGAATTTCGAATTCTTCATCAGTGTTTTGACACACGCTGCTCTGCCGGCGATGGCGCTGGTGGTAACTGACCTAGGAGTACGCGCGTTGGTAATGCGTGGGACCATCCTCAGCCTCTTCGGTGAAGATTACATCAAGCATGCCGAAAACAGAGGACTGAAGGGGTGGCGGATATTTGCATTGTACGGCATGCGAAATGCCCTCCTGCCGCAACTGACCTGGCTGGCTCTCTCGCTAGGCTTTGTGGCCGGAGGCGCTATCGTCGTCGAAGCCGTGTTCGCCTACCCGGGGCTCGGCTCAGCGCTGCTCGAGGCGATTCGAGGCTTTGATTATCCAGTTGTATTCGGAATCGTTTTTCTAATAATTCTGTCTATCGCGGTGATGACATTGCTTCTTGACCTCGTATACCCGCTCATTGACCCGCGTATTGCGTACGGTAAAAAATCATGAACCTGCCGATACTCATTAAACGTCCTGCGATGATACAAAAACGCGTTCTGGATGGTGTCCGGTACCTGGCCGAACAGCGGATGCTGTTCATCGGACTGTCCGTACTATTGAGCCTCGCGCTTATCGGACCGATAGGGTCATTGTTCATCGACGTCACGCTCCATCGACCGCTCTCGGGAGCTTTCAGCGCTCCGCCATCTTCGACTCTTCCGTTGGGCACGGATACACAGGGCAGAAATATATTTGCAGTGATAGTGGCGGGGGTACCCCTCACTCTTAAAGTGGCATTCCTGGCAGGCAGTTTGGGTCTAACCATAGGCGCTGTCCTTGGGTTCGTAGCTGGATACGTTGGTGGTGTTGTGGATACAGTCATACGGACGGCGTCTGATGTACTAATCACAATTCCGACAATTCTGATTCTTGTGGTTGTCGCTGTGTCCATAGAGGGACTCATGAGTGCAGATGCGATGGCGATTACAATCGCACTGATGGCCTGGATGGGGCCAGCGAGGGTGATACGGTCGCAGGTGCTTACGCTGAGGGAAAAAGCTTACGTGGATGTAAGCAAAGCGTCGGGGATGAATGATTTCGAAGTCATGTGGAAAGAGTTGCTGCCGAACATGCTTCCTTTCCTGGCGGCCAGTTTTGTAAACGCTGTGATTATAGCGGTGCTGTCCTCTGTTGGCCTGCAGGCTTTAGGCCTTGGCCCGACCGATGCGCCAACTATGGGCATGACAATCCATTGGGCACTTGAGCATGGTGCTGTACTGGCGGGAATGTGGTGGTGGTGGATGCCTCCGCTGACCGTGATAGTGGTTCTTTTTATCGGACTTTATCTGGTCGCCACAGGACTGGATGAAATAGCCAATCCCAGGATCGGACACAGCTCATGACCGGAGATATCCTACAGGTCAAAGGGCTGCAGGTTTACTACGGCACACGCGATGGCCAGGTGAATGCGGTAAACGATGTGTCTTTTACTCTCGAAAAAGACGAACGTCTTGGGTTGGTAGGCGAATCAGGGTCGGGGAAAACTACGCTGGCGA
>JAPYRQ010000026.1:11424-27170 GCA_029936935.1 Dehalococcoidia bacterium | reverse complement strand
GATAACCATCACGGGCTCCGACGACCCGGTGCTCGAAGGCTCCTGGATCGCCCCCGGCACGCACATCAACGGCATTGGGGCAACGGGTGTGAACCGACGGGAGTTGGACGTGGACTCGGTCAGTCGTGCTGACCTGGTGGTAGTGGAGAACATGGAGCAGGCCAGAGCCGACTGCGGGGAACTGATCTACGCCGAAGAACGCGGCGGGTTCGAGTGGTCGAAGGCAGTGGAGTTGGCAGCGGTCATCACCGGCGAGGCATCCGGCAGACCCTCCAACGACTCAATCACATTATTCGACGCCCTGGGCGTAGGGACTGAGGACCTGGCCGCCGCTGCGGTGGTACTGAGGAAGGCCAAAGAACAGGGAATCGGCGCGGAACTGCCGTTGTAATGTTCTCCCACAGATACGGCGGCTTTACTTTATGTCAGCTTCTGCGCAGAATAGAAGCACGCAGATTTTGAGGTAGTAATGGACGTTGTAGAAATCAACGAGTTGACCAAGATCTACGATAACCGTTTGGTTGCGTTGAACACGGTCAGCCTGAAGCTTCCCCAAGGTGCCATCATGGGGCTCATCGGCCCCAACGGCGCAGGTAAAAGCACGGCTTTGATGCTCATTCTGGGGCTGCAGAAGCCCACGGCGGGTAGCGTCTCGGTCTTCGGACAGCCAATGGCGCTCTCTTCAGGAGACTTGAGGAGCCGCATCGGTTTCCTTCCCCAATCCGGAATGTATCCACCGGATATGACCTGCATCACCTACCTGGATCAGGTGGGTAAGCTCTTCGGGATTCCCCATGAGCTACGGATGAAGCGGCTGTCGTCCCTGCTCCACGCTACGGAACTGCTCCAGGCATCATCGCAGCGCATAGACCACCTCTCAAGCGGACAACGAACGCGGTTGGGTATAGCGGCTGCGCTCATCAATGACCCTGACCTGCTGATTCTTGACGAGCCCACGGTGGGGTTGGACCCGGAGGGGCGAGCGTTTACCATTTCCTTGATCAGCGAACTCCGGCGGAACGGCAAGACCATCATCCTCTCCACCCACATCCTGCCGGATGCCGACCAAGTATGCGACTACGTTGCGGTTTTGAACCAGGGTAAGCTGATTTTCAGCGGACCAGTAGAAGACATGAAGAAGATCGCCTATCTGAACACTGTTGACCTTACGGTTGCGGGTGAGGGGATAGATATCGCGATTGAAGCCCTTGAAGTAACGGAGTCTGACACTCATTTTGAACGACTTGGTGCAGATACCGTGCGAGTGGCGTTCCAGCAACAAGGGGATTTCAGCGGGGCTCTGGCCAACGTACTGCTCGAGTTCTCCCGCTGCGGAGTGACGCTACGGGCCATCCGTCAAGTGGGGGAGTTGGAAGACGCCTTCCTCAAGCGGTTGGCAGAAGACAGGCTACGCGGGTTCTCGCGCGCCATCGGAACGGAAAACGACCTGGCTACCCTACTCCAGAGCGGCAATGCCCAGACACAGGAAACATCATCATGACAACTGAAATAAACGAGGCAGTCCGGGAAGCTACCCAAACGCTGAGGCCTGCTGGAACAGCGAGAAAGCGGTCCATTGCGGCATTCTTCTCGTTGCTGCAATACGACCTTTCAATCCTCTGGCGATCATGGGTAATCCGTTTCTGGTTCCTGCTAACTATCATTGGAGCAGTCACAGCTGTGTTGCTCGCTCGTACCTACAGTGACCAGACTTCATTCTTCATCTCATGGGCCCTGGTGCTTTATACCGGGCTTGGGAGCTTCGTCGCGCTGATCGTCAGCGCTAGTGCAATCTCTGCGGAGCGCCCATTCTTGGGAGTCGCCGTTATCAGTCGAGGCATCGCCCCGACTCCATATCTACTCGCAAAACTGTTCTCCCGCTCAATCACGGTGCTTGGCATGTTTCTCATTGTCATGGTTCCCACCATGTTCATTGTGCGTACCCAGGGCCTTGAAAACGATATGACTACCTCAGGTATGCTCCTGGCCCTGTCATACTGGTCACTCATGCTGGCAGTGCTGGTGTTCCTGGGGATTACCTTTAGTGTTCTCTTCACCAACACACTGTTGGGCGTAACAGTCCTTGGCGTCTTCTGGTATATGGGTCTTATGCTTTTGGCCGCAACCTACGCAGGAGACCTGACTGCAGACGGTGTCTTGGGCGGGCTGCCTCTGGTCCTTCAAGGAGAATCCAGAATGATAGAGGTATCTACAATCGCCATCATTGGCGGTATTCCTCTCTTGGTTCTTCCCTTCCTGGCAACCCGTATTGTTAATAGCCGGGATATGTAACCAGCTTATCCGGCATTTTCTGGGCCAGGTTACCCCAGCCTCTACAACCTTGCGATAGACCTTTTGCCCTGAAGCCCGATGGGCGTCTACCGCAAGTTCATCACATCGTCTATACGACCGGGCATAGTGCGCTCAAGCGTGATAGCGGATCCTTTGCCAGGTTTGATCTCCAGGACGAACGTATCGTTCTCATCGACAGCCGGGCTGATGGCCGAGAGATCCACCAACAGTTCAAACCGTTCTGACGTCTCCATCAACGTATCACCATCACCTTTGCCTACCTCTGTAGCCGTCCATGCAATATCCGTCACCATCTGGGACTGATCGATAAACGTGATGACCAGGCTATGGAGCTTAACGGCCTCATCCGAGAGAAGTCCGTCTGCGTCAGCATCAGTAGTCGACGCAAGGTTCATTGGAGAACCCTTCGGCGAGTTGGAGATGACAATCAACATCTGGTCAACGTCATTATCGGAATCCGTGTCCTTAGCAAGGACGGGCCCGGAAAGCTGCATACTGGCTCTGGCTGTTGCCAACCCAGAGTGAATCGCCTCTTTCCCTTTCTCCGAAGAGTAGATCCCTGCTGACAATATCGTATATGCAAACACTGACGCGACTACGACAAAGGCAATCAGGATAATGGCTGTCTCCAGCCCGGTAATCCCCTTCTGGTCGCTACGGAAGCGACTCAATCCCCCATGAATCATGATTTCCCCTCTTGTAACTCCTCTTACCTCTGCGGCCTCATCCGTTTAAGATTCCGGATTTATTGCCACGAAATTAGATTAGTACCGAGAAGGGGAACAACACATAAACAGAGTGGGCTCAAACATTAATTGGTCATGAACAAGGGATTTCACTTATCTGCAAGAGGTTGATTCATCAATTTAGTCCAAGGTAGTACATCCATAAAATGGTTGGAGGCATCTAACCTTTCGAAGCCGTGGGACAGCACCGTAAAATGTCTAGCGGTCTGCTTTCGAGAGGCGTAGTATATGGACGAACCAACGGTCTTCAGAGCGCGCAGGTATTATCGCGTGCGTAGAGCATTGTGTGATGCTCTTCAACTAGCCCGGTTCAAATCCAGATTCAACTAACTTACTCCAGGAGCGGCACATGCCCGACGCCAACCTTGACCAAGTGTCCATCAACACCTTGCGCTTCCTTACGGTAGACGCCGTTCAGCAGGCCGGAAACGGCCACCCCGGTGCACCTATGGGTGCGTCTCCAATGGCGTACGTCATGTGGAATCGGTTTCTCAAGCACAATCCGTCAGATCCAAGCTGGCCGGACCGCGATCGTTTCGTGCTCTCCGCTGGCCACGCATCCATCCTGTTGTATGGTTTACTGCACCTCACGGGATACGACCTGCCCCTGGGTGAGATCAAGAACCTGAGGCAATGGGGGAGCAAAACCCCCGGGCACCCTGAACACGGCCACACCCCGGGCGTTGAGGTCACGACAGGCCCGCTTGGCCAGGGCTTCGCTCACGGTGTGGGACTGGCTATTGCAGAGCAGTGGATGGCCAATAACTACAATCGTAGTGGACATGAAGTTATCAATCACTACACCTATGGAATTGTATCTGACGGTGACCTCCAGGAAGGCGTTGCTTCAGAGGCTGCATCACTCGCAGGAACCCTTGGCCTTGGTAAGCTGATCTATCTCTATGACGACAATGACATCTCTATTGAAGGAAACACGGACATTGCCTTCACCGAAGACGTAGCGGCACGGTTCCGCGCCTACGGCTGGCATGTGGTGGATTCCATTGACGGAATGGACACTGAAGCAGTAGACGTCGCTATCCGTCAGGCACAAGCCGAGACAGCTAGGCCCTCCATTGTAATCTGTCGCACAATCATCGGTTTCGGCAGCCCAAACAAGGCAGGGACCGCTGGCGTCCATGGGGCAGCTCTTGGGGCAGAGGAAGTACAGCTCACTAAGGACGCCCTGAGTTGGTCATACCCCGAGCCTTTTGCCGAGCCTCAGGATGCGTTGGATAACTACCGACAGGCGATACCGCGCGGTCAAGCCGCACAAAAGGAGTGGGAAGCCTCGTTTGAGGCCTACCGTAACGCGTACCCCGACGAGGCCAGCAAGCTTGAACAGGCCTGGAAAGGGACATTGGAAGAAGGTTGGGCCAATGAAGCGGATGCCCTCTTCAACCCCAGCGATAAGCCTGTATCCACTCGTGAGGCCTCCGGAAAGGTGCTGAACGCCATCGTCGGGCACGTCCACGGGCTTATGGGCGGTTCAGCCGACCTGGCTCCATCAAACAACACTCGACTCAATGACGGCGGCGACTTCAGCGCAACGGACCGCTCCGGCCAGAACATGCACTTCGGTGTCCGTGAGCACGCTATGGGCTCCATAGCTAACGGCATGGCGCTCCACGGCGGCATCGTTCCCTACACGGCTACCTTCCTGATCTTCTCAGATTACATGCGGCCTTCCATACGCTTGGCGGCTTTGATGGGCCTTCGAGTAGTGTTCATATTCACCCATGATTCCGTTGGCCTGGGCGAGGATGGCCCGACCCATCAGCCCATCGAACAGCTTGCTGGAATGCGGGCCGTGCCGAACCTGGTAGTACTACGACCAGCAGATGCTACAGAGACCGTTGAAGCATGGAAATCCGCTATCGAGCGAACGGACGGCCCTACGACATTCGCGTTCAGTCGCCAGAACCTGCCTGTACTTGATCGCTCAGCGCTGGCACCGGCTTCCGGCGTCCGTCAGGGTGGCTACACGCTGTGGGAGAGTTCCAGCACTCCTGAGGTGATAATCATCGCCACAGGCTCAGAGGTGCATATCGCTATGGATGCAGCTCAGCAACTTGCCGAGAGCGGCACCGCCACAAGAGTCGTCTCTCTGCCGTCCTGGGAGTTATTTGACGCTCAATCCCAGAGCTACCGAGACGGAGTGCTTCCGCCCAACATTACAGCTAGGGTTTCCATAGAGGCTGGTTCGCCAATGGGGTGGGAACGGTACGTTGGATTACAAGGACGCATCATAGGGCTTGACCACTTCGGAGCATCGGCTCCAGGGCCCACGCTCTACGAAAAGTTCGGTTTGACGGCTGAGCACGTTATCGAAGAAGCCAGGGCGACCCTCGCACAGGTGAAGTCATGACGAAGCGCGTTGGTATCGCCGCTGACCACGGCGGTTACCCACTGAAGGTAGAACTAGCGCCATGGCTTGAGGCTGAGGGGTACGAGGTTATAGACCTTGGGGCCCATGAGCTAGACCCGCTTGATGACTACCCCGACTTCGCCGATGCCGCCGCCCAGGCAATCGTATCCGGCCAGGTTGAGCGCGCCATCGTCTTCTGCGGTAGCGGCGCAGGGGCCAGCATCGCAGCAAACAAGGTACCGGGCGTTCGCGCCGCCGTGTGCCACGACACCTACTCCGCCCATCAAGCTGTGGAGCACGATGATATGAACGTGATCTGCATCGGCGCACGAGTCGTCGGTGGTGAAGTCGCCCGAGAGTTGATCACGGCATTTCTCTCCGCTCAACTCCTTGAGGGAGAGAAGTACCATCGTCGCTTGGCGAAGGTAGCCGCAATAGAAAAACGCTCCATCAAATAGCTCCCACAGGTAGATCGGAGGGATCACATGGCTAATCCAATACTTGAAACACAAAAACTCGGGCAGTCCATCTGGTACGACAACGTCCGAAGAGGGTTGTTGACCTCCGGAGAGCTGGCCGAGCTTATCAAAACCGGGGTAACGGGCCTCACTTCCAACCCAACGATCTTCGAGAAGGCGATTTCCGGCAGCAGCGACTACGACGAAGCCCTTCTCGCATTAGCGTTGGAAGGAAAGAACGCTGAAGAGGCCTTTGAAGCTATGGCGCTGGAAGACATCCGCGACGTAGCTGACCAGCTTCGCCCCGTCTACGATGCGACGAACGGGGTAGATGGCTATGCGTCCCTGGAGGTCAGCCCAACGCTGGCTCATGATACCGAAGGCACTGTCGCCGAGGCACTCAGGCTGTTCGCAGCCCTCGATCGACCGAACGTCATGGTGAAGGTACCCGCAACTCCAGAGGGCATCCCCGCAGTGGAGCAACTCATAGGGCAGGGCGTGAACATCAATGTGACGCTCCTGTTTCACCTGGAAGCGTATCGCCTGGTTCGAGAGGCCTACACCGCTGGCCTGGAACACCTGATTAAGGCAGGTGGAGACCCAAGTCGCGTCGCTTCTGTAGCATCCTTCTTCGTCAGTCGAGTGGACTCGGCGGTGGATGCGCTGATTGAGTCGAGGCTTCAGAACGGCGAATCAGGCTTCGAACACCTGCTAGGGAAAGCAGCCATCGCCAATGCGGCCCTGGCATACCGCGACTTCCAGGAGACGGTGTCTGCAGAGCGGTTCGCGTCTCTACAGGCCAAAGGCGCTCACGTACAGCGCCCCCTGTGGGCAAGCACCGGCACCAAGAACCCTGCATACAGTGATGTGCTCTACATTGAATCGCTGATTGGCCCTGACACGGTGAACACCACGCCGCCGGCTACACTAGCCAGCTTCCTGGACCACGGGACGGCCAAGCCTACTCTTGAGGGCTTCATTGAGGAAGCCGAGCAGGTCATGGCTGACCTGGCATCTGTGGAAATTAGCATCAAAGAGATCACAGATAAGCTTCTCGTCGATGGTGTCAACGCCTTCGCAGACTCCTTCAACACGTTGATTGCGAACGTGGAGGAGAAGAAGGCGCGTCTCCTGGCAAAGCAGCACGCCAGCTCTCAAGTGAGCCTCGGCGAATATCAAGAAGGCGTGGAGGCAACACTGGGCGACCTGGGAAAACGTGATGTCCCCGGCCGCATCTGGCGCAAAGACCACACCGTATGGAACGACAACCCCACGGAGATCGCCGACCGCCTGGGCTGGTTGACGGTCACTGACCTGATGGAGGAACAGGCAGCCAACCTCCGGGCCTTTGCAAAGGACATGAAGGACAAGGGCGTCAAACATGTGGTCCTGCTGGGCATGGGGGGCAGCAGTCTGGGGCCGGAAGTGCTACGAAGTACATTCGGCAGCGCTCCGGGCTATCCGGAACTCATCGTTCTGGACTCCACAGTACCTGACTGGATACAGAGCGTAACTAACACCATTGACCCTACCCACACCCTGTTCCTTGTATCGTCGAAGTCGGGTGGGACGTTGGAGACGTTGTCGGGTTATCGCCACTTCAGGTCGATCGTTGACGGTGCCATGGGGCGTGAAGCAGCAGGCGCCTGCTTTGTTGCGATCACCGACTCAGGTTCACCGCTTGAGCGATTGGCCAAGGACGAGGGTTTCCTGCACGTCTTCGCCAACCCATCCACGATTGGCGGTCGATACTCCGTGCTGTCGTACTTCGGCATGGTTCCCGCGGCCCTCGCAGGCATCGATGTGTCATTGCTGTTGGATCGCGCAGACCACCTCCGTGAGAGTAGCGCATCCTGTGTACCTGCCGAAGAGAACCCCGGCGTCTGGCTGGGATCCGTCATGGCGACCCTGGCGAAGGCTGGTCGCGACAAGCTGACGGTGCTGACATCGCCGACCCTTAGCAGCTTCGGCCTATGGGCGGAACAGCTCATTGCGGAGAGCCTGGGCAAAGAAGGCAAGGGCATCATACCTATAGCGGGCGAGCCGATGCTTGCTCCACAGAACTACGGCGACGACCGACTGTTCGTGTACCTACGGTTTGACGGCGACAACGATGCCAAAACCGATGGTGCCGTTGAAGCGCTGAGGGCGGCCGGTCACCCCATGGTTCAGCTTGACCTACGAGATCGCTACGACGTTGGCGCGGAGTTCTATCGTTGGGAGTTTGCCACGGCAGTTGCAGGGGCAGTGTTGGAAGTGAATCCCTTCGATCAGCCCAATGTGCAATCGGCAAAGGACAAGACGGCTGAGGTCTTGAAAGCATACGCAACTACAGGCAGCCTTCCGACTCTAGATGCCACAGCTTCATTTGAGGAACTTCTATCGCAGGCGACCGCGGGCGACTACCTGGCTATCATGGCCTACGTGGAGCAGACCCCGGAGACGGACGCAGCGTTGGCTGGCCTGAGACAACAGGTCATGGAGAAATGTCAGATAGCAACAACCGTCGGGTACGGGCCACGCTTCCTGCACTCGACAGGGCAGCTCCACAAGGGCGGGCCAGCTAGAGGGTTGTTCCTGCAAATCACATCGAATTACCAACACGATGTCTCTATTCCCGGCCAAGATTACAGCTTTGGCACCCTGGCAGATGCCCAATCGATCGGCGATATCCAGATGCTGGACTCTCTAGGGCGCAGGACAGCCCGGGTACACCTCACAGAGGATTTGGCAACAGGTATCGCAAAGCTACAGGCTTGATACCTGGGAAGAGGAGCGGGGTAGACCCAATGGCGTTCATTACAAAGGCGAAGATCACGTGTCCGGTATGTGGCCACATCCAGGAAGAAGAGATGCCTCTGGACGGCTGACTCATCTTCTACGATTGCGTGAACTGTAAGTCCGCGCTGAACCCGAAACCCGGCGATTGCTGCGTATTCTGTTCCTACGGCGATACCCTGTGTCCTGCTAAACAACAGGAAGCGATTGAGGGGATTCAACAACAGTGATCAAAGCGATCATGTTCGATCTGGATGGCACACTTGTGCAGAGTGAGAAGCTCAAGGCGCAGTCCTATGCCATTGCCGCTCAGCGTCTTCTCGGTAGCTCAGAGCCTGACGCTCGAGCGGTGGAGGCCTATCGTGAAATCGTCGGTGCAGAACGCCACGTCGCATCGAAGCACGTGACGGAGCGACTGGAACTTGAACCATACCTGCGACAGCAGATGCCCGAGCTTGGTGTGGCAACCCCAGAGGAAGCTTTGAGCAAGATGCGGGTAGCTATCTACAGCGACATGGTGGAGGACCCGCAGGTGTTTCGCGACAACCAGTGGCCACACACCGTGGACCTGCTGCGGATAGCCAAGGAGGCTTTTTGCCAGACCGCGCTGGTAACGATGTCGCAGCGAGACGAAGCACTCAGAGTCATTGAGGCGCTAGACCTGGAATCGACGCTCGATCTCATCCTATCGAGAGAAGACGTCGTCCAGCCCAAGCCGGATCCAGAGATATACCTCCTGGCCGCCCAGAAGTTCGGAGTACCACCGTCGGAATGCCTGGTGTTGGAAGACTCTCCAAACGGGGCAAGGGCGGCGGTGGCTGCAGGAACCAACGTGGTAGCTATAGCAACACCGGTCACGGCGGCAGGGCATCAAAGAGAACAGGTCGTCCCGGAGGCGTTCGTAGTCACAGATCCAGAGAAGCTCCTGGAAGTTGTGCGGCAGCGCATCCTTGAGCACAATCGCTCGGCCCACGGGTACGACACACCATCCAACCAGCAAGGAGCATAGTTATGGAAATTGGAATCATTGGATTGGGTCGTATGGGTGGCAACATGGCCCAGCGACTCCTCAAAGGCGGCCATCGCGTGGTGGCCTATGACCTGCGACGGGAGGCCGTAAAGGAACTAGAAGGGGAAGGGGCCGCAGGGGCATCCTCTCTGGCAGACCTTGCGGCACAGTTGTCCACACCACGCGCCGTGTGGGTCATGGCCCCGGCTGGCGAGGCCACGGAACGCACGTTGACGGCGTTGGCAGGCGCTCTGTCCGAGGGCGACGTCATCATTGATGGGGGCAACGCCAACTACAAGGACAGTATGCGACGTGCCGTCATGTTGAAGGAGAAGGGCCTCGATTTCCTTGACGCAGGGACCAGCGGAGGCGTTTGGGGCCTCACAGAGGGCTACAGTCTCATGATCGGCGGCGACAAGGCAGCGTATGACCGGGTAGAGCCCATCTTCAAGACGCTGGCTCCATCACCCACCACCGGCTACGGCCACGTTGGGCCTGCGGGGGCAGGACACTTCACCAAGATGGTCCACAACGGCATTGAGTACGGCATGATGCAGGCGTACGCCGAGGGGCTGGAACTCATGCATGCCAAGGAAGAACTGAACCTAGACCTGCCTCAGATAACCGAAATCTGGCGTTACGGCAGCGTCGTACGGTCGTGGCTGCTGGATCTCACCGCAGATGCCCTCAAAGAAGACCCAGAGATGTCCAGTCTGGAACCGTATGTCGACGATTCCGGTGAAGGGCGATGGACTGTTCAGGAGTCGATTGACCTCGCTGTTCCTACCCCGGTGATGGCACTGGCGCTGCAGATGCGATTCCGGTCACGCCAGAACGACTCATTCAGCGCGAAGCTCTTGGCAGCCATGCGAAACCAGTTCGGCGGCCATGCCGTCAAGAAAGCCGAGTAATGGCTGACGAAACGACGACTATCGTCATCATGGGTGCCACGGGCGACCTGGCGCAGCGCAAGCTATTGCCAGCTCTGTTTGAGCTACGGTGCAACGCAGGGTGTCCGGAGGATCTGAGAGTAGTCGGCTTCGCACGGACAGAGCTTACCGACGAGGCCTTCCGGGAGTTCATGTGGAAGGGCGTCCAGGAATTCAGCTCCCTGGCTATCCATAAGCACGAGTGGGACGACTTTGCCCAGCACCTCTTCTACGTAACAGGCAGTTTGGACGAGGAAGCTGACATTGCGGCGCTGGGCGAGAGGCTAAACGCATTAGAAGGCGATTCTGGCTCGGCTAACAGGCTCTTCTACCTGTCCATCTCGCCCACGCTCTTTGAAGCCACCCTCACCAACATGAAGGCTACCGGCATCGCCGACGAGGCGGACGGTTGGCGTCGCGTGGTGATTGAGAAGCCTTTCGGCCGGGATCTGGCATCCGCCCAGGCCTTGAACCGCACTGTCCACAACGTCTTCCGAGAGGATCAGGTGTACAGAATCGACCACTACCTTGGCAAAGAGACCGTCCAGAACCTCATGGTCTTCAGGTTCGGTAACACTATGTTCGAGCCTATCTGGAACCGTCAGTACGTCGAGAGCGTGCAGATCACGGTAGCTGAGGAAGTATCGGTCGGTGAGCGTGCGGGGTACTACGACCAATCCGGCGTCATCCGAGATATGATCCAGAACCATTTATTACAGATTCTTACAATGATTGCAATGGAGCCGCCTTCCGGCGTGGACGCTGACTCCCTCCGCAATCGAAAAGTGGATGTGTTGAAGTCGATCCGTCGCTGGACCCCTGAAGAAGCGGTTAAAAACGCTGTATCGGCCCAATACGAAGGCTATCTGAGCGAGCCCAACATTACACCCGATTCCACTACTCCATCCTACGTTGCACTACGATTGTATGTTGACACCTGGAGGTGGCAGGGAGTGCCTTTTTACCTCCGATCCGGCAAATCCATGTCCGACAAGGTCTCGGAGGTCGTCGTCCAGTTCAAACAACCCCCTTCCGTCATGTTCGGGTTGGCCCACGACACCGACCTCAACCCCAATCTCCTCGCCATGTGCCTGCAGCCCGATGAGGGCGCACACCTCCGTTTCGAGGTCAAGGTGCCCGGCCAGGGAATGACTATGCAGTCAAAGGACATGGAGTTCCACTACGATGACGCCTTCGGTGAACAGGCCATCGCAGATGCCTATGAGCGACTGCTGCAGGACGCCTTGCAGGGCGACCCGGCGTTGTTCATCAGAAGCGACCACATAGAGGAGGCGTGGCGCATCGTGGACCCGCTGCTGCAAGCATGGGAGTCGTCGAGTAACCACAAACCTGAGCGTTATGTGCCCGGCACCTGGGGCCCAGCTGCTGCCGACGCGCTGCTTGCGGAGAACGGCCATGCATGGATAACGGTGTGTGGGCAGCACGACGATGAAGCTGGATGACCTCCACGTCTATGAGACTCCATCAGAGGCCGTCCAAGCGGTAGCTGAATCAATCACGCGGCTGTCCGTTCAATGTATCCGTGAACGCGGTCGATTCACCATCGCGCTGGCAGGCGGCTCCACCCCAAAGCCCCATTACGAACTCCTAGCTACACCGGCATTCGCTTCAACCATCGATTGGAAGCTGTGGCACGTCTTCTGGGGCGATGAGCGGTGTGTGCCTCCCGAGCACTCTGACAGCAACTATCGCATGGCTACGGAAGCACTGCTAAGCCGCGTACCCGTTGTGACGTCGCAGGTGCATCGCATCCACGGCGAGGACGACCCCACGGAAGCAGCCGCGTCCTATGAGCGAGCCTTACGCGATACGTTTGACCCGCTTCCACCACGGCTGGACCTTGTGCTCCTTGGCATGGGCGACGATGGTCATACGGCGTCGCTGTTTTCGAAGCTTGAAGCCTTGGAAGAGAAGGAGCGATTAATCGTGGCCCACTGGGTACCAAACTTGAACGCTCATCGCATCACCGCCACATTCCCGCTCATCAACGCGTCTCGAAACGTCGCCATTCTGGCCACAGACGCTGGCAAAGCAGATGCCGTCAAACGCGCATTCCAACCTGAAATTGATGATGAAGCACCTCCCATCGCCCAGGTGCATCCAATAGGTAACGGTGCACAGTGGTACCTGACGCGTTCAGCGGCCAGTCTGCTCACTGCCGCACGGTAATCTCCGAGGGAGTGGAGGAGTGAGGATATGGACTATAGCGTTGGTGCAGTCATTGATACAGGCCTGGTAGCTACTCTGGTAATGACGTTGGTACTGTACATGGGGATTGCCATCATGGAATGCGTCCTGTCCATCCTCCCCGACAAGCCTGCTGCCCTAGAGCGGCTACACGGCGTGATTTGCCCTACTGGATATATTGGGATTACGGATGTGACTGTGAACGGCCCATTACCTCAGGAGCTTCAAGGCATCCTGGCAGTAGCAGGCTGCGTGGCAGATGCCCGGTCGCTCGACGAATACGCGGCCCTCATCAGCGACGCCGGGTTTGGGGTGGTTGAAACGACAGACATACGAGATGTGTTGCTGGGAACCCTGAAGGATATCAAAGGCAAAATGATGGTAGCGGAGATCGCCATCAAGCTGGGCAAAGTATCCCTTGACCCTGAACTCCTCCCCCAAGCGAAGGCAATGCTGGCTTCTGTGCAGGATCTGGTACGTGACGGTACCCTCAGCTATGGCATGGCGATTGCACAAAAGCCAACCGACTAGTACCCTTCCACACTGAAATCCGTATTCAATGACTGTCTGGGGGAATGCCTGCACATGGAGCTTGAAGAAGTCCTATCCGTCTGGTGGGTGTACCCCGTCTCCGTAGCTGTAGCCACACTGGCCCTCTCAAGCGGCATTAGCGGCGCCCTCTTCTTTGCTCCCTTCTTTTTACTGGTCGTCGGGCTGACACCCGCACAAGCCATTGGCGGCGGGCTGATGACAGAACTCCTCGGTACATTCTTCGGAACTATGAACTACGTCCGCCAGGGCGTCGTCGACTTCACCATCGTCAAAGCCCTGCTCATTGTGACCATTCCCTTTGCGATGGCAGGCTCAGGCCTTGCACTGATGATCGATGCCGGGGCATTGCAGGTCGTATTCGGTGTGGCACTCATCATTCTTGCCGTGTTCATGCTGTGGACCAACCTCCGCAGGGTTGAGACCGTAGTAGGTGAGGCAACGACAAGCACGACAGGTCACATCACCGTGATGAATGCGCGGGATGGCAGAGAGTACCGGTACGTACGGCCTAGTCGAGGCATCAGTCAGTGTCTGGGGAGCTTCGGTGCATTCATTACGGGCTTGATGAGCTCAGGGCTGCCAGAGATCAACACCACCCAACTCGTACTGCGAGGCCGCATACCTCCACGCATCGCGGTTGGAACCTCCATCACTATCTTGACCGTCACCGTGTTCTTCGCCGCGGGCATCCATGCCATTGCGGGCGAGACTGCATGGTACGTGGTGGTGTGGTCGATTCCCGGCGTCATTACTGGCGCGCAGATAGGCCCGCGCATTCAAGGAAAGATTCCTGCGAACATCGCAGAGCGGATGCTGGCAATGGTGTTTGTAGCGGTGGGCATCCTGGTCATCGCCGTGCAGATCTTTGATTAGCAGCCTGACATCCACAATAACCCTCACTATACTTGGTACAAATGGACGTAGTTGAATTCCTAGAAGTCTTTTTCGCCGCCATGACCCCGGTGGGCGAACTCCGGTTATCCATCCCCTTAGGTATCTATACCCTGAACCTGCCGTGGTACCAGGTGCTGCTCGTATCTGTGGTAGGTAACATCATCCCCGTACTGTTCATCATCCCCGGCCTGCATGTAGGTACGAGGCTGCTGCACAGGTACCCCACCTTCCTGACACGGATACTGGACTGGCGTACCGAATCGCTGTTGCAGACGTACAACGCACGGTTTGCCAAGTACGGCCCAGCATTCTTGGTAGTCCTGGTAGCCATTCCGCTACCCATAACCGGCGCATGGACGGGCTCGCTGGCGTCCTGGGCCTTCGGGATACCTGCCAAGAAGGCAATCCCACTCATCGCGCTGGGCGTGGTCTTCGCAGGAATCATCGTGACAGTGCTTACGGAGATGGGCATCAAGGTAGGCGACGTGCTGACATGACGGCGAAATCTCGTCGATAATCCGCTTCCAGCCCCCACACTTGGCCTGATATACTCCATTGACCCCACACCCCTTTTTAGGAGGCTCTATGCCCACCTTCGTTGAGAAGCTCCAAGCCGCAGCGGAACGCAACAACAGCCTGCTGTGTGTCGGCCTGGACCCCGACCCCAAGCTGATGCCTATAGCCGACGTAGCGGAGTTCAACCGCGCCATCATTGAGGCGACGTCAGACCTGGTTTGCGCCTACAAACCCAACCTTGGCTTCTATGAGGCGCTGGGGACTGATGGTCACAAGGCGCTGGAAGAGACGCTGAAGGTCATACCATCAAGGATACCGGTCATCGGCGACTCCAAGCGGGGGGACATCGGCAACACAGCCACGGCCTACGCCCACTCGATGTTCGACGTCTGGGGCTTCGACTGTGTGACGGTGAACGCCTTCGCGGGGCTGGACTCGGTGGAGCCGTTCCTGGACTACCACGATAAGGGTGTGCTGGTGTGGTGTCGCTCGTCCAACCCCGGCGCTCGGGAGCTGCAAGACCTGATTGCCACACCGCCGCAGGGAGGCGACTCCCACCCCTTCTACGAGTGGGTAGCCATCTCCGCCGCCAAATGGAACACACATGGTAATGTTGGGCTGGTGGTGGGCGCGACGTACCCCAACGAGCTTGAGAACATCCGTGAACTCTGCCCTGACATGCCCATCCTGATTCCGGGCGTCGGCGCGCAAGAGGGCTCGCTGGAGCGTTCGACCATGGCAGGCATAGACGTACGGGGGCGCAACGCCATGGTAAGCGCATCGCGCGGTGTGCTCTACGCTGGCAATGATCCTGCCACCTACCCTGACGAAGCCCGAAAGGCTGCATTACAACTACGGGAACGTATGAACGCGATGCTGGAAGATCGCAATCTCGGCTGGCCTGCTTAGCGGGGTTTGAGCGGGCTTTAGTTCCCACATATGTCGCTGAGGCGAGGAGGCTAAAGTCCCCGCCCC
>JAPYRQ010000026.1:9748-11324 GCA_029936935.1 Dehalococcoidia bacterium | reverse complement strand
CGGGCTTTAGTTCCCACATATGTCGCTGAGGCGAGGAGGCTAAAGTCCCCGCCCCTCAGGGCAGTCCCCGCATATGGAGAAGGCATGCCGGAGATACTGGACCTGCACCTGGGCGATATCCTCACCTTGAAGAAGCCGCACCCCTGTGGCGGCTCTCAATGGGAGGTGGTGCGGGTTGGGATGGACATCGGCATTGTGTGCAGCACGTGCAACCACAGGGTGACGCTGGTACGCAGCGAGCTTGAGCGTCGCGTCAAACGCATCGAGACACCACAGGCCTAGCCAATCACTCCGGAGGGTAACGTGCAGTCAGCACCCCTCGGCAGACGCATCGCCATCTACGGCGGTGGTGGCAAGACATCGCTGGCGGACGCCATTGCGCGCAAGCTGGGCATCCGCAATGTCAGCCTCGATTCCATCCAGCACGGCCCTAAATGGCTTCAGACGCCGGAAGACGAGTTTGCACGCATCGTCGAGTCGCGTTTGGACGAGTCTACCGATGGTTGGGTGACCGATGGCAACTACTCGCACATCCGTCCCATGATCCTAGCGAAAGCAGACACGGCAATCGTCATCCAACTGTGGTTTGGCGCGCTGTTCTGGAGGATACTGCTACGCTCGGTGCGACGTGCCATCACTCGCGAGCCACTGTGGAACGGCAACAGGGAATCGCTGCGGATGACGTTCCTGTCACGCAACTCGACACTGCTGGAAATCATTGGCAAGAAGAAGCGGTACGCCAACTACGCAAACATAATCCCGCAGGACGTTGGCCCAGACACCAACGTCATCATCATCAAGGGCACGCGGCAGCTGAACGACTTCTACCGCGCCCACGGCCTGGAACGACGGCTACGGCGCACCGAGGGAGGCTGAGCTCCCCACCTCGACCTACCCGTTCAAGTAATCGATTCCCCGCCCTTGTAAGAGACCCTGCGGCCTTACCTAACATCGGGGGTAGTGGTGAGGCGCGCAAAGTTAAATCATCACAAAGGGATGAAATTGCATCGAATTCTCGAAGGTTCCCGTCGTTAAGAGAGGAATTAAGCCTGACATGCAGGTCGTGAGCAATATCGTATATTTCATCTAACACTCGGATTGAGATTAGCGAAGAGTCATTCATTGTTATTCTGCTGAGAATATTGTTAATTAGATTTTCGACACGCTGAAGTGTGCTTCGCTCTTTGTCCATGCCGGTCTCTAGCAAGTCCTTGCGCACTTCATTGAATTCGACGATAACCTCTAGCGCGTCGTTTAGCACTGCTACGGTTTCGTGGTCATTAACCTCATTGTCGTGCCAACTGGTTTCCATCACCTACCCCACTACATGAATCATTACTATATTTGAATTTAGGTAAAGAATAACAAGTAGACATAGCACAGCACAATGAGATTTAGGTTGAATTCTATGGGGTTTAACAAAGAAGAGTGTGGGGTGGAGCGGAAGAGGAGATTCGAACTCCCGACCTCCTCCTTGGCAAGGAGGCGTTCTACCGCTGAACTACTTCCGCTCGCATAGCCATTATAGGGAGCGGGCTAGGTGCTGGTCAATGGTGTGGGGGGACTAAAGACGGGA
>JAPYRQ010000026.1:0-9648 GCA_029936935.1 Dehalococcoidia bacterium | reverse complement strand
CGGGAATATGGCCTAGCCAATGACAGCATTAGGGGCGAGCCCCCCGCTGCACGCGGCTATCGCGTTCTCAGCGGCCAGCATCGCCATACGGCCCCGCGTGGCGTGGGTTGCGCTGCCAAGGTGTGGCGTGATGACCAGGTTGGGCTGCTGCAAAAGCGGGTGGTCGGGCGGTATAGGCTCCGGCGCAGTCACATCGATACCCGCTCCGGCGATAGCGCCGTCCTGCAAGGCAGCTAGCAACGCGTCCGTGTTCACCACATCGCCCCGCGACGTGTTTATCAAATAAGCAGTCGGTTTCATCAACCCAAACTCCTGCGCGCCGATGAGGTCGCGTGTGGCATCGGTCAGCGGCACGTGCAGCGACACAAAATCGCACTGGCCCAGCATGTCTTGCAAGCTTGGCACGAACTCGGCGCCCACGGGTGCCTCCGTCTCAGGCTGACGATTACGTGCGGTGTACTTGATACGCATATCGAAGCCTCGTGCGCGGCGGGCCACTGCACTCCCGATAGTCCCCAGGCCAACAATGCCCAGCGTAGCGCCGTGGACATCGTTCCCCAAAAATAGCCCGGGGTGCCAGAGGCCCCAGTTGCCTGCACGGGTATCGGCGTCCGACTCCACCACACGCCGAGCGACGGCCAGCATCAGCGCGAAGGCCATGTCCGCCGTGGTTTCTTCCAGCACGTTGGGTGTGTTGGTAATGATCACACCACGCTCAGCAGCGGCAGCGATGTCCACGTTGTTGTAGCCCACCGCCATGTTCGCCACCACTTGTAGCGTTGGCGCAGAGTCAAGTAACGCGGCGTCAACGCGATCAGACACCATGGTCAGCAGTGCCAGGCAACCAGCCGTGCGCTCAGCAAGCTCCGTTGGCGTTGGCGGCCCAAACGGCTCCCACACGTCAACCTCGCTGAACTCATTGCGCAGTCGCTGGATCACTTGAGGAGCTAGCTCCCTGGTCACAAATACCCTGCCGTTGATCATGTGTCACCTCCGTTGAGACATAAAGGCTGCATACACAAAAGACACCCATCTTTCTGCCGTCGTAAGCCCACTCATCCTGAGCCTGTTGAAGGAGGGGTGGATGAACAAATCAGAAGCCCGCCAGGGAATATGGGTGCAGGGCAAGTCCTACTACTCTAGCGCGAAGCCCCGCCCAAGTGGGAATCCCCTCAACCAAGAGAGTTTCCCACCTTTAGGTATATCTATTCAAGATTGTTGGCGTATGATATGCGCAATGTTTGGTCATTGAATATTCGTAGGGAGGTATTCCACTATGCCAGCCAACAACCCCAGTATCGCGTACAGCATCACCATCAGGGCTCAGTACTCCAACGAGGCAGGCATGCTTGGAACCATCTCTTCGGCTATCGGCGAGGCTGAGGGCGACATCGGCGCTATAGACACCGTCAGCTCTAGTCGAAACACCATGATCCGCGATATCACCGTGAACGCCCGTGACGTAGCCCACGGCGAGAAGATCGCCAAGAGCGTGCGAGCCGTGAAGGGCGTCAAGGTGCTCAACGTGTCAGACCCCGTGTTCCTGAAGCATCTGGGCGGCAAGATAGAGGTTGCAAGCCGTACCTCAGTGAAGACTCGAAACGACATGTCCATGGTCTACACGCCTGGCGTAGGGCGCGTCAGCATGGCCATACACCACGACCCATCGGCGCTGTGGACATTGACAGGCAAGGGTAACACCGTAGCCATCGTCACGGACGGCACAGCAGTGCTTGGACTGGGCGACATTGGCCCCGGCGGCGCGATGCCCGTCATGGAAGGCAAGGCGGTGCTGTTCAAGGAACTTGCTGACGTGGACGCGTGGCCCGTCTGTCTGGACACAAAGGATGCAGACGAGATCATATCTATCGTGAAGGCGATGTCCGTGGGATTCGGCGGCATCAACTTGGAGGACATCTCCGCTCCCCGTTGCTTCTACATCGAGGATCGACTCCGAAACGAGTTGGACATCCCCGTGTTCCACGATGACCAGCATGGAACGGCAGTGGTAGCAACGGCCGGACTGTTGAACGCGTTGAAGATCACCGGTAAACACATGGACGAGATCAAGGTAGTGGTGAACGGTGTTGGCGCCGGTGGCATCGCCTGCGCCAAGATGCTCATGGCCGCAGGAGCAACCAACATTATCGGGGTAGACACGTCAGGGATCGTGTATAGAGGTCGTGACAACCGGGGCAACAAGGCCAAAGACGATTTCGCTGAGATCTCCAACCCGGACAACATTGAGGGCGACCTTGCCAGGGCGATGCAGGGGGCAGATGTCTTCCTAGGCCTATCAGCACCAAACACCGTCACGCCTAAAATGGTGTCAGACATGAACGACAAACCCATCGTCTTTGCCATGGCCAACCCGGACCCGGAGATATGGCCGGAGGAACTCAAAGGCATCGCCGGGGTCATGGCAACGGGCCGTTCAGACTACGCCAACCAGATCAACAATGCCCTGTGCTTCCCTGGCATGTTCAGAGGAGCGCTTGATGTCCGTGCGACGACTATCAACGAAGAGATGAAGTTCGCCGCTGCCCAAGCGATTGCCGCAGGAGTGCCCGATAGCGACTTGAATGAGGATTACATCATTCCGGGCATCTTTGACCTGAGCGTTGTTAGACGGGTCGCTAAAGAGGTAGCTGCAGCGGCACAGAAGACCGGCGTTGCCCGGAAGAAGCCCAACCAGGTAAAGTCGTACTCGCCGCCCAAAGCCCGCCGCTAGGGCTAAATGCCTTTTAGTCCCCGCCGGAGCGTGTGTGACTGAGACTGGCCTGCGGGCCAGAGAGCTTTAGTCCCCGCGCCGCAGCGACATGTGGCCTTTAGTCCCCGCCGGAGGCAATACGCCTTTAGTCTCAAGAATAAGTGGTGGGCGACACAGGACTCGAACCTGTGACCTCTTCCGTGTGAAGGAAGCGCTCTAACCGGCTGAGCTAGCCGCCCATGGATATATGTCGCTGAGGCGAGGAGGCTAAAGTCCCCACTGCCCCCCAGGGCAGTCCCCGACATGTGTCGCTGAGGCGAAGAGACTAAAGTTCCTGCTGCCCCTCAGGGCAGTCCCCAACATGTGTCGCTGAGGCGAAGAGACTAAAGTTCCTGCTGCCCCTCAGGGCAGTCCCCAACATATCGGAACGCCCTGGTGGCAAGGATAGGATTCGAACCTATGACCTAGCGCTTATGAAGCGCCCGCTCTGCCGCTGAGCTACCTTGCCACACGCGGTTCCAAGCATTCGATAGGAAAAACGCCCCGTCTCCAGCTACTCCTCAACTATAGCGGGGGTCTCCTTTGAGTGTCAACGAGATAGACCCCTTGTTGGCCTCGATTGCGTATTGATACGCGTCTCCATGCCTTGTCCCGTTATGTAGCCTTGGAGTAGGATAGAGGTAGGAAGCCCGCTACGAATTACGCGCACCAGCCCCATCCCGGCGGCCATCCAAAATCTCACTTAACAGGTGTAGTGAATGACCACCCACTCCAGTATTGTCCAAGCATCACAGGAAGTACAGGATCTCCGGTATCGTATCCGCCATTCCGCCAGCCACATCATGGCCGATGCGGTGTTGCAGCTGTTCCCGGAAGCTAAATTTGCTATCGGGCCACCTACGGACGACGGTTTTTACTACGACTTTGATGTGCCACGCCCCTTCACTCCGGAAGACCTTGAGAAGATTGACGCGTTGATGCGGGAACGCATTACCGCTGACGTCACGTTCGTTCGAGCGGAACTGAGCCGAGGCGAAGCCCTTGAAGCCTTCAAGGATCAGGGTTTCAAGCAGGAAATTATCGAAGGAATCCCTGCGGATGAGGCAATCTCTACCTATCAACACGGCCCCTTCACAGACCTGTGCGAAGGCCCTCACGTTGAGCACTCTAACCAGGTAGCTGCGTTCAAGCTGCTGTCCGTTGCCGGTGCCTACTGGCGAGGCGATGAGCACAAACCAATGCTCCAACGCATCTACGGCACCGCATGGGAGTCGCAAGAGGCGTTGGATCAGTACCTGACATTGTTGGAAGAGGCGGAGAAGCGAGACCACCGCAAGCTCGGTAGAGACCTTGACCTGTTCTCCATATCGGATCAAGTAGGCCCTGGCCTTGTTATTTGGCACCCCAAGGGCGCTCGCACCAGGCTCATCATTGAAGACCTCTGGCGACAGGAGCACCTGAACCGCGGGTACGACATGGTCTACACGCCACACATCGGCAAGGAAGAGCTGTGGCGCACAAGTGGCCACCTGGATTTCTACCAAGAGAGCATGTTCAGCGCCATGGACATTGACGGGCAGGATTACTATCCAAAACCCATGAACTGCCCCTTCCATATTCAGGTATACCAGTCCACCAAGCGTTCCTATCGTGAGTTGCCCATGCGTCTGACGGAGTTGGGTGCAGTTTATCGATACGAACGAAGCGGCGTGCTCCACGGCCTCATGCGTGTACGTGGCTTCACCCAGGACGATGCCCACATCTTCTGCCTACCTGACCAGGTGGAAGAAGAAGCCATCGGCGTGCTGGACTTCACATTCGACCTGCTGGGCGCGTTTGGGTTCACCGACTACGAGATATTCTTGAGCACCAAGCCGGAGAAGGCAGTTGGCGCAGACGAAGACTGGGTTCATGCAACAGACTCACTTCGCCGTGCATTGGACTCAAAGGGTTTACAATATGAAGTAGATGAGGGCGGTGGAGCCTTCTACGGGCCTAAGGTGGACATCAAGATTCGGGACGCCATCGGTCGTTCCTGGCAGTGCACCACCGTGCAGTTCGATTTCAACCTCCCGGAGCGGTTTGACCTCTCCTACGATGGAGCGGACGGTCAAGAGCATCGCCCGTACATGGTGCACCGTGCTTTGCTTGGTTCCATAGAGCGGTTCTTCGGCGTGCTGGTTGAGCACTACGGTGGAGCGTTCCCGTTGTGGTTGGCCCCCGTCCAGGCAGTGGTCATCCCCATCTCAGACCGACACATAGAGTATGCGGACGGTATCGCGGCCCGATTGAAGGCCCAAGGCTTACGGGTAGAAGTGAACAGCAAATCGGAGCGCATGAACGCAAAGATTCGCGACGCTCAGATGCAGAAGGTTCCCTACATGTTAGTGGTTGGGGATAAAGAAGCTGAGGCCAACGCAGCAGCAGTTCGACTGAGAGACGGTACCGACCTGGGCGCAATCTCTCTGGAAGAGGTTGAGGAGCGCATGACGTCAGAAGTAGCAGCCCGTTCCTGACCAAATAGTCGGTGAAGACCGAAGGAGAAACAGAGACCACAATGCTAGACAGACTTTCCAGGATAGAGCAGCGGTTCCACGAGCTTGGCGAAGAGATGAGCAAGCCGGAAGTAGCCGCTGACTACACCAAAATGCAGTCAATGGGCCGAGAGCGCTCAGGGCTTGAACGTGTTGTGTCTTTATCAACCCGGTATCGGTCTGTGCTGAGCCAGATCGAGGACGCCCAAGCCATGTTGAAGGATGAGACTGACGCAGACCTTCGCGCCATGGCCCAGGAAGACCTGGATGTCTTGGAAGCAGAGCGTGGAACCCTGGAGACCGATATCCAGATTGGCCTCATCCCTGCCGACCCTGACGACGACCGCAATGTCATCGTCGAGATTCGGGCCGGAACTGGCGGTGAAGAAGCAGCATTGTTCGCTGCGGAGCTAGTGCGACTGTACACACGCTTCGCACAGCGCACCAGTCGAAAAGTGCAAGTCCTGAGTCTCAACGACACAGGCATTGGTGGAGTAAAGGAAGCCTCGCTTGAAATCACGGGCAAGGACGCCTTCAGTCGCCTCAAGTTTGAGAGCGGTGTCCATCGCGTCCAACGCGTGCCACTTACCGAGACCAGCGGACGCATCCACACTTCAACAGCCACGGTGGCAGTTCTGCCGGAAGCCGAAGAGGTGGACATCCAGATCGCCACCGATGACATTCGAATAGATACCTATCGCGCCGGAGGAAACGGCGGGCAGAACGTCCAGAAGATTGAGAGCGCCATCCGAATCACCCACCTCCCAACAGGGTTGGTGGTGACATGTCAGGACGAGCGGTCCCAGGGTCAGAACAAGATCAAGGCCATGACTGTGCTTCGTTCCCGCCTTTACGAGATGGAACGACAGCGCAAAGACGATGAGATGAGCTCTGAGCGCCGTTCTCAGATCGGCACCGGGGAGCGCTCCGAGAAGGTTCGTACCTACAACTACCCCCAGAACCGCGTAACCGACCATCGTATCAACTACAGTTCACATAACCTTGAGGGCGTCCTCGACGGCGATTTGGAGGACATCCTCGATGCCCTGGTCCAGGACGAGCGGGATCGCAGGTTGGAAGCGGCCCTGGCCACTTCATGACGCCGGCTCCCCATCCCACGCTCCAACAATCCCGCTTAGGCAAAGGAACCATGAATCCACCTTCGGAGACCCCTGCCATTACCGCTTCTGCTGCAATCCAGTCCACGCGACTGGCACTGAGAGAAGCTGGCATCGACGAAGCTCCACTTGAGGCAGAAGTCCTGGTCAGGCATGTGACCGGCATTGACCGTGCGGCCCTCTACGCTGACCATGATCGTACCATTACAGATACAGAATCGCAGCGACTGGCTGAGCTTTTGGCACGTCGGCTGCAACGGGAACCACTTCCGTACATCATGGGCCACTGGGGGTTCTACGGCCTGGATTACATTGTGAACAATTCAGTGCTGATTCCACGTCCGGAGACCGAGATCCTGGTTGAAGAGGCTCTGATTGCTGCCCTCCCAATGGCACAAGGCAATCACCCCATTACCATCGCGGATGTGGGCACCGGCAGCGGCTGTGTGGCTATCTCCCTGGCTAGACGCCTGCCACATGCCTCAGTGGTGGCCACAGACGTCTCTGTTGGCGCTCTGGCAGTGGCCAGGCAGAACATCGAGCAGCACAACGCCCAGAACCAGGTACGGTTGGTGGAATGTGACCTCCTTTCGGGCGTAGAAGGCCCCATCGACATCATCGTATCGAACCCGCCGTACATACCCGACGGCGATATATCGAGGCTACAACCCGAGGTGGCCAACTATGAGCCTCAGGTCGCCCTTGTCGGCGGCACTGACGGCCTCGCAATCATCAGACGACTCCTCGAGCAGGCTTCAAAGCTACTGTCGCCCAACGGCACAGTCATGCTGGAGTTCAACCCGCCCCAAAGCGAAGCATTGCTCTCAATAGCGCGCAGTATCTGGCCAGATGCAGAGCCTCGTGTGGTCAAAGACCTTGCAGGCCTTGACCGTGTACTGGTTGTAGAGCTAGAGAGACGGTCTATCGCGTGATCGTCCTTGATGTCTTCACAGGAATCATCCTGCCCGTAGTCCTGGTGGTCTTGCTTGGGATGGCTCTGAGCCACTTCAAGAAAATTCCTGTAGGCCCTATGAGCCAGGCTGCGCTGTACCTCTTCAGCCCCGCACTGGTCTTCCGCGGCATGGCCACTACCGATCTCCCCTTTGAGAGCATGGGCAAGATTGTTGTCTACACCATCCTCCTGACCGCCATCATGTTCATCATTGCCCACAGTACCGGGCTGGTAATGCGATTGGAACGAGGCGTTCAGAGCGCACTTCTAATGGCGGTGCTGTTCATGAACGCAGGCAACCTCCCCCTACCCATCATCCAACTTGCCTTTGGCGAAGCGGGGTTGGAGCGAGGGCTGGTGTTCTTCACAACCCAGGCGCTTGTCACCGCAACGCTCGGCGTATTTATTGCCGCCAGGGGCACTCAGGGGGCAAAGGCATCGCTGGTAGCGGTGGCGGGCCAACCCATCGTGTATGCCGCGATAGCGGGCATCGCCGTCAACCTGCTTGAAATATCACTGCCGAATATGATTATGCGACCTACGGAGCTTCTGGCGAACGCGGCCTTCCCTGCGATGCTGTTGGTTCTAGGCGGCAACCTGATCGCCCAGCGCGGCATCGAGGAGCTAAGGACGGTAGCCGTGGCTACCGTGTTGCGATTATGGGTGGGGCTGGCGGTGGCCTTTGGACTGCTGGAACTACTGGCCTTCGATGAGCTGACTCGGAACGCGCTGCTGGTGCAGTCTGCTACTCCAACGGCCGTCATCGTCATCGTCCTGACGACAGAGTTCAAATCAAGGCCGGGCATAGCGACGGGGGCCGTGGTGGTCTCAACCATCGCCAGCATACCCACCTTGACGTTCCTGCTGGCAATACTGACACGATAAAGCCGAAGCGAAGGCCTTGACCCTCTCTTCCCGGAACCATAGACTGTATCTGCGCGGGCGGTTAGCTCAGTGGCCTAGAGCACTGCATTGACATTGCAGGGGTCAGAGGTTCAAATCCTCTACCGCCCACCACGCACCCACCTACCGCACCCCTCCACTATCGTTCCCACCTATCAAGCATTATCATTGCCGCTCCTGAATCTTTGAGACATTTAGCTACAATTAGCCAATTATTACAATCTGACGGGAGGTTCTTCATGGCTGAGACGATGGACTTTTTTGAAGCGTTGTACATCCAACGGGCGATTCGATATCTGAAGGAAGACCCGGTGCCCGATGAGATGATTAAGAAGATCATCGATGCCGGTATCCATGCCCCCAGCGGCGGCAACGCCCAGGGTTGGGCTTTTGTGGTCAACAAGGACGCTGAGACGAAGCGCAAGATGGCCCCGTTGTACGCAGGAGTATCAAGGCCGAGCAACCATCCAGAGGAACTTACGAAGTCACAGCAACAGAATACGATCTCAAGTGACTACCTCGGTGATCACGCAGCCGAGGTCCCTGTGTGGCTCCTTGCCCTCACCAAACACCCCGGCGATGACATCACTCACCCACGGCGCATCCATCTACCCCGCCGTGCAGAACATGCTTCTCACAGTGCGTGTGCTTGGCCTTGGTAGCGTAATGACGACGCGGGTGCGCCGTGGCTACGAGAAGGAGATCAAGGAGTGGCTGGGCATTCCTGACGAGTACGTGACGGCGTGCATGATTCCGCTAGGATTCCCCCCGGACGACCACCACTACGGCCCGACGACGCGTCGACCAGCCTGGGAAGTCACGCATTGGGACAAGTGGGGCGACCAGCAGCCGGAGAGCTAGCCTGTAGCTTTAGCTGGGTCAAAGGTGGACGTGACTGCCTGGTGGCCACCGGACGTGGTCAACGCTTCTTCACGTTGAAGGTCAAAGGCCTCCATGATGGGAATGTCGTTCATGGAGAAGAGGTAGGCTGGAGCATCGGCGTCGTTGACGTGCTCATGCCACGCCCATGACGGGATGACGAAGCAATCACCCTGCTTCCAATCGAACCGCTGCCCATCGATGACCGTGTGGCCGCTCCCCCTATGCACGTGGTAGACCGAGCTATGCGTATGCCTGTGGGCGTCGGTGTGCTCTGACCCTCGCAGCATCTGCATCCAGCAACCCATCGTGCGCAGAGCGTGGCCGTTGTTAGGGCCAGCGTACTCGATAGCAACGCCATCGTACGGGCTGGCGGTCTCCATCGCCGCCAGTCGAGCTAACGCAGGCTCCACCCCCGTCCAGCGATAGACTAGATGTTGCGGCGCAGTGGCGTCGGGTTCCAGGGCCACGGGCCTCAGCAGGCTCTGGATGTTGCCGGCGCTGGTGATATCCCGGGGCTTGGTCTCCGGCAGGTACACGTCAGGGTGCATC
>JAPYRQ010000025.1 GCA_029936935.1 Dehalococcoidia bacterium | reverse complement strand
GTGTCCCACGTCTCCGTGAGGCCGGGGCCAAGCCATCCTCTTGGGGGCTTACCGGTGAAGTCACGAATGGTGTCAATCGACTGGCGAACCATGGCCTGCTCATCGTTCACAAGGTTCAGGGCTTTTTGCGTGAACCCGTGGCCCATGAACTCCCAACCACCATCGCGGATAGCTTCGGCCACACGGGGGTACGACAGGCAAACAGAGGCGTTGATGGATGCTGTGGCTTTGATACCGTGCTTGTCCAAAGCAGCCTTCAACCGCCAGAACCCCACCCGCATGCCGTACTCGTGCCATGCCCAGTTGGGCACATCGGGTATCGGTGTAGCGCCGCCGGGGGCAGGGAGGACACCGCGAGGCATGGGCTCCCGGATGTCCCATTCCTCCACGTTCACGATGGTCCACACCACCACACGCGCACCGTCAGGCAAACGCATTTGCGGTCGATCCACTGCCGCCGAGTACTCGAACCGGTCGCTAGGTAAAACCATGTTGTTCTCCCAGGGCACGCCCTGGACCCATATGCCTGGCGTTTACCCAAGATTGATTATTGTGGTCGGAGTACCGTTCCTAGAAAATCGCTATCGAACGAACAAGAATTATTCTTTCAAAAATCCCACAATGACGTCACAGACTTCCTGGAATCGTTCCATGAGCACCAGGTGGCCACAGTTTGGGATAATCTCAAGCCTGCCGTTCTGCACGCCTTCAGCGATGCCACGACCTCCGATGCCAAGTGGGCCCGTATCCACCGGCGACATCTGCGAAAGCTCACCCGCCACCACCAACGTGGACGCTGTGATGCGCTGCAATTCCGGCCCACGGTCAATGATCTCTGTGGCCTCAATCATCTTGACGTAGGTATCGACGGGCGTTGCGCGGAAGGTGGCCCGCATGTTCTCCAGAAACGCTTCCGACTTCGGACTGTCCAGGAAGTTGCGAGTCAGCACCTGCTGCGCTGTCATCTCCGCAGCCGAGTCCATCCCCACGTTCAGCGCAAGCTCCTTGGAGAGCTTTCTGCCGAGTCGAAGTGCCGTATCGTACCGGGCGATGCACCCTACCATGGCCAGCTTGCCCACACGTTCCGGGTATCGCGCCGCGAACTGCAGGGCTACGAACCCGACTGCCGACGTGCCGTGGAGGTTGGCTTTTTGGATGCCAAGGGTGTCCATGAGGCTCCTGAGATCCTCTGTCCAATCGTCCAGCACGTAGGTTTCAGGCACGGGACTGCTCTCGCCGAAGCCCACCATATCGAAGTCGATGACCTGCACATGTTTGGCAAGCACCGGGGTGACGGCAGAGAAGTTCTTCAACCCAAGGGCGCTGCCATGAAGCTGGATGAGCGGCTCGCCGGTGCCGTTGATCTCGTACCAGACGCGCTTGTTGGAAAACTCAGCAAAGGGCATGGTCTCTCCCTAAGGGGCCCAGTCTACGCTGCGACCAAGGAGACCGAGCAGCTTGGTCTGGAGGTCAGCCGAGTCAGTAATCTGCTGGTCAGTGCCGAATGCTTCTACAGGGAGCGAACCCTGTCGGGGTAGCATGATGGCGTAGGAAACAGCTACCAATTCGGGGTCGAGCGCTGTGTCCTGGCCGGTTGCCTTTGCCACGCCCCACGCGTGGACGAGCACGTCTGTGAACATACTTGTCACATAGGCGGCTCCGGTCATATCGCCACGACGCAGGTGGCAGGTCTGCTCCATTGCGCCGGGCTTGTCTATCGCTTTCTTGGCAGCATCTGCCGCGGAGTTGTAAGCGCCTGACGGGTCTGTGCCCACCAAGTCACCGGAGTACTTGTCGCCGACTTCGTCCACGGTCTTGCCATCGAACATGTCCTCGATGAAGATCGTGCCGGAGATGACGTGCTGCATCAGCTGTTTTACGTTCCACTCTGCGCAGGGCGTCGGGGCCTCGAGTTGGTCAGGTTTGATGCCTGCTATGAATACCCTTGTGGCGTCCAGTGCACGGGCGTAGAACTTGCCTCAATCTTCCATGCTTGGGGCTTCGTTGGTGGTCATAGGTGTCTCCTTAGCTAGATATGGGGATATTGTGCTACTGCCAACGGACAAACGCCATACCGCAGCCCGTCCCGGCAGGGGACCTGTATCCAGGGATGTAGTCCAAGACTTCCATCTTCAAATGCTCTGCGGCTCCTGCAGCGGCGATATACAGAAGCGTTTCGCCGGTAGGGCCCTGCAGCCGGTCACGGTTCAGCTTACCAAGGACCTCCACATCATGGTCAGCCATGGCCGCCAGTGTTCGTCTGTCCAACTCTTCATCCAGCACACCGACCGACAAGCCTCCGGTGCCAATTACTGCTACACGCTCGTTACCCGGCCACGACTGTACTGCCTTGCGTACAGCTCGACCAAACTCATAGAGTCGCTTGGGCGATGGCGTGTTGGGTGGGTAGTGGACGTTGAGGATGAAGGGCACGATGGGTCGAGGGTGTTTGGCCATCAGGCGGTTGTACGCCCAACCGAACTCGTGGCCGCCCTTGCCTCCGTTCGATTCAACCAGCGACAGCGCTACCGAGTCCGCAACATCGAACTCCTGATCGACGAGGGAACGGATGATGTGTTCCATCAGCCCCACTGCCACGGGCTGCTCAACCCTTTCCGGCTCTTGCCCTGCTACCGTAGACGCGATAAAGGTAGGGAACGTCTCTCCACGATAGGCCAGGATGCCAGGCCTGTTGGTGCCATCGACGAAGACCTCCTGGTCGTCGCCCATCATCAGAACAACGTCAGGATTCACTTCCATCAGGGAATCCTCGAGGTCCGAGATGCAACGCTGTCCGGCGGCGTACTGAGCCTCCCAGATCTCTGACGTCAGGCCTGCCGCGATAGCCGGGCTGGCAGACGCGAGTAGTTCATCGTAGGTCACTACCTGGCCATCGCCTCGGCGCATTCCGGTCCTGTTTTTGTCGTTCTCTCCAAGCGCTGTCCATCGCTCCGGAGGGAGATTCACCATTGGGCTCCGGGCAGATGCCACTCCCAAAACTATATCGGCCATGGTTACCCCACTTCGTATGTGATGGTTCACCCTTGAACGCGCATCACAATGTACCACACGCCACGATTGCGACACCCTACCCTGCACGTTAGAATGCGTTGTCTTCCAATTCAATGTGTATGGGTGGAAATCCGTGTCGCCGATGATGTCGGTGATAAGCGCAGGGGAGGACAACCGGTTCAGCCATCTGGACGAGGCTGTTGTGGCACGATTAATGAATGTTGTTTTACACAACAACATTCTGTTGACATCGAAAATCGGCGATATCCAGTTCACCACAGACGGCATTCACCTATGGGTGGACACAAAGGCGAGCCCATGAGGTTTTGGCGTACCTGACAAAAAGAAGAGGGCCGCTTGAAGCGGCCCTCTTTTACTTTTCTAGCTACGCAACTTTGATAACCGTCAGGAGCAGGCATCAAGGCTCAGCCTTACTAGTCGGCAGCGAGGCTCTTACTGGCTGCTGCCACACCTGCACCGCCTGCAACCTCAAACCCGGACTGGGGCAGGAGCGTTTCAAGTGCAGACAGGAGCGCCAACACGTTGGGAGCCGTTGAAGACTCGCCCATGAGGCCGATGCGCCACATCTTTCCACCGAACTGTCCAAGCCCGCCGCCGATCTCGATCTTGTACTCGTCGAGCAGACGATGGCGCAGTGGCGCATCCTCAATACCATCGGGCACAAACACCGACGTCATCTGGTAGGTGCATCGGTCTTCCGGCACAAGCAGCTTGAGGCCAAGGGCTTCCAGACCTGCCCTCAGGGCCCTACCGTTTTTGCGATGTCGGGCGAACCGGTTCTCCAGACCCTCTTCAAGTACCAAGCGGAGGGACTCTCGCAGCGCGTAGATGTTGCTCATAGGAGCGGTGTGGTGATAGACGCGAGTGCCACCGGCCCAGTACTGCAGAAGCAGGCCAAGGTCCAGGTACCAGCTCCGCGGCTTTTCCTTTCGGTTCTTGATGACTTCCAACGCCCGATGACCAATAGCCACCGGGGCCATCCCTGGAGGCGACCCAAGGCACTTCTGTGTCGCACTGTAGGCGAAGTCGATGTCTATTTCGTCGAAGTTGATGGGCGAACCGCCAAGGGACGTGACCGTGTCCGCCAGGAAGAGGGCATCGTTGTCATGGGCAAGTTTGGCCAAGTCCTTCAGGGGTTGCAGAACGCCTGTGGAGGTCTCTGCGTGCACGGCGGCCAGCAGTTTCACGTTGGAGTGCTTCTTCAACTCAGCCTCAACCGCCTCGGGAGACGCTGTCTGGCCCCACTCTACCGGGACAGTGATTACCTCTGCACCATGCCGAGAAGCGATCTCTGACAAGCGCAGGCCGAAGTAACCGTTCTCCACAACCACGGCTTTATCGCCGGGCTCCAGCAAGTTGGCGAGGGCTGCTTCCATGCCCGCCGAGCCCGTTCCAGAGACTGGCAAGGTAAAGGCGTCAGCGGTACCAAACACTTCACGGAGCATCTCCGCGACCCCGTCCATGATCTGAATGAACTCGGGGTCCAGATAGCCGAGAATAGGCGTGGACATGGCACGAAGCACCCGGGGGTCTACATCGCTGGGGCCGGGGCCAAGCAACGTCCGATGTGACGGGATTAACTCTTCAACGGGGCCTGGGGCCATCTCACACCTCAAATATCTTAAATTCACGGGGAATTTCGCAGGAAAAGACCCTCGCAAGCGTATCAATTCAGATAGGGGCCGTCAATGGACGGCCTTGTCGCCTCGCTTCCCCGGCGGCTATAATCGCCGACATCCAAGCATCATAAGGAGCAACATGGACTATGAACTGAAAGGGCGCGTAGCCCTGGTCACGGGCGGCAGTGAGGGCATAGGCAAGGCAACGGCCACGGCGCTCGCAGTAGAAGGCGCTCGCGTAGTGATCTGCGCAAGAAGGCCTGACGTCCTGGAAGCCGCGGCAGACGAGATACGCAAGCTCACAGAGGGTGAAGTCCTGGCGGTCCCCACGGACGTATCAAATCCAGAGCAGGTAGCCAATCTAATCAAGACGGTCAACGACACCTGGGGCGGCGTGGACGTGCTGGTAAACAACGCAGGCACAGCATCCGGCAAGGCCTTTGAGGACATCGGCGACGAGGACTGGATGGCGGATCTGGACCTGAAGCTCTTCGGCTGGGCGCGCATCATCCGCGGGGTACTGCCGCACATGAAGGAACAGCGATGGGGACGAATCATCAACCTGACAGCTCTTTCAGCCAAGGCGCCGGGAGCCAACTCCGCACCGTCATCTGTGAGTAGGGCGGCAGGCATAGCGTTGACCAAGTCGTTGTCCAAGGAAGTGGCTCCCCACAACATCCTGGTGAACACCGTGTTAATCGGCCTCATCAAGGCCGGCCAACATGAGACGCGCCACAAGAGCATGTTGGCACAGAACCCCAGCCTGACCCTGGACGAACATTATGCCAACATGGGAAAGAACGTCCCTCTGGGCAGAGTAGGTGAATCGGCAGATGCCGCCAACCTCATCACCTTCCTGGCATCGGAGCGCGCCAGCTTCATCACCGGGGTGGCAATCAACATGGACGGCGGCATGAGCCCGGTAGTATAGATAGCCGTTGTAAACCGCAAATTTGTAACAAACCTGAAACACCTGAAGCGCACAGACGCGCTATATTGTTTACGAACAAAGGACATATTACGTGTAACCCGTGAACGGGTTGAATACGAACAAGAATTACTGCAAGGAGTGTTCTATGACGAGTGACAACAAGCCAACCACCCCTGCCGATGTTACGGCGATAATCAAAGAAAACGGCATCATGATGATTGACCTGAAGTTCTGCGACCTTCTAGGAACCTGGCAGCACTTCACCCTCCCTCTGATCGAGTACGAGGAAAAGCTCTTTAAAGATGGCTCCGGCTTTGACGGCTCCTCCATCAGGGGGTTCCAGGCCATCCACGAGAGCGACATGCTGGTCGTGCCGGATCCGACCACGGCAATGATCGATCCGTTCACATCGATGCCGACCCTGTCTCTGATCTGCGACATCATCGACCCCAACGTGAGCAAGCCTTACGGCCGTGACCCGCGCCTAATCGCCAAGAAGGCAGAGGCTTTCTTGAAGGAGTCCGGCATAGGCGATGTGAGCTTCTGGGGTCCGGAGCTTGAGTTCTTCATGTTCGATTCCGTCCGCTTCGATCAGAATGCCCATAGCGGTTACTACTTCGTCGATTCCGACGAGGGTGTCTGGAACAGCGGCTCCGAGTTCGATTCAGACGGCGGCCCCAACCTGGGCAACAAGATCCGGCACAAGGGAGGCTACTTCCCCACGGCTCCTGTGGACACTCAGCAGGACATCCGTTCAGAGATGGTCCAGCGCATGGTGGAGGCTGGCATCCACATTGAGAAGCATCACCATGAGGTGGCGACTGCCGGGCAGGCGGAGATCGACATGCGGTTCGATAGCCTCCTGAGCATGGCCGACAAGGTTCTGACCTACAAGTACCTGGTCAAGAACGTAGCACGGGAGCATGGCAAGGTTGCCACGTTCATGCCCAAGCCCCTCTTCGGGGACAACGGCACCGGTATGCACGTCCACCAGAGCGTCTGGAAGGACGGCGTGAATCTGTTCTACGCAGACCAGGGCTACGCCAACCTCTCCACCTTCGGCCTGCACTACATCGGCGGATTGCTCAAGCACGCCCCGGCGTTGCTGGCCCTCTGCGCACCCACCACCAATTCCTACAAGCGGTTGGTACCAGGCTATGAGGCACCGGTGAACCTGGCCTACTCCATGCGAAACCGCAGCGCTTGCTGTCGGATTCCCGCCTACTTCCCTCACCCTGCAGCCAAGCGGGTAGAGTTCCGCTGCCCGGATCCAACGGCCAACCCGTACCTGGCCTTCCCGGCGATGCTCATGGCAGGCCTTGACGGCGTGATCAACAAGATTGATCCCGGCCAACCTCTGGACAAGGACATCTACAACATGTCTGCAGAAGAGGCATCCGGCATCCAGCAGGTACCAGGAAGCCTGGAAGAGTCTCTAGAGGCGCTGAAGAACGACCACGAGTTTCTGCTCCGCGGCGATGTCTTCACCAAGGACCTGATTGACACATGGATTGACTACAAGACCGAGAATGAAGTCGACCCCATGCGGTTGCGCCCACATCCATACGAGTATGCCCTCTATCTGGACGCATAAGTAACAAGAATAATTGCATCGGGGGCGCTCCCAATGTTGGAGGCGCCCCTTGTGCGTTTTGGGAGCCATGAAGCAGCCACGGAGGCACAATGACCACAGAGCGTGACCAAGCAGCAATAGAATATGTGCTCCACACAGCCCGTGAAGAGGATGTGAAGTTCATACGCCTCTGGTTCTCTGACATCCTGGGCAACATGAAGGGCATCGCCATCACGGTGGAGGAGCTTGAGGACGCCCTGACCCGTGGTGTGACGTTTGATGGCTCATCCATCCAAGGGTTTGCCCGTGACACGGAGTGGGACATGATCCTGCTGCCTGACCCCACCACCTTCCGCATCCTTCCTTGGCGTCCCCGTCAGAACGCCGTTGCGCGGATGTTCTGCGATATCCTCACGCCCCAAGGCACACCATTCGAGGGCGATCCCCGCAATGTGCTTCGACGATGCGTTCAGGAAGCCAACCAACTCGGCCTTCAGTTCTATGTGGGCCCTGACCTTGAGTTTTTCTACTTCAAAAGCTCCGATGACCCTACGCCCCTCGATGGCGCAGGCTACTTCGATCAGACCCCTGGCGATGTGGCCACAGAGCTACGCCGAGAGACGGTGCTAAACCTGGGCGACATGGGCATCCCCGTCAAATACTCCCACCATGAAGCGGCCCCAAGCCAGCACGAAATAGACCTGCAACACACGGACGCGCTGACCATGGCGGACAACGTGATGACGGCACGGCTGGTCATCAAAGAGGTGGCACTGAGCCATGGCCTCTACGCTACGTTCATGCCCAAGCCTGTAAGCAGTTTGAACGGCTCAGGGATGCACGTGAACATGTCGATCTTCAAGGGCGACACCAACGTTTTCTACGATGGAAATGACTCGCTGAAGTTCTCCACCCTGGCAAGGCAGTTCCTGGCAGGCCTGCTGCGACATGCGCCGGAAATCAGCATTGTGACCAACCAGTGGCTCAACTCCTATAAACGACTGGTGGCGGGCTACGAAGCGCCCATCTACACATCGTGGGCCAGCGGCAACAGCTCTGACCTCATCCGCATACCATCGTTCAAGCCCGGCCGAGAGGACTCCGTCAGGCTGGAGTACCGCGCCCCTGACCCGGCGTGCAACCCTTACCTGGCTTTTGCGGCGTTGTTGACGGCCGGCATGGCTGGCATTCGCAATGAGTATGATGTGCCGCCGCCTGTAGAAGGCAATGTGTTTGAGATGACGCAAGAACAGCGGACGGCCAAGGGGATAAAGACGCTTCCGGGGAGCCTCTTTGAGGCAATCAGGGTGGCGGAGGGCAGCGATATCCTTCGGCAGGCTCTTGGCGACCGCGTGGTGGACACACTGCTCACCAACAAGCGTATTGAGTGGGAGCGCTATCGATCTCAGGTCACCGACTACGAGATCAGGGAATACCTGCCACTCCTATAGGGGGCTTCGCCCCTTTTGTGCGCCTTGAGGCGGCTTCTGAACCCACTTCATGAAGGTTATTCCACGTGGTGGCAGAACTACCCGAGGCTGGCTTTCACTGCCGCTGCGCCGCTGGCTATCAGGTCACGTTTCCTCTGCGCTGACAGAGAGAAATCAATTATCCCTACACCCGCTAAATCCGGCCTCACCCAGATGATGCTCTCCTGCTGCTCTTTGCTCATCAGTTCATAGGTGATGTTCTCGATTTGTCGCATCAGTATTTCACTTGAGCGCACCCAAATACGCAGCGGACGCGTTGCTGATGTCATGAAGGACGCGCCCGGCGGCATGGGTTCTGACACCTTGGTCAGGGTACAGGCGATGGTAGGAATCTCGGGGTCACGGGCCATGGCGATGTCAAAGCGACAGTTCCCTGTGGTGCCGCCGTCCCAACACCGGACGGGCTCGCCTGCAACGTCGATAGTAATATCCTTGAACAACCCCTGTATGGATGCGCTGGCCCGCACGCCACGATAGATAGCCACGTTGGGGTCGGCAGCTGCGTTGAGCACCAGCGTGTCACCCGTTTCCGCGTTGGTCGCCGTCAGCGTCAGATCGAAGGCCAAATCACCGAAATTCACTGGCCTGTTCAATCGCCCCGACCATAGGTTCTGCTTCAACCAGTCCTCCAGCTTTTCACCCTTGAGGGCACCTTTCCTCAGCCAGCCAAAGGGTGCCCAGTTGATGTCACGGAATTTGCTGAAGTCCGATGCTATGCATAGCTGTTCAACAGCTGCCGCAGCCCGCACCTGCGATTCCTTCATGGGGAGATCGTCGAATACCTCCGAGCGATTGAACGCGTAGATGGCTCCCACCAACGCGCCGACGCTGGTGCCGACGATGCTGGATATCTCAATCCCTCGCTCTGCCAGCCCTAGCAGCACACCGACATGCACAAACCCACGTGCGCCACCGCCACCCAGGGCAAGGTTCACTTTGGTCAAAGGAGTAGGTTCACCTGTTACCATCACTCATCCTGATATAAATCGTGCGCTAACCGAAGCGCCATCAAAGCGAACATTAGAGTACCATGACCCCGGAATCTGCCGAAAGGGGAAACCATGGAGTCAGTGAATAATCAGGCGGGAAACGGGCAGGCGGGGAACGGATGGCAGCAGGCTTTGCTGTTCACCCGGGTAGTGTTGACTGACTTCATGCGTAACAACTGCCCGTACATAGCGGCGGGCATTGCGTACTGGACACTGTTCTCCCTGTTCCCGTTATCTCTGGTAGGAATCTCTATCCTCAGCTACACCAACTCCAGCCCGGATGAGCAGACCAAGATGGTGGAAGGCATCATCGAGAATTTCCCCGTGTCTGCAGACTATCTCCTGGACCTGGTTAACAGCGTTTCCGATTCCCGAGGGACTCTCGGCATTATTGCAACGATCGGACTCATCCTGTCGGGCACCGCCGTGTTCTCCGCCGTCCGAAAAGGGATCAACCACGCCTGGCATGTGGGGCAACCACACTTCTTCTTCCTTGAGCGTGGCATCGACCTCCTGATGCTCCTCGGCGTGGCGTTGCTGGCGTTATTCGCCGCCGTGTTATCGACGAACGTCCTGGGTCTGGCTCCGCTGGAGGAGACCTCCGTGTGGCTGCTTGATGGCCCCATTGGTAAGGTGTTCCTTGAGACCTTTGTGCTGGCCGTCACCTTTGGCGTCCTCATGCTGCTTTATCGCTTCGTCCCAAACACCAAGGTGGATTGGGACGATACCTGGTTGGGTGCCATGGTAGGCGCTCTGTTGTTCCACGGGGTCCGTATAGGATTCAGCTGGTACATCGCCAATTTCAGCGACTTCAACGTGGTCTACGGCTCCCTGGCAGGCATCATGGTGCTGCTCCTGTGGGTCTACCTCTCTGCCATGGCCCTTGTCCTGGGCTCAGAGGTGTCTTACGTGTACAGTCGAACGTACGGCTCCGGCCAAGGGGGACAGTCTCTGAACGAGTTCGGAGCATTCCTCGGGATCGGCGCCGGTGCTCAGGGTTTTCGAGGATTCATTAGCACCGTACGGGGTTGGTTCATACCAGGCAAGCGTGAATAGTAACCGACCACGTGGCGGCTAAAGACCCTCATGGTCCGGGTGGTTTATTCCCCGTAAGCGTGACTAGTAGTACACTGCAACGACCAAAGGCCTAAGGGCAAAGACCCAAGCAAGGGCCCAAGGGTCTCTAATACGGAGGACTATCTCGTGCGCACCTTTCGCCTGGCGTTGGCCCAGGTTAACCCCACCGTGGGGGACATCGCAGGCAACCTCAACATCGTCCTGGAGCGCATCGCAGAGGCACGGGACAACAAAGCCGACCTGGTAGCGTTCCCCGAGTTGATGCTCACCGGCTATCCACCGGAAGACCTGCTGATGAAACCCTCTTTCATTCGAGACAACCAGGCGGCGCTCGAAAAAGTTATCGCAGCGGCGAAGGGCATCACCGTAATCACCGGGTTCGTGGACAGCGCCGGCAACGACATCTTCAACGCAGCAGCCGTGGCCCACGACGGCCAACTCGTCGGCAAGTACCACAAAGTGCACCTGCCGAACTATGGTGTGTTTGACGAACTGCGCTACTTCAAGCCCGGCTCTGTCTGCCCCATCTACACCATCAACGGCGTGGACGTGGGCCTGAACATCTGTGAGGACATCTGGTTTGCCGATGGGCCTGTTGCCGTGCAGCGCGAGTCCAACGCCAGGGTCATTGTGAACATCAACGGCTCGCCCTTCAACGCGGGTAAGCGCGCCGACCGGGAACTGATGCTTTCCAATAGGGCGTCCGACAACGGCCTGTACATCGGCTACGTGAACATGGTGGGTGGGCAGGATGAACTGGTCTTCGATGGCTCCAGCGTAATCCTGGACGGCAACGGTAAAGCGATTGCGCGGGCAGCCCAGTTCCAGGAAGAGCTGCTCATAGCCGACCTGGACATCGAGCAGGAGTTCCCACGTCGAGTAAAGACGCCGCAGACCAAGGCGATTACCGGCACGGAGCACATCGATGTCTCCGACCACCAGGATATCGAGCGTCCAGCCATCGAAACGCGCATAGCAGAGCCTCTGGACGACATAGGCGAGGTGTACCAGGCGCTGGTGCTTGGAACGCGCGACTACGTGCGAAAGAACGGCTTCACCAAGGTGCTGATAAGCCTCTCGGGCGGCATCGATTCCAGCCTGACGTGTGTTTTGGCCGTGGATGCCCTTGGCGCGGAGAACGTGGAAGGCATCACCATGCCCTCGCGCTACTCGTCGGACGGCAGCGTGTCCGACTCCGAAGATATGGTCAAGATACTTGGCATCACCATGCACACACTACCCATAGAGAGCGTGCACGGCGCAATGGAGGGATCGCTTGAACCCTTCTTCGCAGGGACGGAGCCGAACATCGCAGAGCAGAACATCCAGGCGCGTATCCGCGGTAACCTGCTGATGGCGGTATCCAACAAGTTCAACTGGTTGGTGCTGACCACCGCAAACAAGAGCGAGTTCGCCATGGGCTACTCCACCCTCTACGGCGACATGGCTGGCGGGTTTGCGGTCATCAACGACGTGCCCAAGACCCTAGTGTACAAGCTGTGCGATTGGCGCAACGTGAACGGCGTCCCGGCGGGTCCGATTCCCCAGAACGTCATAACCAAGCCGCCAAGCGCAGAGCTAAAACCCGACCAGCGTGACGACGACGACCTGCCGCCCTACGACCTACTCGACAAGGTGCTTGCGGCCTACGTTGAGGAGGATCGCTCCTACGAGGAGATGCTGGGCATGGGATTTGAGGCCGCTGTGGTGGAACGTGTGATGCGGTCCGTGGACCGCAACGAGTTCAAGCGTCGGCAGGGGGCAGTGGGCATCAAGATCACGCCACGCGCGTTCGGTCGAGACCGCCGCATGCCCATCGTCAACCGCTACCGCGGTCACTAGGGCGTCTTAGACCCATTTGTGCCTAACCACGGCAGGCATCTTCATCGCGAACGGATTTGGGTAAATAGCCGAGAATCGCCCTTGTGTGGTGTAGCAATTGATGCCTATTACGCCCCATTCAGCTGCGAATCCATGTTAAGCACTACAGGATAATTGTTCCTGTTATGTTCCTCTAATATCCCTATGATCAGAAATCGAATGAAACCCCTACGACTAGAACTCTGCCAGCAATTGTCGTAGGCGCTGTTGGGCCTCCGCTGCTTGCGCGGGTCGACGCCAGGTTGCGTTCATCGCAGACACGATCATTCCCCCACGCCAGGCTGCCATGAAATCGTCGTCCACGCCCTGTTCTTCGGTGTATCCCTCCAGGATAGCCGCTCGGTCTTCAGGCTCGCTCCACACGCGCAGATCTAGGCCTGGGTGGCTGATATAGGCATCGCCGAAGTCGATCAGACCTGAGAACCTACTGGTGGTTGGATCGACGAAGACGTGAACGGGGCCCGGATTGGAATGGAGCGCTACTTTTTCACCGGAGGAAGATAGCGTTGCTAGCACCTTGGCTGCCACGTCCTGGGGAGAAAGGTCAAGTTTCCATGAGACCTGATTTTTCATGATTGCTTCAACGGTAGTGGCGAACTCATCCCCCAAACTGGTCTCGGGGAAGAGGCCGCTATCATGGAAGGGTGCTTGCGGGGTCTGATGTATGCGCCGCAGTGTGCGACCCAAAGTCTTGACCACTTCCTTTCGCGCAGACCCTTCCAGATTGATGTTTAGCATGGCCTCACCTGGAATGCGGGTCATGCAGAGGTATTCGACATCATCTGTTCGGCCATGGCCGAGCACTTGGGGCACGATGATCTCTGGATCCAAGGCCAGCTGGTTTAGGAAAAAAGCGGACTTTTCCAGGCTGGTGCGATGTCGCACTCTGTGGGGCCGCTGGATGTTGAGAATCAGTTCATCATCTACCAGATATGAGCGCGCTTCACCGCCTGATTCATCCACGCGGGTGAGGGCCTTAGCGCCGGGAACATGGCGCCGTACCAGAGACAACACTGCCTCTTCACTGAGAACGGGGTCAAGCAGGTTCGGTTGTTGGTCTGAAGACATAGGAAATACCTCCGATTAATTAGGCGTGTTGGTCTGGACGCATGCTGCCAATACAATAAACCCAACGATGAACGATAAACGTGCTTTCACAGCGCGGCAATCGTAGCACATCAAAACGGGTGCTTAGGTGCCCCGCTGTACGGGGCCATCATGTTATAAAGGTGCAGAGCTAAGTCCTGCCTAGACGGGCTCAAGCTTCTTATGTGGCTCCGGTGGCAGTTCCACACGGATATCATCGCCGGGCTTAACGTCGCCGCCTTCAAGGACGATGCTCATGATGCCAGCCTTGCGAACGAGGTTGCCATCAGCGTCGTTGTCCAACGTCGCTTTCATCAACCCAGGCTGAAACTTGTCGAGCTGATAGCAGGGGTTACGCAGACCCGTCACCTCAATCACCACGTCATCACCCAGGTGGAGCTTGGTGCCGGTGGGCAGGCCAAGCAGGTCCAGGCCGCTTGTAGTCACGTTCTCACCAACATCGCCCGGCTTCACGTCGTAGCCAGCCTCACGCAGTTCGTCGTGGAGTTCAGCGTGGATGAGGTGCACCTGACGCAGGTTGGGCTCATCCGGGTTACGTTCCATCCTGGAACGATGCTTGACCTTCTCGCCAGCATGGGCGTCGCCCTCGACACCCAACCCGACCAGCAGGCGTATACTCTCCCGGTTCGGCTTGGTGAACGTGTAGCTATCACTCGCAGAAACTGCTGTCACGACTCCGGCCATGACTCACCTCTACTTAGTTCGTCAAAATCTCAGAGAAGACGCTCTCAAGTATCTCGTCGCTGACGGGGCCGACGAACTTGCGGACAATCCTGCCATCGACGTCTATGAAGTACTTCTCCGGGATGCCCGTTAGGCCGTAGTCGATGGCGATGTTGCCCTTGGTGTCGACGCCCATGGGGTACCCCGCGCCGCTTTCTAGCGCAAATCGCTTCGCCTCTGATTCAACGTCCCATATGGCTACGCCCAGGAACTCCACGCCCTGCGCCTTGTAACCCGGGTAGGCTGCTGCCAACGCTGGCGCTTCCTGTCGACACGGTGCGCACCACGACCCCCAGAAGTCGAGCATCACCACCTGACCGCGCAGGTCCGAGAGACGCAACTGTTGGCCGCCAAACGTAGTCACAACGAAGTCGCGAGCCATGTCGGGGTCCACGTCCACCTCACCGAACGCACTGTTGATAGCAATGCCGGCAGGTACGCCGCCCGAGCGACCCAGCGCGACGCCCAGGATGGCGAACAACGCGATTAGGGGGATAGCCACAGCTACCATCGCAATCAGCTTACGATGGTTGGCTGGTCGCTCCTCCTGGGTGATATTGTCTTGTTCAGCCACTGTTGTTCCTTATTTGCTCTAGCAACTCGGCTCGCTGTTGGTTGTAGGCTTCTTCTTCGATGTCGCCAGACTCGAAACGCTCGTCCAGCGTGGCTATGGCGAGGATAAGGTCATCGTGTTCATCATCCACGCCCTCAAAGCCGTCCTCGCCCGCTACAGACGCCCTGCGACGTCGCACCAGCGTGAACCCCACCAGCCCTACGAACACCAGGCCTGCCAGTCCGGGCAACACGCCGCGTTGGAAGCCATCGCTCTTGGCCACTTTCTCCGCGCGCTGCATCAATGAAGGTTGGGGTAAGCCGGTCATGGTGAAGTTCACCCTACCACCCACCTCAACGTTCTCTGATTCCAGTATCACGAATGTCCTGTCGCCTATAGTGGCCGAGTCTGCCAGTTGCATGCCCATGCTTTCGGCCCTGGCCAGTCCATCCGGCAGCATGACGCGATACGATTCTACCCCCATGGGGAAGTGGGGCTCATATTCGAGTGACGAGCCATCGTACGGAGCGCGGTACACGTACAGGATGTCATGCTCGCCGGGAGGGATGGGCGTCGTCAGTGCGAAGCCCAGGTTCACCTGCAGGATATGTCCGCCCGGCAACGACGTCTCCACGTCCAGGTCGGTAGCGCCCGCCGGCAGGGTGAAGCGCAGGAGGTTCATTGGCCCATCGGTCTGCACGTCGGTCTGGAAGGTGCGATCACTGTTATTTCTGAGCTTGACCGCTTCCAGCACCTCGATCTGCCGTGTCTTCTTATCGGCAGAGGTCAGCGCCAGGGTATCGTCCAGCAGGTACAGCACCGTGAAGTCGTTGGTGAGTTCGTATATCGTGACACCCAGAGGCTCCACCAATGGCTCTCCCAACCTCCTGTTGGTGTACTCGACCTCCAGGTAGGTCGCGGAGACCACGTAGCCGAGGTTGCCTTGAGGCGGGAGGTTCACAAAGTTGAAGGCGCCGCCAGCTTCCGTGAGGGTGACACGCTCGATGACCTCGTCCGATTCCGCCTGGAATTGCAGTGTGACCTGGAGATTAACAGGTGCGCCTTCCCCTGCGGTGCCGTTGGTGACCGTGCCCGATAGTTCGTTGGGCGATTGGGCGTAGGCGGGTTGGTGGAGCTGAGTGAGGGCAATGAATACCGAGAGAACCAGAGTTGCAGTGAGCAGAGGCCGAAGCAACATCAGGAATCGCCCTTGGGTTGTTCGTCATCTTTCTGGAGTCTGACCCTTGCGGCCAAGACCTCTTCCTCAAGCAACGCGACAAGCTCCTCTTGATCGCCCACTACACGCTCCTGCGCCTGCAGTGCGATGGCTGCCTGTCGTCGATACTCCCGCAGTTGGCGCTGATACTCCTGGTCGTCCACCTGGCCGAGCTCTCGCTCGAGTCGCAGCGTCTCCAAAGCCTGGTAGATGGATTCACGTTGCGAGCGTAATGCCTCGGCGTTGTGTGGATCAAAGGCATCTTCCTTCTTTGGTGTACGAAAGAAGGGAATGGCAATAATCGCTACAGCAATCACAGCAAGCAGGGCAGAAAAGGCCAGTGGCACGGCGTTCTTCCTTTTTAGGTTGGTTAGGTCTAGTGTACCCCAGCGCTAGCAACTGCGGGCCCACTTCTATGTTGTAACGGGCGCAGTAGGAGGAGGTGTGCGAAGAGTGGATATGGCAACGGCGGCCTTCTGGCGCTCCGGCCACAACGAGACGACGGTTCCGAAAACCATGACCGGCCCCGCCAACCACAACCACACGATGAGAGGGTTGATATGCAATCGGAATAGCGCGCGCCCGTCCTCTGAGAACTCGCTCGCCAGGATGTACAGGTCTTCTACGGGCGTCTGCCGGATGCCTGCACGGGTAGCCGCCATGGAGAAGCTAGGATAGAAGGCATATCCGGGATGCAGTTGTTTAACGAACTCCCCGTTCTTGTACAGGATGACGTCCGCACGCTGCTCTATCCGGTCTGACTTGATCTGCGTAGTGGCCCCAATGTACTCCATCTCGTAGTCGCCCAGGACCGCCCGCTCGCCGGGAGCCAGGGAGAAATCGTCCTGCACACCGTAGAACGATGAACCGGTGGCAGCGAACGCCACCATGATGATGCCTATATGCGCGATGTAGCCGCCGTATCTAGGCCTATTGGACGATACAAGGCGAACAAAGGCTGCAGGGTAGCTCTCCCCCTTGTTATGACGCACCTGGGTTCCTTTGGCCCATTCACGTGCAATACCCGTGGCCGCCATGCCACAGACACCGAAGGCCAGGGCAGGAATTGCCGATGTTGCGCCAAGCAGCACGGATATCATCGCCGTACCCAGTCCCACAGCGATAGGGAGCCGCATAAGTCGTAGCAGCGATTGGCCGGACGCCCTGCGCCACGGTAACAACGGGCCGACGCCCATAAGCACGACGAGCGCCAGGAACAGCGGGCCCGCAACGACATCGAAGTAGGGTCTTCCCACCGTGATGGTCACGCCCCGGAACACATCTGTTATCAAGGGGTATAACACGCCCCACAACGTCACCAGGGCAATCATCAGGAACAACAGGTTGTTCAGGAGGAAGGCTGCCTCTCGCGATAGGTGCGATTCCAACGCAGCAGCACTCTTCAACGATGAGTATCGCCAGAAGAACAGGGCGAACGCACCAAGGAGGTTCGCACCAAGGAATATCAGGAACACCCAACCCATCGTCGATTGGCCGAAGGAGTGGACGGAAGGCACGGGGCCGCCACGGTTCATGAACATGCCGTACATGGCAAAGCCCCACGCTAGGATGATCAGGGCCATATTCCACATGCGGAACATGCCTCGACGTTTCTGCACCATGATGGAGTGGACAAAGGCCGTCAGCGGCAGCCAGGGTAACAGTCCGGCGTTCTCAACCGGATCCCAGGCCCAGTAGCCGCCCCAACCCAGGATGGTGTACGCCCACCATGCGCCAAGCAGCAGGCCGATAGTCAACGTGGCCCAGACGATCAAGGCCCAGGCCCGCGCGGTGTCTACCCATTCATCGCCGGTTTGGCCAGCCATCAGGTGTCCCATGCCAAACGCGAAGGGTATCCCCAACCCAATGAGGCCTGCCATCAGCATAGGCGGATGGAAGAACATACCTACGTGGGTCAGCAGTGGGTTGATGCCCTGGCCGTCAGCGGGGGCAACAGGAAGCTCGAAGAAGGGGTTGGCCATGGTCATCATCACCGCGACGAAGAACACCGTGATGGACATCAAAACAAAGATGGTATAGGGAAGGGCTGGTCGAACTTCGTCCGGCGCACGCCAGATGGCCAGCGCGCTCACTGCGGAGAAGATGAGGGACAGGAACAGCATGGAGCCCTCGTTGCCGGCATAGAAAGCTACCCAGGTGAGCCAAGGATCCATAGCCAGGTTGCTGTGGCCAGTCACGTATCGCAACTCAAAGTTATGGTTTACGAAGGCCGAGACAAGCACTCCTGTGGAAATAGCCAGCATTGCAGGGGTCAGGTACGCAGCGTACCGGGCGCTGATAACCAACTCCGGTGCACTCTTCCACTTGCCAACAACTGAGCCGATGGCCGCGTATACCGCCAACGCCAGGGAGAGTAAGAGGGTGATAGAACCCAGGTCGGCCATTACGCTGTTCCTTCCGTGTCTGGCTTTTCAGCCGGTGGGGGCGGATCATCTCTCTCGCCCAGTTCTTTATCTACCAATTCCAGATATGCTTCGAGGTCGACATCGTGTTCGCTGCTAGCATTCGATGGGCGTAACGCGGGGGTGGGTCCCTGGCGCAACATCGATTTCGTTACCAGGAACAGAACGAGGAGCGCCAAGGTGATGCCAACAGGCGGCGCGATCCACATCACAAGGTTGAAGCCTTCTTTGGGTGGAGATGCCAGCACGCGTTCGCCATACCGATCGACGAAGAATTGCCGTATCTGAGCATCGGACCGTCCATCCTCTACCTGCTCTCGCACAATCGCCTGCATCTGGTTTGCGAGTTGCACCTGAGACCTATCGATGGTCTCTCCGGGGCAGATAGGACAGATGAGGGACTTATCCAGGGCTTGCGCCCGAAGTTGGTCTTCAGGGAGGGGTAAATTGGATGTAGAGCAGGCGGCCAATGCGGCTATCGCGCTGACAATCAAGAATATGAATGTGGTCTCGCTATACCGCCGTGTTCTTGTGAACATCACCAACTGCTACTCCGGCTCAATTGAACCAGCCCCTAGTAACCGTCAGGCTTTTGGGTATCCCGCCATGCGGGGCTAGACCCACCTGCGGCGCAAGGCTATCACTGATATGACGTAGAGGGTTGGAGCCAGACCTACCATCCAGTCCCAGTGAACGTACCTGCCGAAAAGGGGATTGACCACGGCGCTTACCCCGATAGAGAACCCAACCACCGCTGCCGTCACCCCCAGAGAGACTAACCAGCTACGTTGCATAGCCACATCCTCACTACTAGCTTACTACGTGTGTAGACTTGGTGGGGATGTGTAAAAAGAACCTGTTTCCAGGAAGTGCCCCCCTCCCCACCAAACACCTTTGATGCAGATAGGGGGTTATAGGTGCAGAAGTCACTCTCGTCAAAGCGCCCACGCTACCAGTCGGGTCGTGGTCAAGTGACCGTCAGGGAGGTTGGTACAGGACCTAGTTACCTTGCAGTTCTCGGATGTAGTCTACCAACAGCCATCGGTCGCTTGGCGAGAGCAGGTTCTGGAACGCAGGCATACCAAGTAGGGTTGATGTTGCTCCGCCTTGTACGATGAGTTCGAATATCTCGCCGTCGGTTCGACTCACCGTGCCTGCACCCGTCACATTTGCCGCAGGAGCAGAGCCGTAGGCCAGAAGGAATGCGCTCACCCGACCATCGCCCAAGCCTTCAGTGCCGTGGCACATGGAGCAGTTCACCCGGAACAACTCGGCACCAGCAGCGCTTGTGGCCGCTGTCCGCGTCACCGGGTTGGTCAACGCAGAGTATCCCCCAGGGCCGATAGCAGGCTCACGGGTCAACTCTCTGGTGTCAGATGCAAACTTGAAGGGAACAGCGCCGAGTGGCGATGACAGCCGCGGCGGCTCCTGAGCACGGTAAGACTGGGAATAGTGCATTTCCGCAGCCCAATCAATGGGTGCGTACGAGCCGCTCTTGGCCAGACAACCGGTAGCGGCAATAGCCACTATCAGCACAACAACAAGCAGCAGTGCACGACGGGTAGACCGTCCTGCACCCAGCTTATCGCTGCCTATGCCTGCAATATGACTCATGCTATGCACCTACTGGCTCCAATTTAACGTCTGTAGCATTTGCCGCTTTAAAGAGCGCGTCAACACGGTCAGTGTCTCCGTCAGGGGCCACCACCACCAAACCGATATAACCCTCAGTGATACGCGGATCGTAGAGGCCCAGTTTCGCCCTTGGCAAACGGGACTCAAAAATAACGCCGATGATGGTTGAGAGGATAGCACCCAGCATGGTGCCCTCATAAGCGATGATGAACATAGGAGGCAGAGCCAAGATCGGCTTACTACCGGTTACTATCGGGTAAGCAAGCTGTGTTCCTGCTGTAACCAGGATGGCGATGGAAAAGCCAAGAGCGGCACCCACCAGAGGCCATACGTACAGCCGGTGGTTGGCAACCTTCTCACCAAAGGCACCTTCAGGGTACGGAGACCCCGTTAGCACTTCAAAATCATCCATGCCATTTTCTTTTAGCTTGTCTGCTGCCTCAACGGCATCGTCCACCTCTTTGAAGAGGCCCATTATGCTTCTACCTGCCATAGCTCCATCTCGCTTCGCTGATTTACTCTTCTCTGTATGCCGCCGGGACCATAACCTTCCCGACCCTGATTTCCGTTGCCATTATCTCACCCTCTTTGGCGTCCGCCAGAGGGATGATGGGGAAGAACTTCACGAATGTGAGAACCCCCAGGAACACCATTGCGAAGCTTCCACCCACCAGGATCAACTCAATTGGGCTGGGGTTGTATGAGCCCCAGTTGAAGGTGAGTACCTGCTTCCGCATCAGGCTTGGGATGATGATGAGGAACCTCTCCAACCACATGCCAATGTTCACCAATACACAGGTCCAGAACATCAGCGCCACGTTGCGTCGCACCTTCCGGAACAACCAGAGCGGCACCGGGATGAAGAAGGACGTCAGTGCAAAGACGATGAACGCTGCATTGAACGGCCATTGGGTCAACTGCAGGTTCCTCAGGGACAACTCAGGCTCCTCATTAGGATAGAAGCCCATCATGAATTCAATGATGAAGAAGTAGAACCAAGCCACCGCTACTACAATCATGAGTCGAGCAAGCGCATCGAAGTGGTCGTCGCGGATGTAGTTCTCCCATTTGAACATCCATCGCAGCAGCGCAAGTATGGATATCACGCCGGCCACGCCCGAGTGTACTGCGCCGATGACGAAGTACGGGGCGAAGATGGTTGCGTTCCAACCCTCGACGGCAATCTGTACAGCGAAGTCCCACGACACGATGCTGTGAACGGAGACGAACACCGGGAGAATCAGGGCCGACAACAGGAACCCTGCAATGATCTGCAGCTTCCACTGTCGTGTGTTGCCCCGCCAGCCCAGACTCATTGCGGAGTACATGCGCTGCCTCATGCCAGATGAGTGGTCACGAAGCACTGCCAGGTCAGGGATGAGCAACAAGCCCACGAACAACGCGGTACTTGTCAGGTACGTCGAAATAGCTGTTGGGTCCCAAACGAAGGGGGACCGGATGTCAGGCCAAATGCCTCTGCCGAAGTCATAGCCAGGAGGCATGGACCAGTAGAGCCTCCAAGGACGGCCAAGGTGAAAGAGGGGATGCATGGCCGCTGTGCCGAGGGCGAAAACGGTTAATACCTCTGCAGCACGGGTGGCGGGTCTACGCCACTCTGCGTTAGCAAGTCTGAGGATGGCTGAGAGCATGACTCCGGCGTGGCTGATGCCTACCCAGAACACGAAGTTCACCAGCAGGAAGCCCCACATGACCGGACGGTTCAGGCCGTATACGCCTGTCCCGTGGTTAATCGCCCATGCGAAAGCACCAATCGCCGCAGCGGCGAAGATGCTCAAAAAGGCCATCAGGCCATAGAACCACATAGGCGTATCTAACGTCGGCCTTAGTAGGTCTCGGTTAATCTCTATTTCTGTCAGTGTTGGACGCTGTTGCATCCTGGCTCCTTAAACCATCAAACGGGAATTTACTCGGGCTTGGCTAACACCTTCAACGGTAGGCGTTTCAGCGGACGAATCTCTTGCAGGAGCATTCCTTCACGGACCTCCCACATACTAATGACCGGTATGAATTTCACTGCCAGGGTGAATAAGAGGATTGCTCCGCTGACCACACCCATAAGCATCATGATGTCTGAACTGTCCGGGGTCACTCCCTCAGGCACCGTTTCCAGAACGTGAGCTGTGACGTTCTCAACGGAGTAGGACGATACGTAGATTCGAATCTTGTCCAAGAACGCTCCCGACAGAATGAACAAGGACACCAACGCAGGTCCCCAGATACTCTTCCGGAGGCCGTTCCACATCAGGAGCAGCAACGGTACGGCGAAGCTTAGCAAGAGCGTCATTATGAAAATCGTTTTATAAGGCCCGAACCACATCAACTGGAGGAGGTCCTGCTGCAACGGCGTCTTGCCGTACCAGAGGACGATGAAGCCCGACCACCAGAAGTACATCCACAACAGGGAGGATGCGAGCATGAGCTTGGCCATGCTCCAGAACTGGTTGACGTTGATGTAATCCTTGAAGCCACCGGCGGCTCGTATGACGAAGGCGGTCACGATGACCGTGGCCAACGCCGATTGGATGCCACCGAGGGCCTGCCATGTGGGCATGATAGAGTCACGCATGCCTGGCACGAGGCTCTGACCAAAATCGAAACTCACATATGTATGGGCAAAGACCAACATCATGAAGTAGAAGGCGCCGAGGACGCCGAGACCGGCTCTCAGTCCGCGCCACTGGCGCTTGGTGCCGACCCAGCCAAGGGACAACCTGGTATACCAGACCTTCCGCCAACCGGTGGTGCGCTCTCGCGCTGCGGCAAAGTCAGGTATGGCTGAGGCCCACAAGAGGCCGAACCCGTTGATAACAAGGAATATCAGACCTAATGCGATGTACAGATGAGGCGCACCAACAGGCCAATCCTCTGCAACCTTGTCATAGAACCACATGGTGTTGCGGCCTTCTGCCGATGGCAATGTCACCAGCAGAGGAATCAAAATCAACAATGCGAGCAAACCGGCGACGGACCATATCTCAGCGATGCGGGATATCGGCCGTGTCCAGTGCGCTTTGGCAAACCGAGGCGCAAGGGCAATCAGCGGCGCCGAAAGGCTTGTCGTCAAAATGAACGCCAATCCGGCAGCCAGATAACCCCAGGGCATATGAGAATCAAAGCCATCGTCACTGGCCTTCATTATGAAGCCAATGACGCCCAGAACCGTCACGCCGGCCAGAGCCAACACTAACAGCCAGTACTTTGAGCTGGTCCGTGTGGTCCAACTCAGTACTTCTTCATTGACCTGTTCTGGCGTACGTACCAGTAGGTCTACATGATGCCCGTGGGGGCCGCCGTTATGCATGTGCCTCTTCCGTTACTGCGTGGGGATCTACCTTGCTCAGGTAGTAGACACTGGGTTCTGTGCCAAGGTGGTCAAGTATCCGATACTGTCGGCCACCCTTGCGCAGCTTATCAACTTCACTGTCAGAGTCATTCAAGTCACCAAACACCAGAGCGTTGGTGGGGCAGGACTGGACGCAGGCCGGGGTCACATCGCCATCGACTACTTCACGTCCCTCTCGAGTAACCTCTCGAATCGTCCGGCGGATACGTTGCACGCAGAAGCTGCACTTCTCCATGATGCCGCGGCTACGAACCGTGACATCGGAGTTCAACTGGTTCCGCAGAGTCTCTGGCCACACCGGCTCCCAGAAGTTGAAGAACCGTACGTTCCAGGGATCGTTGTTGGCGCAGAAACGTGTGCCGATGCAACGGTTGTATACCTGGACGTTCAAACCCTCATTGTTGTGGTAGGTGGCGAACACCGGGCATACCGGCTCGCAGGGTGCATTCTCACAATGCTGGCAGAGCATCGGCACAAACCGTGCCTTCACCTCAGGGAACTCACCTTCCCAATACCGCTCGATGCGAATCCACTGGATCGCCCGGCGCTGGAGGAAGTGGTCGGACTCATTGAGGGGGATATTGTTCTCAGCCTGACACGACACCACACAGGCCTGACAGCCCGTGCACTTGTCAGCGTCTACTGCCATTCCCCATTTTCGTTCGACGTGTTCTACAGCCAACTGGTCCTCCCGAGTCCTCTGAGCTTCTCGGCCCATTCAGACGCGATTTCTACTGATCTATTCGTGATCTTTCCCATTCGATATCTTGTACAAGGGTCCACCAGGGGTCCCGGCTCCAGCTTCTCCGACAGGGTCCAGTAAACGTGGCACTACCATGCCCTCGAACTTTGGTACCCTGCTACGGCGGCCCGTCAACGTGAGCTTCACTCGAGTCGCGCCCCAAGCGAGGGCTCCAGTGTCTGCGTCCGATACAGCGTCCAGAATGCTCATGACGTTGCTGCCAATGTCTTTAGCGTACCTGCCCATCTCTGTGTGGCCCTGACCCATTGGTATGCTTACTACCTTGGGCGGCGCTGCCGGGTTCACGTACACCTGGGCTTCAATGCTGCCCTTTGGCGATGTCACCTTGAGGATATCGCCCTCTCTGACATCCAGGCCCTTGGCAGTATTGGGGTTCAACTCTATCCAGGTACTCCACACCGCTGTGGTGATGGGGTCCGGTGTTGCCTGAAGCCAGGGAAGGTGCGCACCTCTGCCATCGCCCATAGCGTGGGACATGAACGGCAAGAGGTGGTAAGGATACTCGGCTACACTTCCGCTGAAGGAAGGGACGGCATTACCTGGAATCTTGTCTATCTTTGCTTTGGTGGAAGCCTTGGACTTTGCCTTGGTATCCCACCAGCCACCGCGCTGGAGTATGCCCACCCAGAACTCCTCAAACGAGGGGTACTGCTGGATGGAGCCTCTATTCAGTTTGTACAACTCCTGGGCGTTCGCCCGGATGGCATCCTTCATGGTGTTCCATGGGAGGCCTCGCGTCATGCCGCCGCCCAGGCCCTCTACCGTTGCCAGCAGAACATCGCCAAAGCTACGGACGTCTACGAAGGGCATCACCACGGGCTGCTGAAGGGCAATCGACTCGTATCCGGGGCCGGGATCGGAAACGTCGTCGCCCCAACCTTCCATCGGAACCTGATCGGGGAGAACCAAGTCAGCCATCGCCGTGGTCTCGTCCATGAAGTTGGAGAAGCTGGCGATGAACTGGACGTGCTCCATCATGGCCCTACCGAACTGGAGGCCACCCGGAAGCGCGTAAACGGGGTCTGCACCATGCACCAGCACAGCGTTGACGCCGTTGGGAATGTTCGTGCGCATACGGTCAGCGAGTCGCTGGAAGTCCACCAGGGGCGATGCGGCTGCACTGCTGACCAAATCCTTCACCGGGGCGTCAGGGTTGAAGAGAATTCCACCCTTCTTACCTACGTTGTCTACCAGCGCGTTCAGCAGGTAGACCGCTGTCATGTTAAAGAGGCCGTTGGTCTGAGCCGCTGCCAAACCACCGCCGATTGCTACGCCCGGCTGATGTCCAGCAAAGTCATGGGCCATCTCAAGAATCTTGGCTTCCGAGACGCCGGTCACATCCGCCGCTGTAGCCAGGGGCTGAGCGTGGGTAGCTATGACATCACCCAGGGTAATCATTGCCGCTGCGTCACCCAGACCTTCCTTCACGATCACATCTGCGATCGCCAGGGCAAGGACTCCTTCAGTGCCAGGGTTGATGTACACCCAGGTATCGGCGTTTGCTGCCGTCATGGAGAACCGTGGCTCAATCTGAACCAGGGTGCCGCGCTTACTTGAATCCGTGTCGCGGAACTCTCCGTATTGCCAGTTATAGTGAAGCGGCGCGTGCCAGCTACTAAGGAAGTCCGCTCCAAAGGAAAGGACGTAGTGGGAGTTCTGCACGTCTGCGATGGGCAGGCGATCCTGGTTGAACATTTCCTTGAAAGCCGCACGGACCACTGTCTGATCCACTGCTTCAAAAGCTAGTTGTGTGGCGCCGTAGTTGGATGCGAAGCGGTTCACCACTGTGCCAAGGGCACCCCGTAGCGGCTCAGTGATCATTGCCACGCTACCAGGGTTGCCGGAGTATTCGTTGAGCTTGGACTGAAGCTCGTCTATCGCATCTTCCCAGGAAATCGACTCGAATTGGCCGGAACCGCGATTGCCAACACGTCGCAACGGCGTCGCGATGCGGTCAGGGTGATACAGCTCTTGGAGGGATGCTTCTGCCTGGGCCGTGTGCTTGCCACGACTCATTGGGTAATCAGGGTTGCCTTCAACCTTCTTGGCTCTTCCCTGCATGACGCGCACCAGGACACTTTCAACCCCGGTGCTGGGTCTGGCGAGGGTAGCAAAGTAGGCATCCTGGCCTTCAACAAGGTCTTCAGGAATCAATACGGGACTCTCGGCAATGAATTCCCTATCTGGAATACGGCAACCTGCAAAGATAACCGCACCCAACATTCCTATGCCGGAGAATTTGAGCAGCTGACGCCGCGTTACACCCATTCGATCTTGATCCTTATCCCTTAGTAGTGGCAGGCGGTGCAGTCTGTAGGTGCATCGTTGTTACGATGGCAGTCCACACAGAAGCCCATCTGCAATTGCTTTTGCTGTGATACCTCGGTCATTGCCCCCACATCGCCATGGCATAACGAGCACACAGCCGATGCCGGGACTCCATCCTTCTCTGAGAAGAATGTGATGTGGGCTTCGTGAACGAACCTTACGTGGTCCGGGAGCCTGTGTACTCGAATCCATTCAATAGGCTGGTTGTTGTCCCATGCTGCCAGCAGCTTCCCAATCTCCGGGCTTTCCGTCGCAATGATTTTGTGGCAGAAGGTGCACTGTTGAACAGGGGGGATGCTGGCGGTAGGCTGCGTTGTCACCGTCCGGTGGCAGAACACACAGTCAATGCCAGCTTGTTGTACGTGAGGTACGTGGGTGAAGGCGATGGGTTGTGTTGGTGTCTGGAGGAAGATCTGGTCAACTTCCCAGAAGAAGTGCCCAGCCATCTTACCGCCCACGACCAACGCGACAATCAAGAATGATGCCCCGACTATCGAGCCCATGGAAACCAGGGCCAGAGTCCGAAGTCGCTTGTTCATCCCGCCGGAATCGATGCGACCCAACGATCCACCGACAATCAGAACCCCTACGATGATGAACAGGCCCGCGATGACGGTGAAATCGTTACCACCAAGGGTGAAGAGCGTGCCCAACCCCAGGAAGATAGCAGCTACGGAGATGACAGCAAGAGTGAGTACCCAGAAAGGCGTCATGCCGCTCGGTAAATCTATTTGCTTACCGGCTATCTTGCCACCACGTGCCAGATAACCTTCCAACGCTCGGAGGCCGGTCACTATAAGGACGGCGCCGATAATCCCAAGGCCGATGCCGATGGTGGCCTCTTCGCCTGTGGTGATGAACACAACGCCCAATATCAGGAACGTGGCGGCAACTGCCAGAATCGAAAGGATGGGAATGAGCATCTTAGACATTAAGACACTCTATCC